>JAKORL010000211.1 GCA_029777855.1 Pseudomonadota bacterium
GCCATGGCTCGATTGGCAATTAACAAGGGTTCATCTAAGCGGATGATAAGCCTGAACCGTAGCTTTTTTTCGTGGAAAAAGCGAGCGTAATCAATTTCTGGATATATACTTCTTTCGGTTGTGTAAACAGGCGTGCACTTTTTGTCTTCCAACCAAGCCTTTTTGAAATGTTCTAACAGAAACTTCTCACAGGTATGGTCTTTTAAATGAATTTCGCATTCGCCCAGTCCTCTACGACGAGAACGGCCAAGCTGTCGGGTAAAACGTGCTACTGCTGTGATTAATGCAGCTTCATCCAGAACAGAGGGATCATTATGGAGGCAAGTTGCGCTAAAAACAAATACTTGACCGGCTTTGCCTTCTTCTTGTGAAAATAATTTATGCTTTTCGGCTCGTCGTGTACGGGGGTCAATGCGCACGCGCTGAACAATTTCTTTTTCTTCAAAGAACTCCTCGTCAGGATAAGCTGAAGATATGGACCATCGTTTAATTTGACGAGGCGAGCCAAAGATTCTTTCAAGGACTTTTTCTTTATCATGGTGTTTAGCCAGAGGGGGCAGCTCTAGCATTCTACGTGCAGAATCAAGTAGCAATCCGGCCAGCGTGCTACCGCGAATCACCGGTGCACCATTTTTGCCATCTTCGGTGAGCAAAGCTGAATCCAGCCTGAAACCTTTTCCATAGCCTGCACTTACATGATAGTTGGAGAGGATTTTTAACTTGAAAATTAATTCAAGCATTTTTATACCTCCTCGTATCCCCGGCGTGGCTTTTCTAAGCAGAGTGCGAAGTTCCAGGCTTCAAGTAAATCTGGAAGTCCATGGCCTCTAAAATTATCATTATGGCGATTTACTATGAACCATTTTTCGCCACCCAGTTTATCTACGGCATTTTTGAGATTGACACTTTCGTCTTTACTTCGCAGATTAATCCTTTCCAGCAATTGCTCGAGGCGCTTTTCCCAGGAATCAAATTGATCATGAGAGGAGGGTAAATTATTGCTAGCGGGGTCGTAAAGGTTTTGGAGTTCATGTAATCTTTTAGATGGTAAATGCCGCAAATTCCATCGTTCTTCAATTATTCTTTCCAGTGATAAGCCCCACCTGTTTATTGCATTTTCCGCTACCAAGTATGGTTTTAAAGTTGGCCGATATTCGCTTTTAGGGGAAACCACTGGACTAATTGCTCCACCGACTAATACATTGAAATTGATAACGGAATAATGCTCGTTTTTATACAGTGATATTACCCGATAAAGCTGCTTAGCTTTATCGAGGTTAGCTTTGGCTGCTTCGTAAGCGAGGGTGTAAGGATGTTTATTCTTACATATCACAATCGCAACCGATATAGTAGGTTGAGGAACTTGTTGCTCTAGTTCAATATCTTCATCTCCATAAACTTTTCTCATTTCCTGCTCGTAAGCGCGACAAAAACTAAGTGCAAAATCTAATGCCCATGGTGCAGGAATAAGAGCAAACAATTCATCGCCACCTAAAATTAGAGGCAATACCGGTATAAAATTTGTACGATTATCTAGTTGATTATATTTCATAATTTTCATGGTAGGTTTAGCTAAGGCACGACGAATAGCCAGGTCCAATTTACACGACAGCTTGGCCATTGTTTCCCTATTCTGGCATTTTCCAAATACCTCACCCATATCATTGCCATCAGCAACAAGATAGGCTACATAGCGGTTCGAGTCATAATCTGCCACTTCTTCGGTGGGGTCCTTTTCAATTGGGTCGCCAGGTACATTTAATCCCGGCCAGGAGTATTGTTCGAGAGGCATTTTTTCTTCTTCTGCAATTATGCTGTAAATCTTTTCAAGGAATTTGGATCTTCCATATCTGGATTCTAAATTTTTGTTTAGGCAAGGCTGGCAAAGATATTTAACCTTTTCGTCATGGTATTCTTCTTTATAAATATTTACTGCCGGCCCCATACCGCAAGAGGTACAAATAGCCATAAAGGGCATGTGTTCTTCGCTTGTCCAACCTTTGCTTTTACGCTTTTCTTCGCGAAGTTCAAAGTTGGCTTTGTCAATTGCACTAGCGAAATTTTTTTCGAGTGGTTCATCAATTTTCACCGGTTCGGCTACGGTAAGAGTACTGCCAGTTGCAACTCGATAAATTTCACTTAAGTAGTTGCCAAATTGTATTGCTGTATCTTTATTATTAAATAAGATTCTGAAACTACCACCGTCGGAAACAATAATATCAGCCATGCAATTATCCCCAATACGCTTAAGCAAAAGAAAAGGAACTTCTTCACAAAAACGAGTAAGCAATTGACTACCGCCTACAACTTCCCTTAATCGAGAAGAGCGAAAAATGAAATCCTGGATTTTGTCAGCTTCCGCAGCAAGCAAATAGCGGGGCATCTTCATCCATCACTCCTTAAATTGGGCGTTAGAAACTTATTTGCTTCGCATATATTACAAAGTTCAGACCAAGACAGGGCCTCAGCGCAATATTTTAGGTCTTCAAGCGGATGTTTCAAATAATCTTCAAAATTTGCCTTGACAAACTTAAGCCCCTCTTCAGCCCACTCCCTGGGTATGGGGTAATTCTTGTGGGCAACATCATTTCGAATGTCTAGAAATTTGCGATAACCTTGTTTTTCTGTATCTTTAAACATTGTTGATTTATCGTTCCACCAGCGTTTCATAGTAGGGATTGAAACATTCATTTTATTAAAACCGGGCAAGTAGATGTCACACCTTTTATTGCCATCTTTCTCGCCAATAGTGAATATGTTTTGGCTCTCATTTAAGAACGCTTTAAAAACATCTTCTGCATTTGGTGTTTTGTCTTTTAATTTATTTAATAGCCTACATTTTTCTGTTTGATCTTCTACTAATTGAACCAACCTCCCTAGCATTATTACTTCATTTAGTCCGCCTGCGCGTAAAAAGGCAGAACGATAATCTTCATTATATTTAATCAGCCTTTCAATTCGCTTAATTTCATCGTAAACGTATATTGTTAGTCTTTCATTATCACCATATAAGGGAGTTGGTGTGTGGGAATTGGTAGAACCGCTAAACCTATACCAATCATCACTTAATTTTTCAATCGCAGAAGGCAATTCACCGAGTAGAGCACGTATTTGACCAGCTTTATTTTTCGCATAGTAAAAGTCACCCTGGTTCCAGCTATTATAGAAATCAA
>JAKORL010000212.1 GCA_029777855.1 Pseudomonadota bacterium
CTATGATGGGGTTATAGTTGATATAACAAGTTTTGGTGCCTTCGTAGAATTAAAAGATCTCTATGTTCAAGGATTATTGCATATCACTGAATTAGAGAACGATTATTATACCTATGACGCTACTCACCACCGCTTAGTAGGGCAACGTTCTGGTAAGCAGTATCGCCTTGGTGATCCGCTTTATGTTCAAGTTGCTCGTGTTGACGTTGATGAGCGCCAGGTAGATTTTGTTCTTGTTCCAAAGAAGAAACGTTAGAAACTGATGTGGGCATTTTAGCAAGTTGAGCTTTTGTCAGTTCTAATTCTCTTAAGAGTTTTGCATTTTCTTGAACTAAATTATCAACATTCAAGGAAGGGTCAAATTCTTTTGCATTAAGCCTCTCATAGGATTTCTTCAGTTCATCATTAGCCTTTTTGTATTTTTGTAATTCTTTCTCAGATGAGTGTACGATTGCTTCCATGTTTCGTTCTTGTTTGACCGTTTGATAACGTACCGCACCAGCAATAATACTGATAAAAGCAGTGATAGCACATGCGACAAACAATGCATAAATACCTGTGAAAAATAAATATGCGCCAGATAATAATGCGACGGCGATAAAAAAAGCTGTGATGATGGCATGCGCAGTGGGGCTTATACCTGATTGTTTTGGTTTAAGCCAATGCAACAGTTGTCGTAAAGAAGAAAACCATGCTGTAAATCGAGACCATCTTGAAATATTATCATTTGGCTGAATATTGGGATGCGATGGCGTACGGTGTACAGATTCAGGGGAGGAGGGTAATGCCAATGTTTTATTTTGTTGTTTAGCAGAAATTTCATCATGTTCATATTTCAGCTGATTAATTTTCAAACAGTTAATGATGTGCTTCATTCGTAATCCCGCTTCTTTGCGGTAATTTTCGACGGCTTGTTGCCATGCGATGGTAAGACCCAGAGATAGAGATCCTACAAAAGCCAGACCAGCGGCCAACACCAGGGATAATTTTATTGTTGTTGCAGTTAGCATACCTAAAATGATAGTCAGATAATTTGATAAAAAGACATACCAGCTGGATAAATATTGAGTACCTGTGGAGAGGGTGCTTTCAAAAGTATGTGCGGTGTGCTTATAAAAGAGTTGATTGTGTCTTTCTAGTTGATTTAAGGTTAAATTGGATAAAATTTGTTTATTTTGAGCTGTCGTTAGCACAAATGAATAATTAGTTTTTTCTTTAGCCGCTAGTTTATAGACTTTAGCAGAATCAATGTTGTCCTGAAATTTGATTACTGTGTCTTGAGTAATTTCTTGATTTTTGAAATATTTTCTTCGCTTTTCCTCTGGCAATATCTCCCATAAGTTTCGTATTTGATCATGTGTTAGAGGAGTGTCTTTAATTAGATCGTGAATAATTTGCACAGGATGATCAGTTTGGCTTGATATTGAATGGGTATCACTCAACATGGTAGTATTCTGTGCGAGAGTTTCTAATAATTCTTTTGCTGCCAAAATTATATTTGTAAGATAGAGTTTAAGCTCATTATCAAAGTCTTTAGTATTATTTAATTCAACTACTTTCGAGGGAACATTTCTGTTTAAAAAAGCCTTTCTAAACTCATTTAATTGTTCATTTGGAATTTTATTGATAAGATCTGCTTTAATATGACCTGTTAACGAGTCTATAGAGTTTTCATATTGCAGAAGAAAGCGTAATGGAAAACCGCCAAGGAATTGTTTAATTTCCTCGCCTGTAAAATTCGCATCAGAGAGTGGTTTTTTCATCTTTGTGAACCTAACAATTAGAACCTAGCTTTATTTTAAACTCGTAATATTAACAAAATATTAAGATTTTTACACTACCGTAGAGTGTTGTAAGGGTAGGGGGCTGTCTTGTTAATAGGTCAAAATGGTCAAAACGAAGACGTTGCGGGGATTGTAGCTTCCCTTTCAGGGCAGGTATAGGGTCAATTTTCTGAGTAAACGGCGATACAGATTTCTTAAACTCGGCGCTACTGGATAGAAAATCACCGTTTAGTCACAAAGTTGTCCGTTTTAACCTTATAAATCAATTGGTTGGCAAAAAACTGCGCAGCCTTGGCCTGGCTATAGTACTTACACCCTATGGTGAATACAGTAGCATTGTGTCTCCAGGCCTAGGCTGCCACGCAGTCTTTCCCCCCCACCACATCATTCGACTATTTACTTTCTCTCAAAAAGGGATAATCATAGCAGGAGTCATGGATGGGAGATATCCGGGATAATCCCTTAGACGATCCTAAAATAAGGAAAATTTCAATTATGGACGGTAAAGGCCTTAAAGATAAATTGGCATTGCTGAAAAACACCAATGCTCAAAACCTACCATTCATCTATCTGATAAAAGACCAAAATTTTCGCTTTCAGTTCATGACGAATCTCTCTGCTCAACACACTGGCTTTTCTGATGCCTCTGAATCGGCCAATTTAACTGCAGCCGACTTAAAATGCGAAGCTGTAAATCACGCTAAAGAGCTCTTCCACTATGATCGGATGACTATGGAAACTCGTTCAGAGACTCTGCTTTTATCATTAATTCATTCTGCAATGGGAGCAACAGTCAGCTTGATCTGCAATAAACCCATTATCAATGATAAAAATGAAGTGGAAGGGGTAGAAACTTGGGCACAAGTTTTACCTTCATCAGTTGGATTAGATAAAATAATCCAAGGCTATAATGGTATTGAAACCGAATTGGTCAATCACAAGAATGATCCACATTTATTGACTCTTCGTGAACAAGAATGCGTTTATTACTTAGTACGAGGCTGTACCTTTTTGGAAATTGCTCAAAAACTTTTTATTTCTGCTCGAACGGTTGAATCTCATATCACAAACATAAAACATAAACTTGGCGTAAACACCCGTTCAGAATTAATTGTTAAAGCCTGTGAACTAGGTTATGTGCAAATTAATCTCCTCGATCCTAATTTACAGCCAGGTAAACTGCAATTACTGGGTCTCAAACCTTTCAATAGAGACAAAAAAGAAGGGGGATAGCATAATTGAACACTCTGCATAAAGTTGCTCGCGTTTATTATAAACGATGCCAGGAATATGGCCTGAATCCGATTATCGTTCCTGAGCTTGCTGCTTTTTTTGTTGAATTTGGCAAACAACGCGTATATTTTCAAGGAGGAGATGTTCCTCTAAATAATGTCAGTGCAGTAAATATATCCGCTAATAAGTATATAGCTAATCAAGTCTTATCCAAAGAAGGAATACCCGTACCTAAGGCTAAAGCTTACACACGAGAAGAGTTTCATGATGGAAAAATTGATCTCGCCGAATTGAGGTTTCCAGTCGTTATCAAACCAAACTGGGGTACTGGGTATGGAACAGGAGTCATCTGTAATATCCCCAATGCAGTAGAATTAAATACATTACTGAGCAAGTGGTATGAAAAATATTCTTGGATCAGCATCGAAGAATACCAGGCGAATTTAAAATCTTTTAGAGTCTTAGTGTTTAATGGTGAAGTGATCGCTTTGATGGAACGTATCCCCGCACATGTAATAGGGGATGGAAAAAGCACGATTCTTGAACTCATTGAAGCTGAAAATAAAAAGCGAGAAGAACCGAATCTAAAAATGCCCTTTGGAAAAATAATAATGACTGAAGAAACTGATCTTATGTTTCGTGAGCAAAATATATGCCCAACGGATATTCCTGCGGCGAATCTGAAAATTCCGATTCGAATAACGTGCAATGCTGCGGTAGGTGGGACCGTAAAAGGCTTAGGAAGTACAGCGATTTGTAAAGAGAATGCCGATCTTGCCATCCGTGCGGCCAAAGTACTCAATTTGAAATTGGTAGGTCTAGATTTTCTTTGCGAAGATCTTCAAGTTCCTATTGATAAATCTGGAGGCTGTATTATTGAAGCCAACCATTGTCCGGATATCAGCGCCCATGAATATTCGCCTGAAGGCATTCCCTCTTTTCCAAGTAAGGATGTTATTAAATATCTGATTCAGAAACATCGTTGGTCCTATTATCGCCAAAAGCTCAAACAAAAATACACACAGAAAAAGCTGATTCAAGCAGGGATTGCGCTTGGGTTTTTTCTATGGTTTTTAATTGACAAAGGGGTCATGTCCTGACCCATTTTAAGACGAACAACAAGCCACGTAGAGGTTTATTGCGCTGCAGGCGAAGGGTGATTTCATTTTGAGAGAGAATAGTGAGATTCTCTTGTGCGGCGAGGATTTTGATGTATTCGGGTGAATGGGCATATCGAATAGATGTTTGAAGAGAGTAGGTTGGAATATTGCTAGGTGCAATTTCAATTGTAAATGCGAATAATCCATTGGGGCTCAAGGCTTCAGAAACATCATGAAATAATGCTGATAATTCGCCGAAATAGGGGAGCACGTCTGCAGCGATGATGATATCGTTGTTTTTGTGATCATGTAAGGTTTTACGTAAATCGCCGACGATGAGTTCATCGTAAATATTTTTCTTTTCCAGTAGGGCAATCATTTCGCGAGAAAGATCTACACCGATTAAACGCGAAGCTATATCCTTAAAAAGCAGACCTGTTAAACCAGTGCCACAACCCAAATCAAGAACCATTCGAGGCTGAGAGTTGTCCTGAATTTCAGATAACACCGCCTCATGCAATAATTTTGGTGTACCATATTTTAAATGCTCAATTAAATGCTGATCAAAATGGGGAGCATATTGATCAAAAAGATGTTCAATATAGTCTTTTGGTGGTTGTTCTGGTGAATTTTCTTGTTTAAGAGCCGATAGAATGTAGGCTATTTCTTCATTTTTAGGTTGTAGTGTAAGAGCGGCTTGATAATTTTCTATGGCATTAGCTAAGTCTTCGATTTTTAGATACACCGTACCTAGATTATTTAATGCAGCAAAGTAATCGGCTTTGATTTCAATAGCTTTTTTCAAATACGTGATCGCATCACCGTGATGATCTTGGTAAGAATAAATCATACCGATATTATAATAAGCTTCGGGTGTAGGCTTTTTATACAGCGCTTTAAGAAAATGCTCCAAAGAGGGTTTAAGTTCATGTTTAGTCAGGAGTATGCAACCTAAATTATAATGCGCTTCGTAATGCTCAGGATCATTTTCTAGTACACGATAAAAGATATCGATCGCTTCTTTCATTTTATTCTTAAGCAGCAGTGCCGAGGCGTAATTTGCCCAGGCATCCGTAAAATGCGGCTGTGCATCGAGTATAGATTGATACAGTGCTATGGCTTCATCCAGGTGATTTTGGTTTGAAGCTTGGAGTTGTTGTGCGAGCGTATAGCATGCTTGAAGATGGTGAGGGTTTAATTCTAATGTTTTACGCAGCTCGTTAATTGCAGAGTTCGTATTTTTTTGTGCTAAGGCTAGCAAAGCAAAATTATAGTGCGATTCTGCATCTTGTGGATTAATAGCCAACGCTTTTTCAGCATAAGTTTGAGCTTCTTTCAGATTATTTTCTTGAATAAATAATAGGGCTAAATTATTGAGAGATATTGTGGACTCAGGATTAAATTGAATGGCTTGCTTATAGTGTTCAATGGCGCCAGGTATATTTTTCAAATGCTTTTTAACATTGGCCATACTATTATGATAAGTGGCATTTTTAGGTGATCGTTCTAATGCTTTTTTTAAATAATTCTCAGCCGTTTGATAGTCACCTTTTTGGCCATATAAAATACCCAGTAGGTGTAATACATCAGTGTTATCAGGATTCTCAGCAAGGAACTTTTGGTAAAGCGGTTCAGCTTCTTGCCAAAGTCCTTGCTGATGTTTCTCAATCGCCTCAGACAGTTTAATATCAGCTTTCTTGCTCACTTTGCTCTCTTTGTGTAGAAAGTCGTTTATTTTCGATGGCTTTAGAAAACTCATAAACGACTAATGCGTATTGCATATTGTGGTTGTATCGAGTAATGGCTTCGAAATTATTGAGTGCTACCCAATATTGAGGCTGATGATTGTATTCAACAGAGAAAAAACTTGCTTTTGTATCAGCAGGCAATTTCGATTCCACGGTAACGCCTAAATTACGTAACTCACCCAAAGTTGAATTAAGCTTTAGTGGTTCTTGTTTAATGGATTTTAATGCTTTCTCTGATGCTTTAGCAGGTAAAATGACGAGTTGATTTTCTACCCATCCGTTGCGTTTAAAATAGTTGGCGACACTGCTAATGACATCGCCATCATTGTTGATTAAATCAGCTTGCTTTCCACCACCATAGGCAACAGCGTAATGACGATAGCTGCTTGGCATAAATTGAGGTTTACCTATGGCACCTGCGTGTGATCCCTTGATGGTTAGCGGATTAAAATGCTGTTCTTGAGATAAGAGTAAATAATTTTCGAGTTCACTGGTAAAAAAAGCAGATCGACTTGGATAATTAAACGCTAGGGTAGCCAAGGATTGAAAAATAGGAAATTCACCTTGTTTAGTCCCATACTTAGATTCTACGCCGATGATTGCCACAATAATGCTGGCTGGTACGCCGTAAGTTTTTTCAGCATAGGCCAATTCTTTAGCATTCTGTTGCCAATATTGAGCACCAAGATTAGTTCGTTCATTCGTAATAAAAAAATCTTTATATTCAGTCCAGGGTTTAGCTTCGTAGGGCTTGTTCATTTTTTCAACTACTAGTGGATCAATATGAATTTGACTGAATAAATTTTTCAAATAGTCTTCATCGAAGTGATGTTTTTCAACCATTTTATCAATAAACTGATTTATTGAATCGTTGATTGTCGTTGTATTTTCAGCGAAAGTGAGGGTGTTAAAACTAAGGCCGGCTAGCATAATGCCCGCTAAAATTACGCATTTGTTTCTGAATGTCATGATGGTTTCCTATCCTGTTTTGTAGTAGCCCCGTCGTGAATCAACTAAGGGATTGATCTAATTTATACCTTCCAGTCTTCGCTGACAAGACGCTTGGCTTACGTTAAGAGCAAAAAACTCCCAACTTGTTGATTATTATGGATATTTAGGTGTTTTTTCCTGGGGAGGTGATGTGGGCTAATTGAGAGAAAGATTAAATCACCGGCGAATGAGCTGTCGATGAGTATGAACAGACATTAATATACCAAACCCTGCCATAATCGTAACCATCGAAGTTCCACCGTAGCTTACTAAAGGCAAAGGAATTCCAACAACAGGCAATATTCCGCTGACCATACTCATATTCACAAAAAAGCAAATGAAGAACGTGAGTGTGATACTGCCGGCTAATAATCGAGAAAAAGTATCATGAGCTTGAAGACTAATATACAAACCGCGCCCGACAATGGCTAGCAATAAAGTAATGAGTGCAACACTACCCATAAAACCGAATTCTTCACCCGCCACAGCAAAAATAAAATCGGTAGAATGTTCGGGCAAAAATTGTAAATGAGATTGAGTCCCACTTAACCAGCCCTTACCAAATAATCCTCCGGATCCAATGGCGATTTTAGATTGAATAATATGATAACCAGAACCTAAAGGATCTCGTTCAGGATCAAAAAGCGTAATAACTCGTTTACGCTGAAACTCATGTAAAAAATACCAGACAACTGGAAGGCTCGCTAATACGAGTCCTGTAGCAATCGCAATTAAACGCCACCCTAACCCTGCAAGCAAAAGCACAGAGGCGCCTGCTGCCAAAATTAGAATTGCGGTACCCAGATCAGGTTGTTTTGCCACCAGTAACACCGGAAAAATTAACATTGTGATACTAAAAAATAAAATTTTTAAAGAGGGTGGTAGTGGCTTATCATGCAAATACCAGGCTAAAATCATGGGTGCTGCTAATTTCATAATTTCTGAGGGTTGAAATCTTACCACACCTAAACTTAACCAACGCTGTGCGCCTTTTCCAATATGACCAACGATATCGACAGCAAATAATAAAATAACACCTAAAACAAATACAACGGGAATCCATTGGAAATATTTATGAGGAGGGATTTGAGCAAATATAAGCATCACAACTAATGCAATTCCCAAACGTATAACTTGACTCGACAGTTGCGATAGGCTTTGATTTCCAGCGCTATAAAGAATAATTAATCCTACCGCCATAAGAATAGTGATCAAACTCAATAAGGTTAAATCGATATGTATGGTATTCCAAAAAGAATCGTTCATTGAATGTATATTTTTTTTCGCGGTTTTATTCATCGGAACTCCTGATAAAAAATGCGTCGAGCACTGCACGAGCGATTTTCGCGGCTGCGTGTGAATTTTCTGCTATGACAGCGAGGGCAATTTGTGGCTTATCTACAGGGGCGAAAGCAATAAATAATGAATTATCTCGGTATTTCTCTTCAACTTCCTCATCTTTTTTATCTGCTAAAGAGGTAGGTCTATAGACTTGTGCGGTTCCTGTTTTACCAGCCGCTGTGTATAAATCGGTCTGGCCGAATTTTACATAAGCTGTACCTCGCGCATTAGAGATGACATCTTTCATAGCATTAATAACAACATCCCAATCCTCATCAACTCGTATTGCTACAGGTTTTTTTGCAATTGGAGCTTGAGTCACTATTTCACCCGAAGGTTTTTCAACTTTGTGTAGTAATTGAGGTTGAAATCGTGTTCCTCGCTGAGAGAGGGTAGCTGTTGCACTGGCAAGTTGTAGAGGAGTAGCAAGCATAAATCCTTGTCCAATCCCCGAAATAATCGTATCACCGGGATACCAACGTGTGTGCTGATATTTTTTCTTCCAATCAGGTGAAGCAACAACGCCAGGTATTTCTTCATGAATATCGATGTGTGTAAGCTCACCAAAGCCGAATTGTTGTAAAATAGTATCCATTTTACTGATACCCATTTTTTGAGCCAGTGTATAAAAATAGATATCGCAGGATTGCATAATGGCATCGTGTAAATTCGTGCGACCATGCCCTCCTTTTTTATGATTCCAGTCATGCCATACTTTTGAGACGTTTGGTAACTGAAAATAGCCGTTACAATAAACGCTATCCTCAGGGGATACCACTTCTTCATTGAGGCCTTGTAAAGCATAAAATGGTTTTATAGTTGAACCAAAAGGATATTGCCCCCTGACTGCGCGATTATAGAGTGGTCTGTCGGCTGCTTCTCGTAACTGCTTATAATTGCTATTACTAATTCCATTTACAAATAAATTAGGATCGTAATTAGGATGGCTCACCATCGCCAATACTTTTCCCGTAGTAGGATCAATAGCGACTAAGCCGCCTCGTTCTCCTTGGAACGCTTGGTGAGCAATATGCTGCAATTTACTATCAATACTTAAATAGAGATTATCACCGGGTATAGGAGGAAAACGTTTTAAGATTCTGACAATTTGTCCTGATGCATTTACTTCTGCTTGGTTGTAACCTACGACACCGTGTAATTCATCTTCATAATAATGTTCTATACCAATTTTTCCGATATAATTCGAAGCGCTGTAGTTTGCAGCATCGATCGTTTTTAATTCTTTTTCATTAATTCGCCCTACATAGCCAAGGACGGTGACTGAGTCTGGACCTAAGGGATAATTTCTTAATAATCTGGCGTTGATTGTCACACCGGGAAAACGATAAAGATTCACATAAAATCGTGCAACCTCATCATCAGTAAGGTTTAATTTCAGTGATACAGGTTCGTAGGAGCGGTGTTGACGACGTTGTTTGTAAAATTGTGTAATCGCATCATTATCAATATCAAACAGTGTACTTAATTCAGATATTGTTTTTTTTAGGTTCGGGACGTGATCAGGAATAATATCTAAACTAAAACTAGGAATGTTTTCTGCTAATAACACACCATTTCTATCATATATAAGTCCTCTATTCGGTTCTATAGGGATCAGTACTTGTTGGTTTTGTAGCGAGAGTGTAGTGAAACGATTATGTTGAATGATTTGTAAATAAAATAGACGTGTTATGAGACAAAGGGTGAGTACGATAATAATAATGGCGGCAATAAAAATACGCTGCGTAAATAAATTCGCTTCTAAATGATAATTCTTAATCGTGAGGCGTGGTGCCATACACTGCGTTTCTCCAACATTATGCGCGATGATACGGATGATGTGTCATGATGCTCCAAGCACGGTAAATTTGCTCGGCTATGATGACACGCACCAAAGGATGAGGCAAGGTGAGCGGTGATAATGACCAAACTTGATGAGCCTGCTGACGACAGGCCTCTGAGAGGCCATCAGGTCCACCAATGACTAGACATATTTTACGCTCTTCCTCTCGCCATCGTTTGAGATGATTGGCGAGCTGTTGGGTATTCCAGGCTGTACCGCGCTCATCGAGAGCAATGAGAGTATGCTGATCAGGGATTGCCTTGAGAATCTTTTGGCCTTCACGCTCGATAACCTTCTGAATATTCTCGTTTTTCCCTCTTACTTCAGGACGTATTTCGATGAGATCAATGGCATATTCTGGTGGTAATCGTTTAGCATAATCATGAAAAGCCTGATCAACCCACTGTGGCATGTTTCGGCCCACAGCCAGCAATTTAATGGCCATGTTTCTCCCGAACTTCTTCAGCGGTAGTCCATAATTTTTCTAAGCTGTAAAATTCACGTATAGCGGGTTGCATGATGTGTACTATCACGTCCGATAAATCCACCAGGATCCATTCTGCGCTATCTTCGCCTTCAACCCCTAGAGGCATCACCCCGTTTTCTTTTGCACGTTTCACAACTTGTTCTGCAATGGTTTTTAAATGACGTGTTGAGGTTCCACTGCAAATTATCATGGTATCGGTGATGGAGGTTAATTTTCTGACATCGATTTCAACAACGTTGAGGGCTTTATAATCATCAAGTACAGCCAGTACCATCTGTTTGAGTTGTTCTGGACTCATGGTGTTACCTTTAAGCAATATAAACGTAAGATATTAACATATTTTCATTATTGAACAAAGAACTTGAATAGTAGAGGGGTAGGTAGTTCCAGTTATGAACTGAAACTACCTAAGCTTGATTAGAAGGTGTAAATCATGCCAATTTTGAAAACATTGGTATCGATATTAAGCGTACGGTGATGAACACCATTGAAATTATCTTCTCTGACTTGTCGAAGAGTAGGTGCCGCATCAATTACAGGGACAGGGACAAGATGATCGCGTAAAGAATGATCACCGTAATAAGTATATTGATAAGAAACAAACATGCTGAGACGGTTACATAGCTGTTTTTGAATACCTGCGCCTAATACAAAGCCATAGAGGGTATCTGATTCTTCATGATTATGGTGACGACGAGACTCTTTAAAGCTGGTACTAATTTCTGCAATGGAAGCTCCAAGAATTCCATAGAGTGCTGTAGATTCGCTAAGAAACACACCGGGATGGAAGGTTAGATCTGCAGAGTATTTCATATCCCAGCTTTCATCAAAATTCAGAACTGCACTCGGAGAGCCGTTATTAAAAGCGCCTATACTCCAAATTGACTGATGAGCTCGATTTGAGTAAGCATTGCCAGAAATTTCTAAGCCATAGAGGTATTCACTATCTACGTAGAAATTCCATCCTAAAAATGCTCCACCACTATATCCTCGAGCGCTGGCTTCATCACGAAAGGTGGTCTTTGTACCCGCTAATAAGCCAGGAAATGCATCTATGAATTTAAGTTCGCTGTATGTTTGACCTGTTACGAAAGAAGCGCCGGTATTGGCACCGATATAAAAACCCTTTTGAAATTGGAAACCATCTGCTAATGCAAGGCTTGAAGAAAATGCGAGTGCGACTGCAGCTGCCATCCTTGTGCTATACATCATCTCAATACTCCTTTTTAATTAAGATAAAGGACTAATTTAATGGCAATTATAAATGATGTCAAGTTAACTCTATTTTTCGCTATGTTGTTACTGTATGGATTATAAATATAGCTTATGAACTTGGATATAGTTACAAATTGCAGCTGGAATGATATTAGTATCGTAGTTTTTTTGTGCCAGTTGAGATCGTAATTGAGTGGCAGAAATATCTAAGGGGGGTATTGAACAGAAGAAAATTTTACCTGATGGCGACTTGATAAAATCGGTAATATCTGGGGTACTGAATTGTTGAATGAATGATTTAAGAATGTCTGGATATTCAATTGAAGTGTTAGGCCGAGTGACAATAACCAAATGACAATAGTTTAAAATATTTTCCCACTGATGCCATAAATGAAATCCATCAAATGCATCTTTACCCAGTATAAGACAAAAATGATGTTGAGGGTTTTCATGAGTTAACTCTCTTAGAGTATCTATCATATAGGAATTACCAGCACGTTTAATTTCATGTTCATCGACGGTAATTTTTTCTAAATTTTTACACGCTAGTTTTAGCATGGCGAGTCGCTCTTCGGGGCTGGCTTTAGGTTCTGGCCTATGCACAGGTTTATAGCAGGGGAGTAGCCTTATTTCATCGAAAGGAAGCTCTTTTAAGAGACTTTTCGCAACATGTAGATGTCCAATATGTACCGGATCAAATGTTCCACCGAGTAAACCGATTAACATTTTTCTTCCGAAGTTGCTAAGGTGGTCCCCGCTAAGGAGAGTGTCAATTCATTTAACGCCAACCACACATTTCCTGGTTGCAGTCCTTTTATCTTGAGATCGATTTCAGAAGCTTGTTGTAATGCTTGAGTGAGCGCCGGTTGTGTTAATCTGCGTAGCGCTTTTTGATAAAGCGGTTGACGTGTTTTCCAAACAAATAATTTGTTGCACGCATTATCAAACGTTTCGCCTCGGGTCATTAAAGAGTTTAGTTGAATGAGCTGCCGAATTTCGCGTGTTATTGACCATAAAATCAAGATGGGCTCTATACCAGATTCTTGAAGCTGTGAAAGAATTCGTACAGAGGATTCGGAATCACCTAATAAGGCTTGATCTATTAATTGATATAAATCAAAGCGTGCGTGATCACCAATGGCTTCATTAATTTCCTCAGGTGATAATTGCTTTTCGCCGTATAATAAACGTAATTTTGTGATTTCTTGATCGCAGGCCAATAAATTCCCTTGAGTTTGATCAGCCAATATTCCTACTCCTTCTGGAGAAGCACGAAGCCCTTCTCGCTGTAATCGCTGCTTAATCCAACCTGGTAAATTGGATTTTTCAATGGGCCAAATAGGTAAGTAAACACCTTTTTTTTCAATGGCTTTCAACCATTTTGTTTTTTGCTGAGTTGCGTCTAGTTTTGGTGCGATAATAAGCAACATTTTATCACGAGGGATATTATCTAAAAAAGTCTCAATTGCTGCAGAACCTATTTTACCTGGCTTTCCCGACGGAATTCGAAGTTCAATAATTGTTTTTGAACTAAATAAGGATTGACTACTTATTTCGGCTAATAGGGTATCCCAATTAAAATCTGTGCCTGCTTGAAAAGATTGTCTTTCGGAATATCCAAGATTTTGAGCATGTTGCACAATTTTATCACGTGCTTCTTGCACAAGCAGAGGGTCGTCACCAGCAACTAAGTATACGGGTGATAGTCCTTGCTGTAACTGAGCCTGTAATTGATTAGGATTAATTTTCATGAGCTGGGCACCTCTTGCGAATTGATAATCAAGGATTCATCAGAATCATCATCAGAATCCGCTTCGATTTGATCTTTTGTCGCAAGCTTAGGTGATTTAAGTTCATTAATTAATTGATCAATCGCTGCTTTTTGTATCTGAACAGTGAGTAACTCTAATTGGTTATTCGTCGTCAATAGAGCATTTTCATTGAGCGTCAATAATCGACTCAGCGTAATATTTTTATTTTTAATGATATAGTGATTTTTAATTTTTAAAGAATATTCTAGGACAAAGGTATATTGATAAATCCGTGTTTGTTGACTGCTACCAATAATTGGCATCCGATAGGTTAGGTGATGGCGGTGAATAATTAATTGAGCATTACCGCTAGCATCTGGCGCCTGATTATTCAATAAAACAAGGTCGTGTTTTAATTGCTTTGTAAATGGATCATAAGGTTTATCGCTGATGATTTCTAACGGATTTAAAGTGCCGGGCAAGGAGTTTTGGTTTCGTAATTGAAATCCACAACCCGAGAGGCACAAGCATTCAATCACAAGAGTGAATGCTAGAATCTTGTAGATAAGTGTTTTCATAGTCTTACACTACAATGTTAAGGAGTCGACCAGGTACTAGAATTATTTTTTTAGGCGTTTGACCATTTATTGATTCCTTAACTTTTTCGTGATTGAGCGCGATACTTTCGATGGTTGCAGATTCACTGTCAATTGGTACAGCAATTTCTGCTCGCCGTTTTCCATTAACTTGAACCACTAGAGTCATACTTTCAGATTTAAGCGCCTTACTATTTACCCGAGGCCATCGTGCGTTAGCTATATTGTCTCCAAAACCAAGTTGTTGCCATAGATGATGCGTAAAATGAGGTGTGATGGGTGATAAAAGTCGTAGCAATTTACCGACACCTTCGCGTATTAATGCTATGGTGAATGTATCGGAAGGTTTAATTTCAATGAGCATATTAAACATTTTCATTGTTGCTGAAACGACCGTATTATACTGCAACCGGTCCATATCAAAATTAGCTTGTTGAAGAATTAAATGCAGTTGTCGTCGAGTGGAACGAACAGCATCATCCGCTTGTGCCCAATCAAACTCTCGAGGATCATTTTCGTTAGCAGTTCGGATGATTTCAGTGACCTCTTGGCAATAGGCCCACACTCGTTTAATAAATCGATGTGCTCCTTCAACGCCAGCATCTGACCATTCCAAAGATTGTTCTGGTGGAGAAGCAAATAGAGTGAATAGTCGAATGGTATCAGCTCCGTATTTTTCAATATACTCTTTGGGAGAAACCGTATTGCCTTTTGATTTAGACATTTTACTGCCGTCTTTTAATACCATGCCTTGGGTAAGTAGTCGTGTAAATGGCTCATCTGAATTGAGTAAATTTTCATCACGCAATACTTTATGAATAAAACGAGCATACAATAAATGCATTATGGCATGTTCAACACCACCGATATATTGATCTACAGGTGTCCAATATTTTGCGCGATCATCTAACATGGCTTTGGATTGATTTGGGCAGCAATCACGCGCGTAATACCATGATGATTCCATGAATGTATCAAAGGTATCAGTTTCTCGTTTTGCTTGAGTACCACACTCGGGACATTGCACGTTAATGAAATCTTCAATACCCGCAAGAGGGGAACCAGGATTTTGTAAAAGAATGTCTGTGGGTAAAACAACAGGTAAATCTTTTTCCGGAACTGGTACAATTCCGCAGTGAGGGCAATAAATGATTGGAATAGGTGCACCCCAATAGCGTTGCCTTGAAATTCCCCAGTCGCGAAGTCGATAATGAATTTTTCTTCGGCCACAGCTTTTTTCTGCTAAACGCTTTGAAATTGCAAGACAGGCATCAGCGGAATTTAATCCGGTGAATTCTGCAGAATCTATTACAGTTCCAGGGGCGGTAAATGCATTCTCAGAAAAATCCCAGGACCCTTCATAAGGCTTAAGGACTTGACGTATTGGAAGTTGATAATAAGTTGCGAACTGGAAATCTCGTTCATCATGCGCGGGCACCGCCATAACAGCACCAGATCCATATTCCATGAGAACATAATTTCCAATCCAAATCGGTATGTGTTCGTCATTAATGGGATTAATGACTTGAAATTTAGTAGGAACACCTTTTTTTTGCAGTGTAGCCATTTCAGCTTCGGCTACTTTAAGATGTCGGCATTCTTCAATAAATGCCATCACTGTCGCATTTTCTTTTGCAGCTTCTTGTGCCAATGGGTGATCCGGAGCAATAGCAACGTAGGTAACGCCAAATAATGTATCAGGACGGGTTGTATATACCGTGAGTTTTTCACGGTGATTTACAATCTCAAAATCAATTTCTACACCTTCAGAACGGCCAATCCAATTTCGTTGCATTGTGCGAACTTGTTCGGGCCAACCTGTTAATAGTTCCAGATTATCGAGTAATTCATCGGCATAATCCGTTATTTTTAAAAACCATTGTCGTATTTTTCGTCGTTCTACGAGGGCACCAGATCGCCAGCCGCGCCCATCAACGACCTGTTCGTTGGCTAAAACAGTGAGATCTACAGGATCCCAATTAACTTCAGCTTCTTTTTGGTAGGCAAGGCCTTTTTTATACATTCGAATGAATAGCCATTGTTCCCATTGGTAATATTCTGGATCGCATGTTGCGTATTCGCGTTTCCAATCGATAGCAAAGCCTAATTTTTTAAGCTGAGAGGACATGTCGGCAATATTGTGTCGGGTCCAGCTTGAAGGGGCTAGTTTATGTTGTAAAGCAGCGTTTTCTGCGGGTAATCCAAAAGCGTCCCAACTCATTGGCTGTAGGACGTTTTTACCCAACATCCGCTGATAGCGACTTATCACGTCACCGATGGTGTAATTTCGAACATGCCCCATGTGTAGCTCGCCACTTGGGTAGGGGAGCATGGAAAGACAATAAAATTTTTCGGTATTGAGATCTTCTTTAGCTTCAAAAGTATGATGCTCATCCCAGTAGGCTTGCGCACTGGACTCTAAATCTTTAGGCTCGTAACTCGTATCCATGAACTATCTCATTGTTTTGGCGAAACATAATAGGATACCTGAGCTATAAATTTTCGCAAGCATCACCAGAATCGAAATAATTTATTTTAGTGAATTATTATAATATTTAATATTTATGTTGTTAATTTTCTTCGTTTAAATCAGGAAGAATCAAAAATGAAGAAAACACTATTTCAAGAAATACCTCAGGATGCACTACAGTCTCAGGTCTTCCGTTATCCTCTTGCGCTCAATGGGCCATCCATGGCCCGCCCCCCTATCATCCTGATATCTATTCGCTCCATAGGTTAACGGAAGACCTGAGAGTGTGGTTTTGCCACTTCATTAGTGGATGTGGTCCAATCTGTTTTCTAGGACCTCCTGGAACTTTAACCTGTGATCGCGATGACAGGTATTAGAGATTATGCTATATTCATCAGTAGATTAATTTTTCGTTTCTGACCTTTTTATATTGAGGGTAGTTTATGAGTTCTTTGAGTGCAGATTTATCAGAATTATTAAGTAATAAAAAAATTACTACGCCTGATTATAATGCTCAAAATTTATTCACTGTTCGTACGTCTCAGCAACTCTTCGTTGAACCTACACGTGAGTCATACTTAAAAAAAGTTAAAGAACTTGTGGAAATGCCTGAAGAACATTTCGATGTTCTCTATACAAAACTCGTGGATAATTTTGTTGAATTTGCTCAAATTTTACCTGTACGTTATCGGGAACATCTTTCAGGGATCATGCAGGATGGCTTAAGGCATGGATTAATGGCATTAGAATTATTATTTCAAACTTCACACAGCAAGCCTCAGCCTATTTACATCTATGCCGTTTTTAGTATGGCATTATTGTCCGATTTAGTGAAAGTTATGGCAACGCATAAGGTTATGGTCTCTGATGAAAATGGAATTTATATTGATGAATGGTGTCCTTTTACAGGCTCAATGGTAGAGCAGGGTGCACAATATTATAAATTCCGCGAATACGGTGGTTATCGAGAAGCATTTTTAAATTCTGCAAATCCATTACTTGCACAGCGAGCCATGCCTGAATTGGGATTACGTTGGCTCGCTTCTAATCCTCGTATTTTTGATATGTGGATAGCCGTATTAACCGGGCATGAAGATTGGGCTGGTGATTTAGGCCTACTGAAAAAATTATTGAGAAAATTTTTATCTGAAAAAGAAAAGGAAATGCAATTTTGGTTAGACAATATTCCTATGGATTTTACCATCCCAGAAGAAGTGGCCATAGGTGAGAAATTTTTAGAATGGCTAAAAGACGGTCTTGAAAACGAAACTATTTCAGTTAATGAGAAAGACTCTTTTGTACACATTCTGGATGATGGGGTATTCATCGAAACACCAGATGTTTATGATGCATTTAATCATGTTTATTCCAGCTACCGAGATTTTATTGTTTTACAAAAACAATTTAATTATCTTGGTATTGCAAAATTGAGCGGTTACGATTTTAAATTTGAGCAA
>JAKORL010000213.1 GCA_029777855.1 Pseudomonadota bacterium
AGGTGTTGCAGTATTTTCCAACTTCATTATGCTGAGTAGTATTAAAAACAGGTTTAATGCATTCACTGATCAGCCCAGAATCCCCTTTTCTAAAAAAGAGGCTTTGTGAAATTACGGCAAATAATGCAACTAATGCCCAGGGAAATAGCCCCCCTGATGACAATGATTGTAATGGTGGTAAATCGAGTGGTTTATTGATGGTTAACACTTCATTAAGAAAGCGATGGCCTAAATAAAAAAAACCGTTGAGTAAGCTCACAAATCCAGTGACGCTAAGAAACCAGGCAAAACCTGAGAGTTTCTTTTTATCGCAATGATAGGTTTCTTTTCCTTTTGGTGATAGCACGACCCAGCCTGCAATTGCTAGAAACAGCCAGTGCGTAGTTCTAAACCCAAGTACTTCTTGCTTCATGAACAAATATAAGAGCAAATAGATAGCAAACAGTGGTAGGTACACTGTTGTAATCAATGAAAGTCGTGTTTTGTATATTCTCAAGCTTTTCACCACAGGATGTGTGTTTACATATTTTGCCAATCTCGGTCGTATAAAATAATTTTAAATCCTCATTAACTGGCATGTTAACTCCGGTATTAAAATTATTTTCTACACCTGACCTTGGCTAAAATCTGTGAGCTTAAGCCATTCTAGCCAAAGTGTTGAATAGTTACCATTGTTCACTACAAAATTGCAAGACATAATAGCACTGAATTGCCCGCATGGACATCTAGAATGATTCTTGACAATATCCCAACGATTGGAATAGTCTCAAAACACTATGGAAAGAATACGTATTAATCCTCGGCCTGATTGGAAAGCCCAAGTTGAGTCTTTGGGTTTTACCCACCACACATATGACGATTTTATTTTTTGGGATGAAAGCACATGTTATGTATTTCGAGCTCATGAAATAGAGGAAATACAAAGGGCAACCAATGAAATTGAATCATTATGTATGGAATTAGTGGATTTTGTGATTCGTAAAAGATGTTACCATAGGCTCAATATTCCAGAGTCTGCCTGGCCTCTCATAGAACACAGTTGGCGAAATGATGAACACCCTGTTTATGGTCGTTTTGATCTTAGTTATGATGGGATTCATCCGCCAAAATTATTGGAATACAATGCTGATACACCTCTTTGTTTATTAGAAGCAAGTCTTGTTCAGAAGCAGTGGTTAGAGCAAGTTGGAATATCTGGGCACCAAATGAACAGTATTCATGAGCGCTTAGTTTCAATATGGGGGCGTTTAGAAGGCTCTAAAATTCATTTAACTTGCAGAAATAATGCTCCTTGGTTGATGTATACTATGAATTATATTGGCAAGACCATGAATCAAGCAGGGTATTCATACAAACATATCTTTGTACAAGATGTTTTGTGGGATGGTAAAAAATATATTGATCAAGATCATGAAGAAATAGAAATTTTATTTAAACTTACACCGTGGGAATGGATGCTAGATGAGGTTTATGATCGACTTTTAAAAAACAAAACGCGTGTCATTGAGCCTGCATGGAAGATGATACTCAGTAATAAAGGTATGTTAGTTTTATTATGGGAATTATTTCCAGGTCACCCCAACTTGTTACCGGCTTATTTTGAGCCGAAAAATTTGGTTGGCGATTATGTTAAAAAACCACTTTTGGGTAGGGAAGGTGCAAATATTACGCTCAATTATGGAGAAAATACACTTTCCACAGATGGAAACTATGGTGGCGGAGCTTATATTTATCAGCAGACGCATCTCCTACCTAATTTTGATAATTATTTTCCAGTGATCGGTTCATGGTTAATTGGGGGCGAATCAGCGGGTTTGATCATCCGTGAAGATAATTCACCCATTACTCGCGCAATTAGCCGGTTGATACCGCATTATTATCTTTAAAGGAGGTGTCATGGAGAGATTATTAATAACACCTCGAAATAATTGGCAAACTAGAGTGGAATCACTAGGATTAACTTTTCATACCATCGATAATAAACCTTATTGGAACGAAGCTGCCTGCTATTATTTTACTGAAAACGAAATTGAGTTGATAAAAGCATCCACTAGAGAAGTAGAGTCACTTTGTCTGGAGTTAGTGGATCATGTTGTTCATCGAGAGGAATACTACAAAATTAATATCCCTGAATATGCGTGGTCCTTGATTGAAGCAAGTTGGCGTGCTAAAGAAAAACCATTAACAGGACGACTTGATTTAAGCTACGATGGGAAAGCCCCTCCGAAACTATTAGAGTACAATGCAGATACGCCAGCCTGTTTATTGGAATCTTCACTGATTCAAAACCAATGGGTTCAAGATGTCTATCCAAATAAATATCAATTTAATTGTATCCATGATAAATTATTACGAGCATGGCCAAAAATTTCTTCAGAAAAAATTCATCTTACTTGGCGTTTAAATTTACCTTGGACACTCAGTGATATTTCTTATGTCGCGAAAGTGGCAAAAGAAGTGGGGCTGGAGACGAAAACAATTTTTATAGACGATATTCGTTGGGATGGTCGCCAATATATAGATCAAGACAATGAAACTATTAAATTCTTATTTAAACGATTTCCTTGGGAAATAATGCGTGAAGATGTGTTTGATAATATTTCAACATCTAAGCTTCAAATGATAGAGCCTGCATGGAAGATGATATTAAACAACAAGGGATTCTTGGTTTTGTTGTGGGAGTTATTTCCCAATCATCCTAATTTGCTACCAGCTTATTTTAATCCCGATCGATTAGAGAGTGATTTTGTTAAGAAACCATTCATAGGAAGAGAAGGGGATAATATATCTATATTCAGCCGAAAAGGTGTATTTTCTACAGAAGGAAATTATGGAAATGGAAAATATATGTATCAAAAAGCCCATTATTTGCCGAATTTTGATGGTAATTATGCTGTGATAGGGTCTTGGCTAATTGCTGGTGAGCCCGCCGGTATTATTATTAGGGAAGAAGATACACCCGTCACGCGTAGCTCTAGTCGATTCGTGCCGCATTATTTCGGATAAGGACAATTCTCATGGAAAGATTAAGAATTAATCCAAGAAAAAACTGGAAAACTCAGCTAGAATCCATTGGTTTCCATTTCCATACAATTAACAATAACGCCTATTGGAATGAAGGTGCGTGTTACTATTTTAAGAAAAATGAAATCGATCAGCTAAAGGCTGCAAGTGTAGAAATGGAGAAATTATGTTTAGAAGTTGTGGATTATGTAATTCGACACGCCTGTTATGAAAGGCTTGATATTACCGAACATGCTTGGCCACTAATTGAGTCAAGTTGGAAAAATGAAGAGAAAGCATTTTATGGGCGATTTGATTTTAGTTATGATGGAGTTCACCCACCTAAATTACTTGAATATAATGCAGATACGCCTGTTTGCTTATTAGAAGCAAGTCTTGTTCAAGATCAATGGATCCGTGATGTTCAACCTCAGAGTAATCAGTTTAATGCCGTGCATGATCAATTGGTTCGTATGTGGAAAAGTCTAGGATTTAAAAAAATTCATCTGGCCACTTTGAAAATGTATAATGAAGGTTGGTTTTTACTCCCGTATTTAGCAAAAACGATTGAACAGGCGGGTTTTGAAACTAAAATCATCGAGATGAATAAGATTATGTGGAATGATACACACTTTCTTGATCATGACCATGAGGTAATAAATACGCTCTATAAATTGTACCCATGGGAATGGATGCTGTATGAAGCCTACGATCGAATTTTGCAAACCGGTATTAATGTGATCGAGCCCGCTTGGAAAATGATATTAAGTAATAAAGGCTTACTAGTATTGTTATGGGAATTATTTCCAAACCATCCTAATTTACTGCCTGCTTATTTTGAAGTGGACAGACTGAACTGTCATTATGTTAAAAAACCTCTTTTTGGAAGAGAGGGGGATAATATTTCACTGAGCTATGATCAAGGCACAATCGCCAACGGTGGTCAGTACGTAAAGAATAAATTTATGTATCAACAAACCCATTTGCTTCCTAATTTTGATGGGTATTATTCTGTGATAGGATCATGGATGATTGGTGGAGAACCATCGGGTGTCATTGTGAGAGAAGATTTATCTCCAATTACAACTGCCTTTAGTCCTGCGGTGCCCCATTTTTTTGATTAACTTGGCATCTACATCTTTGGGGGAATAATTTCAGACATGGACAGATTACTCATCAAGCCTCGAGAGAATTGGAAAGCTCAAGTCGAATCTTTAGGGTTTTTTAATCATACCAATAAAGATAAGATTTTTTGGAATGAGCATGCCTGCTATCGTTTTACGCAAAAAGAAATAGAAGAAATTGAAAAATCGAGTAATGAAATTGAAAGTCTCTGTATGGAATTAGTGGATCAAGTTGTTCGAGAGGGATGTTATGACAAACTCAAGATTCCAGAGGCAGCCTGGCCAATAATCGAAGACAGTTGGAATAGGAAAGAAAAAGCCCTGCATGGAAGATTGGATTTATGTTATGACGGTATTCATCCCCCAAAACTTTTTGAATATAACGCGGACACACCTTTGTGTATGTTAGAAACGAGCCTTGTTCAACAGCAATGGTTAGAACAAATAGGAATACCCGGATCCCAATTGAATAATATACATAATAGGTTAGTTGCGGGATGGTCGAAATTAGTAAACGGACAAGTTCACTTCACCTGCCGAGATAAGGTGCCCTCACTTTTAGAATCTATTCATTATTTAAGAGATACTCTTTCAGAGGCTGGTATAGTATCTAAACTGCTATTTATTGATAAAGTGCGCTGGAATGGAAAAAATTATATCGATCAAGAAGATGAAATTATTGAAACTTTATTTAAGCTTTCTCCTTGGGAATGGATGTTGGAAGAAGTTTTTAACCGGTTGCATCAATCGCAGACGCGAGTGATAGAGCCAGCATGGAAAATGATTTTGAGTAACAAGGGATTTCTAGTGCTGTTGTGGGAATTGTTCCCTGGACACCCTAATTTACTCCCAGCCTATTTTGAGCTAACGGCGTTGAACGGTAATTATGTTAAAAAACCTTTTTTAAGTAGGTACGGTGAAAACGTTTCACTCGTTTCTACTAATCATAATATTTCAGTGAGTGGGCAATATGATAAAGGTGATTATGTTTATCAGAAGGTCCATTTATTACCCAATTTTGATGGTAATTTTGCATTGATAGGATCTTGGATAATTGATGGGCGTGCTTCTGGTATTTTAATTAGAGAAGATGATACTCCGATTACTCAAAGTCATAGCAGAATTGTTCCTTATTTTTATAATTAGAGAGAATTGGTATGGAGCGTGTACTATTAGCACCACGCAAAAATTGGCAAAGCCACGTTGAAAAACTAGGATTTGGATTTCATTCCATTGATGATATGGTTTATTGGAATGAGGGTATATCCTATCATTTCAGTCCTTCTGAAATAGAAGTATTAGAAAAAGCGACAAATGAAATACATGCAATGTGTATGAAATTAGTGAGTGATATAATCGATAATCAACGGTATCACGAATTAAATATTCCTGAATTTGCTTGGCCAGTTATTGAATTAAGTTGGAAAACTCTGCAAAAAACCAATATTGGTCGTCTTGATATTTGTTATGATGGGATTAATCCTCCAAAATTACTTGAGTACAATGGAGATACGCCAGTATGCTTGTTGGAAGCAAGTCTTGTACAGAAGCAATGGCTTGAGACAGTGTTACCTCATTGTGGTCAATTTAATTCATTACACGAACGCTTGGTTGAAAGTTGGCGCCAATGTCATTTCGAGAATTGTCATTTAGCATGCCGTATGGAGTATCCCGAAATGTTGGATAACATCAATTATTTGGCAAAAACAATGCAAGAGGCTGGAATAAAAACACAACTGACCCACATTGATAAAATAAAATGGGATGGTGAGCATTTTATTGATGAGAATAAACAGGCAATTGACAAATTATTCAAACTATTTCCCTGGGAATGGATGATTGAAGAAGTATTCAGTCGGGTAATGCATTCTCAAATTTACATCATCGAACCAGCCTGGAAAATGATTTTAAATAACAAAGGCATGATGGTTTTATTGTGGGAAATGTTTCCAGGTCATCCGAATTTACTGCCCACTTATTTTGATACTAAAAAAATCATGAGTGATTATGTGGCAAAAACAATTTATGGAAGAGGTAGTGATGGGGTGGTCTTGCATCACTATAACCATAAAAAATCTGCACCTCATAGTGTTGAGTATGGTCAGCAGGTCTATCAGCAAGTTCATCTTCCTGCAAAAATTGATGATCGTTATACCGTTATTGGTTCTTGGATTATTGATGGTCAGTCGGCAGGGATTGGGATACGGGAAGATATTACCCCAATATTGCACCGCAATTCGCACTTTGTACCCCATTTTGTTGATTAAGCTATTTCACATTAAGTCTTAACAGCAAAGCTTGACATCGAGAGTCCAAGTTGGTTCAATAGCTTACCTCAATGGAATGGCTTAAAGGACTATGAAAGCTAAATTACCTCTCATTATCTGTTGTGCAACTTTGTTGGTTAGCGGTTGTATGAGCAACATACACAAGCGAACTACATCCCGTGATCCTGGTTTTTATGAATCCGGAATGCGATTTGAACCTCGCGCTCACGATGAAGCCGAAGTTAAAATTGCAGAATCAGCGGATTCAATCAACGATTCGCTCAAAGAGTTATCGGAAATTGAGCGTGCAGTTCATCCAGGAGCCCGCTTACCTAAGCCACCTAATCCTGCAAGAATTGGTATGGCTGGTACAGCTTCAATCGATTGGATAGGGCCGGTTGAGCCTTTGATCGAAAAAATCGCTAAAGCTAGTCATTACCGTGTGCGAGTTCTGGGGTCGAAACCAGCAATACCTGCTTTGGTTCAAATCAGTAAGCAAGATGTACCTTTAATGGATATTCTTCGTGATGTGACATTCCAGGTACAGAAAAAGGCTGATATCGTTGTGTACCCGAGCAACCGAGTAATTGAATTACGTTATCTTCGATAGATCTTTTGGAGTACCATGAAAAGGACACTAGGCACAATTGGTTTTGCTCTATTAGCACTTTGCGTGGGATGTTCTTCTGCATCTAAGCCGCCACGTGAATTAATCAAAATTTCTGCGCTGAAACAAAACCGTGGTCAATCTGCAGTCACCAATCTGCGTCAAGATGCTTTGCGTGATACTGCCATTGCAATTGGGGCGCAAGGTGGACTTGCGTGGCGCGCTGAGCGCATTGATGCTGTTTTAAAACAACAGCAACATAATCTTAATAAAATTTATAATTTCACTGCAATGCTGCTCAACAAAAGTATTCTTCCTCCAGTTTTAGAAGAAGGTCGTGATCCTACCAATATATCAAATTGCGAAACCATTCGAGCGGCTGACGTTGTTTATCGAATTATTACGCCACCTTGCTTTGTTAGCAACGCACCAACATGGCGACAATATTTATGGATGCATTTCGAAAAACCTGATGATCCACATGCCTCGTTGCTTCCAAGAAACAGAGAAGAAGCTGCAATGTGGAATTGTTTTGTACGTGAAGGTTGGCAAAAAGGTGTAGACCAAGCGGATGAAATATTTCAAGCGAATTTAATGCGATTAAATCGTGATTTTAAAGGTATGGTTTTATATCATAAATTATATGCTCAAAATATGGTCACGGCTCCGTTTGTAGCACAAGCTGATCTAGGTGTGACGGGTGATGATCGTGAAATGCGTGTTAATGATCGTGTATTACGAATCACAGATACTTCTCGTTTGAATGTTAACAGTCAATCTTGGCAGGCGGCTGTACAAAAACAAGAGCATCAAATGTTGGAAGTTAAAGAGCCCAATGAAGCTAAAGTAAAAGCGATGTTGACGCCTAAACGATACAAATCAGAGAAATATGATCAACCGATTGACTTAAAATACGGCAAATAAATTATGAAATCGACCAGTGAAAATCTTTATCCAGGAGAGCCATCACGTTTTACGCCTGAAAATTTTGATGGCTTATTGGCTTTTGCAACAAATTTAAATGCCTCAGACGTTACACTTCAAACCAATGAAGAAGTTGTGGCAGAAGTCTATGGTCGATTGTATAAAATCACAAAACGCAAATTGACGAATACTGAAGTGGGCGATCTTTTAAATTCCATTTATGGGCCAAATGGTACTACTCAATTACTAAGTGGTCAGGATGTTGATACGCACTATGAAATTCGTCCGGGCCGAAATGAACGTTATCGATTTCGTGTAAATGGAACAGCCTGTCAAGTGGAAGGTCATGCTGGTATGCAATTAACTCTGCGTACCATTCCTAATGAGCCTCCATCTCTTGCTAGTATGAATTTGCCTGAACATGTTATCGCTTCTCTAGCGCCTAAAGATGGCGTTGTTTATGTTACGGGGGCAACAGGTTCTGGTAAAACGACATTATTGGCAGCAGTTATTCGTGAGCTAGGTGAAGATCCTGAAGGTCATCGTAAAATGCTCACTTATGAATCTCCTATTGAATTTGTGTACGATATGGTTCAAATGCCTACGTCTGTGATTAGTCAGTCAGAAATTCCTCGTCATTTACCGACATTTGCGGCGGGTGTGCGAAATGCGCTGCGACGTAAGCCAAGGTTAATTTTAGTGGGTGAATCGCGAGACCCTGAGACAATTGGTGCGGTAATTGAAGCGGCATTAACAGGCCATCCAGTTTATACCACCTTACACAGTACTGGCGTTGCTGAATCGATTCGACGTCTAGTCGGTAGCTTTTCTCAAGAAGAACGTCAAGGCCGTACAATCGATATTATTGAAACAATTCGATTAATTATGTGGCAGCAATTGGTTCCAACGGTGGATGGAAAACGTGTCCCTCTGCGGGAGTTTTTGGTGTTTGATGAAGAAGTTCGCGATAAATTATTAGAAGTAAATTATAACGAAGTTACCTCATTAACCCGCAAACTCTTAAGAGAACGTGGTCAGCCGATGCGGGTAGATGCTGACCGAGTCTACAAAGAAGGCCTCATCACCGAACGTCTCTATAAGGTCTTACTGGCTGGCGCCAAACGCCAAGAGATGGATATATAATCAATAATCGACTATAATCAAATTAGTCGTAATAGTTGATAGGGATGTTTCATGAGATTACCGACGCAAAATGCAAGCTGGCGCGATTCTGCAAGATATCCAAAATTCTTTTTTTTGGATTCACGCGCTGTGTTTCCGTTTTTCTTCTTTTTATTACACATTAAATTGTGGACTTTCATTATTGCTGCTGTATTCACAATCTTTTTCTCAACCTTATTACGGTTTGGTTTTACTCTAGCGATTTTTGGTCGGTGGGTTCGTGCTTTGGCGGCGGGGCCACGTAAAATTGCAAAGCCTTTTTGGGGATAAAGCATGGCAGCGGATAGCTTAATTAGTACCAAAATGTGCTCCGTCGCTAAGAAGATGGGGGCCAATTTTAGTTTTAATGATCGTCCTTTGACACATAGGGAAGTTTTTTCTGATCGAGGATTATTGCCCGCATTATCTCGCAGGGCGGATCAATTATGTTCGCTGTGTTTAGGCTACGGAATTGGCGTTACTTTTGATGAGGCAGAAGACTCAATGTTGGGTGTGAAAGTCAATTTTGACGATGTTACTCCCACTGTACTACGCTTACTGTGTATTACGGATGTGCTCAATGAGCTGATCAATGCTTCTCCCTCAAAGGAAATTACACCTTTGGATGAGTTAAAATACGATTAGTTGGGATTGGGCTTGAATTAAAAGCTTTAGGCCCAATATAGGGACGGTCGCTATTGAACCAGGACGGGGAAATGGGGATCTTAAGATTGTTAACATTACGTTAATAAAAATGTGGTATAATTACTACAAAGGTTATAGGAAGGCTTTAGGGGCCTGTTCTGGAAAGCAGGGCAGGTAAGACCAAGGATAGGTCGAGTTGTCTCCAAGGAATAAAGCAGCGTTATTAATGGCACGATAAGTGCAGGGTTGTAGGAGATAGAAAATGGTAGCAAATAGTAATGAAGCGCTAGATAGCTTAGTGAATAGCTTAGTGAACAGAGGGGCTGTTATGTGGCCTCAGTTTGCAGACACTTGTGTTAATGCGGTTGCAGCGATCAGCAAAAAAGCGGATAAGACACAAGCAGACAATGCAAAAATTGCTGCTTATGGCGGAAAAGCTGAGCTGTTTAATGCTCTTGGAAATAGTATGCGAGAGTTGCTAGATCAGCAACATGGTGTTACACCATCGCAAACGCCTTCTCAAGGCAGTTAAGTTTCTATAAGGCAAATTGCCTTTTAAGGGAATATAGATGAGTAAGGAAAAGGATAATTCTGAGCTTGAAACTCTGAAGCGTTTTATCGACATTGTCGATAAAACGCTTTCTGCGGGTGGCTGGCAAGAAACTTTTCTCTTGCAAAATATGGAAAAAAAAATCAAAGAATTGCGTGAAGAAGCAATTGAAATTCAGAATCAGATAAAAACGGAAAATCAAGCTAAATCAATGGGTGTAAACAAGGCTCAATTAGATGATTTACAAACAGTTTACGTATCTGTGTTTCAGCAAGACTATAATGATTTGCGTTCATGGGAAAGAACCTTAAAAAGCATTACCGATTATAGTGTCACTCGGCCTGTATATAAAGAAGAAGTGCACATACAGGAAATGATTCGAGGTCGTCCAGACCCCAATAAAGAAGGCTATGTTGTGGTGCTTGTAAAGAAACAGGATATTGTTAAGGGCTTGCCTGGGAAACCAGCAACCGATAAATTAGGTTATGAGCTTTTGAACATCAAGGAAGGTGGGATTAGACCAACGGGAATTCAACGTTTTGTGCTCAGTAGTCGAACATATGAGTATATTGAAGGTTCTCTTAAATTGATTGAATCAGAACTCCCCCCCAAATAAAGAACGACTCCCAACTTTTTTCTGTGCATGCGCTATAATTAATTAGCGGATGGATGAATAACGAGAAAGAGTCAGTTATCATCCTGTTTGATAGAGCAGTTTTGATAAGGAATTCTATGGCCGGACAGCAGCAACAAGGTGGCGGAGGCGGTGGCGATAATTCGCTCGATTTCCTATGGGTTATTGTATTAGTTGTTGCTGCTATTCTAGGAGCGTGGTTTTTTGGCCGATATTACATTGGAACCGCTATTTTTAAAATTCGATACTTTGAAATTTTATTGGTTAGCTGGGGTTTAGAATTATATGGCAGTTTTGCAAGCCTTGTCGGATTACCTATACCCAGCACGGCGGGTTTAATACAATCACTCAATATTATTTCAGAAGGCGCTTCGCCTGGGATGGATTTTTCGCCAATCGCTCAAGTAAGCTCATTAGTTGGATCGTATCTTGCTTTACCGTTTGCCATTGTTCTCTGTCTATTAGCATTTATAACTATTCGTACAGGGATCGCTTCAAAATTTAAGCGAGTATTTAATCAACGAATGACAGTCTTGCGTGATAGTGAAAAGAGATTGTGGAAAATGATCGCGCCTATATCAAAGCTTAATCTCGCTAAAGAAGATATTGATAAAGGACCGTGGGCGATGTCTACACCGCCGATGAAATTTGCAAAACAATATCATTTGCTTAAAGAAGATGCTTCAAAAAGACCTGTTACGGTTACAGTGATTCGAGGTGCGGCAGCACGAGTGTTTGCGTTGCAATTAGGAAATTATTTTACGGGTGTTCAAGCTCTTCCCATTCATATACAAGCCTTATTTGCCATATTTGCAGCTCGAGCTAATCGTGATCGAGAAAATTCTGATAAATTATTAGGGCAATTATCTGAATCGTTTGCTGCAGGAAAGTTAGACTTTACTGGTGTGAAAGAAATCGTTGCAAAATATGTCAATACTAAAGAAGTGCAGTATGTCACTCGACGACATGCTTATGTATTAACAATGATGTCATCGATGTTGGAATTAGGAAGAACAGATGGTGTATTAGCGGTTGCAGAATTTTTATGGCTAAAACCCGTTGATCGTCGTCTGTGGTTTATGTTGGGTAGTGTGGGTCGTCAAACGCCTTTTGTCGAAGTGAGCGGTCCGTATGCACATTGGCTTGTTGAGAAAAAATTAAATGGCCCATTGCGTACCCCCATGATTGATAATGCTGTTAAAGCGCTTGAGGTTGCAGTTTCGGAAGTGCTTTATGAACCGGAAGAGAAATAATGCGTAAAGTCAGGCGAGGTTTAGAAAGGAAACATGAGCAAGATCCGCGGTTAATGCTGCGCGATACGCGCACGTTTGGAATGCGGGTAAGTGATTATTTTAAAAATCCTCCCATGGTTGCTATGACTATTGTTGGTATGGCTGCCACAGCATTTGTACTTCCAGCATTCGCCGATTTATTTTTTATTCTTGGTATCACTTTTTTCTTGGTGGCTTTCACACGAGTTACCGCGTTACCTTTTAAATTACCCATGAGTGCGGGTGTTAAAGATTACAACGATCCTATTCCAGGAACATCAAAACCACGCAAATCACGGGGTATTTATTTTATAGGAAATGAACTTCAAACCAACGCAGAACTCTGGTTTTCGAATGAAGACATGCGAACTCACATGTTGATATTTGGTTCAACCGGTAGTGGTAAAACAGTTGCTTTAACATCCATTGCATTAAATGCATTATTGCAAGGAAGTGGATTTATTTATGTGGATGGTAAAGGTGATAACTCGTTATATGCAACGATTTACGGTATGGTGCGTTCAATGGGTCGTGAAGATGATATGCTTCTAATCAACTTCATGACAGGTGCAAGAGACATTATTGGGCCTCAAAAATTGCGATTGTCCAATACCATGAACCCTTTTTGCCAAGGCTCATCGAGTATGTTATCACAGCTCGTTGTGAGTTTGATGGATTCATCTAAAGGTGGTGGCGATGGTGATATGTGGAAAGGTCGCGCGATTTCTTTCGTAGAAGCTTTGATGAAGGTATTAGTTGCGATGAGAGACGGAGGTCATTTATTATTAGACGCCAATACCATTCGAAATTATTTTAGTTTAGAACGTTTGGAACCGATGGTAATGGACAAAGTGTTGATACGAGATAAAGCAGAACCACTCAGTTTAGAATATTTACCCGACGTTGTATTGGAACCCATTAACAACTACTTATTTAACTTACCCGGTTACAATAAAGAGCGTAAAGGCAAACAAGTTTCTCAAGTATTAGAACAACATGGTTTTATTACCATGCAATTAACCCGTGTATTTTCATCATTGGCCGATACTTACGGTCATATCCTTCGAACCAATCTTGCAGAAGTGGATTTGAAAGACGTTGTATTAAATCGACGGATTTTAGTTGTGCTACTGCCTGCATTGGAAAAATCACCGGACGAACTTGCCAATTTAGGTAAAGTGATTATTGCATCATTAAAAGCGATGATGGCAGCAGGATTGGGTGATGAGGTAGAAGGTGAATATCACGAATTAATTAAACGTAAACCTACGAATGCAGCAACACCTTACTTATGTATACTTGATGAGTATGGTTATTATGCTGTGCAAGGGTTTGCAGTGGTTCCTGCGCAAGCACGTTCATTAGGATTTTCTGTTGTATTTGCGGGACAAGATTTACCCGCATTCCAAAAAGCATCAAAAGAAGAAGCTGCGTCTATTGGTGCGAATACCAATATTAAAATTTGTATGAAACTTGAAGATCCTATGGAAACATGGGAGTTTTTCTCTAAAACAGCGGGTGAAGCTTTTGTAACGCAAGTCAGTGGATTTCAATCCGATACTCGTGGTGTTACCAATAATTATATGGATAATCGTGGTGCGCAAGTTATCAAACAAGCGCGGGTAGATTTAATGGATTTGAAAGACCAACGTGAAGGTGAAGCGCATATATTCTTCAAATCATCGATTATTCGAGCCAATATGTTTTATGCAGATCCTCCTCACTGTAAGGTTATGCGATTAAATCAATTTTTAAAAGTTGAAAAACCTGAAGATGTTGATTTGCACAATTTATGGCAGAGCATGGAAAGATTTAAAAGTGCTGTTTCTAAGCCATATATCTTCCCTGAATCCGTTGCTATGGATGAATTCTTAGAGCGTTTTATTAATGAATACAATAAAACGAATGAGGCTGAATTGCCCATTGAGCGTGCAGTCGCTGCAATTAAAGCATTCTATCAAGTCGCAGCGCCGAGGGTGGTGCAAGAAGCCATTGAATTACCAGAAGACGAACTTAATATCTTTACCCCAATGCGACATTCTGATTATTTGGAACAACAATTGTTAATATTGGATCGCGAAAAATTCAAAGAACCAATATTATCATTTACGCCTACACGTGAACAAACTGCGTTTGTTGAAAGATTGCTCGGTAAAACAGATCAATACGCAAATTCTATTGCCAGTGAAATTGTTAAAGATATGCAAATGGCAACGCATTATCCTCCCGAGATTGTTGATATCCCAACGGCAGCTGAGCTTGCCGCTTCTGTCGATGAATTGGTCGCTAATATTTCTACAATCAAATCGGGTGGTAATCCACCGGCTGGCGAAGACACATCATTTTTAGATTAAGGCGAAGGAAGGAAGGGGTCAGATCTAAGATTTATACAGCTTTCATTTTTAGTCTTATATTTCACTTCTCAATAAGCTAGTATAAATCTTAGATCTGACCCCTTCCTTGCTTTCCCTGGCTCCTTTCCTTGAGTTTAAGTGGAATAGCTTTATCTGGTTTTATTGTGATGAGAGGTTCTTGTGCAACATCCAATTTTGGATCAATCTTTAATTCAAACTGCTGTAAAATCATCGAAATGGCAAATTTCATTATCATGAGTCCTAAATGTTTCCCTATACAAACACGTGGGCCAGATCCAAATGGAATGTAGGCATTTTTGGGGACATAGTTCCGATTGTTTTTGTTGAAACGTTCTGGATCAAATTGATTTGGATTGCTCCAATATTTTGGATTTCGATGCAGTGTATAAGGACAAATGATGACGATGCTTTTTGCGGGTACTTGATAGTTGCACATAATATCATCATTAATTGCAGCGCGATCGAAAATCCATAATGAAGGATATAGGCGTAGCGTTTCATCAATAACCATGGTCATGAATTCTAATTGATCTAATTGTTCTAAAGTCGGTGCCTGTCCATTTAAAACAGTATCTATTTCTGCAATTACACGTTGTAAAATGTCGGGATTTTTTGATAGTAAATAGAGTGTCCAGGTCAATGCAGTAGCTGTTGTTTCATGTCCTGCAAGAATAAAATGTTTGGCTTCGTTGAGATGACGCAATCTCACCGATTCACTATCATCAGGTTGATGTCTAAAACTTCTCAGTGCCGGTGTTAGGTAATTATCGTAAGGTTGTGGGGGATTTAATAAATCATTCATTAAATCATCAATAATTTTTTTTGTTTTTCGAAATTGTAGATTTTTGGGTGTTGGGATACCCGTTTTTAAAAACAGTCCACTGACAAAATATTTATTCGATGCATGTAGACGAGGAATAATGTCGTGGGTCATAGATTGAACGTCACCACCGAAAAGGGCCATGGCACTGATATCAAAAACCAGTTTAGACATTTCGTGAACTAAATCGACATGGCTCCCTAGGCGTTGCTTCCAATCGTCTAAATGTTTTTGAACTGTCTTCGTAATGAAGGGCGCATATGGAATAATATTTTTATAATACAATTCACGCTGAACCTCATGACGCGTTTGTCGCCAGGCTTCGCCAGAATTCGTCAGTAAACCTGGGCCAATAAAAGGCTCTAAACGAGCATTTGAATGACTATTTTTCACATAATTCGATTCATTCTGAACTAAAACATGTGTGATGGCGTCGGCGTCATTCAAGAAAAAGGTTGAGCGAAATCCCAATGGGATTCTCACAATGCCCCCGCAAGATGCTGCAATCGTGCAAAAATGACGACGGTTTTGGATTTTTTTAGTCGCTATCTTGAACAGTAATTTCATCCAAGGTGCTTTGCGAGTTTTGGTTGCCATGTTTATGCTTAAACCTTAACAATGTCTGATGATATGGTGTCGCTAATCATCAATCTTTCCTGAATTGGTTGAGAGTATAAACTGTTTTTTTAGCCTTTGAAATAAAAAAATGGTTCCGACCACGGCAAGATACAGTAGCATTTGTCCCAAGTCGGCATGCGATAGTTTTTTCGTCTTTAAATCAATAACAACATAGCATTTTAAAACTATATGATAGAAGACAAGATCAGCGTAAAAGTGCTCACCATCTAAAGTAAGTCTTTTTTGTCTAGAGACAAATGCAAACCCCTTTCCTAGCTCTAATAAAAATTGCTGTAAATTTTGAATTAACGATCCTTCTAATTTGGATTCCACCAGTTTGTGAGATTCAGGTAATTTTAAAAACTCTAGAACCATTGGCTCATTGATTGCATCTTCTGGTAGAATAACTTATTGCCCATCGCAGGCAAGTTTCATTAGGTCTTTCTTGTTTTTGCTCTTGGCCAAACGATCATAGAGGAGGCTATTAATTTGCCTTTTTAGCTCACGGCCAGACCAAAGGTTTTTCTGCGCTTCAATTTCATAAAATTGATGAGCTTCAATACGATCTACCCTCATCAATGCACGGTAGTGGGACCAGCCAAGATATGGACTAAATAATTCACGTTTAGATTGGCCACGCACTGCGTGGCCAATTGGTCTCTTTGGATATGACATATAAAACTGCCGCATGTCTTTTAGTGTGGACAAGCCAAATCCTTTACCATATTCACGAGAGCGTTTTGATAGTTCTTTAAGAACATAACTACCATAATTGGCTCTTTTCTGACCCTGCTGCTCTTCTTTAACAATGTCACGACCAATCAACCAGTAAGCATTTACCATTTCAGTATCAACGGTGCGTTGAATAGCTTTTCTTGCATTTTCGATATGAGATTCAATTTTTGCATAGAGCTTCTCAAATCGTGCATTGACAGCACTAATAGGCAAGGAGCATTTTGAAATTTTATTCGGCTTGGCTAGATCCTTTGATGATAACACCAGAACGGCCATCAATGTGTGGCCAATTCAACACAATC
>JAKORL010000214.1 GCA_029777855.1 Pseudomonadota bacterium
CCTAATAGAAATGTTCGAGGAGCTGGATCCAGTAACCCCAGGAACAGAAGGAACCGTCTACAATGTAGGGGCAGATGTGATCAATGTAGAATGGGATAACGGGCGAATGCTTGGAATGATCTGGGAACTAGACCGATTCGAGGTAATTGGGTAGGGCAGAACATGGCTCGTACATTCACGTATTGTTAAAAATTAAAAAGTAAAAAAGTTATGAAAACATTAAACGGAATTATCAGTGTATTATTAGGATTAGCTTCAATGTACCTAATGTTCTTTAAAGCCCAAACAGACCAAGACATCATTTACGGGTTCGGAGTATTATTAATGTCGATCATTTTCATGTGTTTCATGTTACTGGAAGAACGTAAGGAAGAAGTCGAGCGTTTAAGACACATTATAATGAAGTCGAAGGGTATGATTTAGAATAAAACGGGGCTCGGCAGAGCCCCATCATTATCTTCAGGTCAATAAAAAATTAAAAATATGAATAATATAGAAGAATTTGAGAAAGAGTTAGAAAAACTTGCCAAAAAAATTCAACAAGAAGTTGATGAGTGCAGAGATGCAGATTTAACAGATTGGATTAAGGAAGAAATTAAAATATTTATACAAAAATGGGAAGCATAAAAGGACAAAAACAGAAGCAAGAAAAGCAATCAACAAAGCAGTGTACATTTACGCTGAATCATTAGGTTATGAAATGTCAGACGATAACGATGGTTCAAACGTTGTCTTCAGTAAACCCGATTGCCAATCATCAGATGAAACTATTGAGTACCATCGTTCATATCATAAAACATGTGTATTGAACTGGGCAAGTGATGAGGTAAAGGCAGATGCCAATAAAATTGAGGCTTATGCTGAGGAACAGGTCAGACAGTACAACATCTAAATGGGGCGGGGCGGAGCCCCGTCCGTACATTCAACCATAAATAAAAACGCAAATGAAAACAATAAACGAAATCCAAGACCGCATCCACGACCTGGAAACCGAATTAGCAGTAGCCAAAGGTTGGGCTTACAATGCGCTTGAACGCTACCACAAGGAGAAGAAGGACTGGGGTGAAGCCGATTACGGTGAAACCAGTACAGCCCACTCAGCTGTAGCTAAGCTGGAGAACCAAATTACAGCATTAAAGTGGGTACTTGAGGGGTAAAGAGGTTGGGATCTCAGAAAACCAGACGTACATTACATTAAATAAATAAGGCATGAACAATAACATTAACCAAGACAAAATCACCCATTACCTTACACTACGCAATAAGGCAGACATGGAAATCGAAGCTACCGGGTGGGTGAGCGAAGAAACGGACGATGCGTTGGAGGCGATCGAGTTAACATTAACCCCACAAGAAATAAACGAAATATGCGAGGCATGGGAGACAATACAGTAAAACCAGCGAACGACAAAAAGACGCGTGCTGTATAAAAGGATCGCGCGTTGTATAAAAAATTAATGCGCTTCACAAAAAGGGTGAGGGTTCGTAAGAGGTGTGGGTGCTAGCGGGGCGATAGCGGTTTGATCGCGATCCGCTACCACGCTAATTGCGGTCCATCGACACCCCATGGGCGGTGCGAATTTATACGGTGTATTCTCAACGCAAACACGACTTTTCACCATCGACAGTATATACACATATACCGTCCCCACAACCACATCCTAATTTCCGAAATAACCCTTTTTGGACCACTTTGCGAAAATCCAAAATCTTCTCTTATACGATCTTTTTTGTATAGGCAAAGTATATACGTTATCTTATATTTATTATTAAATGTAGCGTATGAGAAAATTATTTAC
>JAKORL010000215.1 GCA_029777855.1 Pseudomonadota bacterium
AATCGTCGCTATTGTTTTTGTGATCAATGTGATTAGCGACTATGTATATACCGATTTTGATCTGACGGATGATCATCGGTTTACACTGAGCCACAGTACAAAAGATTTAGTAGAGTCAGCTGATGATAACATTACTATACGTGTGCTTTTAGATGGTGAATTTCCCGCAGGATTTAAGCGATTACAGACTTCTGTCCGTGACATACTATCTAAATTCAGAAGTATTAATGGAAAAATCGTTTATGAATTTGATGATCCCAATGCTGGCTCACCACAGGTAGTAGAACGCAATATAAAGCAATTAGTAGAGGAGAAAATCATCCCTGTCAATCTGAGCTATTCGGATGGTACACAATTTGTCCAAAAACCAGTCTTCCCATTTGCGATCATCACCTATAAAGCAAAAAAATATGTAGTTAATCTACTTGAAGAACAAAAACCCGGTGATGATGAAGAAGAAATCCTAAACAATTCGATATCCCTTCTGGAATATAAGTTTGCTAATACTTTTCAGATGATGCTTTCGCAAAAAATGAAGAATATCTTGTTTACTCAAGGTAATGGTGAATTTGATGATTCTCAATTGTTCCGCTTGACTGCTGAGCTTCGCAAATTTAACAAGGTAGGATTAGTTTCTTTGGACTCTTTAATTAGGTTAGACAGTACGATTGATTTAGTAATCATTCCCTCACCCAAAAAGCCATTCTCCCTTCAAAACCAATTTAAACTCGATCAGTATGTGATGGATGGCGGAAAAATCATCTGGATGATTGATAAATTTGAAACATCGCTGGATAGCATCAATAAATATCAGTTTTACGTCCCTACAGCTAATGAAACAGGCCTTGATGAGATGCTGTTTAAATATGGCGTCCGTATCATGCCTGATTTGATTATGGATCTAGAATGTAGTCAAATACCACAAGTGATCGGTATGGCAGGTGACAAGCCTCAGACACGTCTTTTTCCATGGCCTTATCATTTAGCAATAGCTTCTAATAATAATCACCCGATTGTCAATAACATCGACCGAGTCAATCTGTTTTTTCCGAGTACAATAGATACGATCAAGACCAACACGTCCATTAAAAAAACAACCC
>JAKORL010000216.1 GCA_029777855.1 Pseudomonadota bacterium
ACATAAATTATACTGCTTAATCTCTCCGCTTTCTATTCTTTGAGCAATACTCTCTCTTTTTTGTTTTACAGGGCAATCGTCAACATAAGTGATATAATCAAAAGAAGCCTTAACGGATTCAGGCGGATATTGATATTTTTCGGGATTGTTTCGATGAATAAGATACAAGCGCGCTGATTTAGTCGTAGTGCGAATCTTCTCAACGTACTGCATCTCAACCCCGACACAGTCGGCAATACTCTTGATTGTCGTAGCATTAGAAAAAGTTAGAACACAATGAAAATGTGCTGGTTTAAGTTGCCCATTAGGCAATTGGTCCTTATCGTGCGTAATAATCGCCCACGACTTAATGTAAGTCAGCTTCTTAATTCGCGATATAATAACCTCAATATTATCCGTGTCCATATACTCCCAATACTGCATTACTTCACACGATTTAACTTTAATATTCCTTACATCTTCCGCCATTCAAACACCCCCTTTATTAACCTTCAACCTTTCAACCTTTTACGCGGCCTTTGGACAAGCCCAACAAAGGCCGCTGCACTTATTATTATAGCATGTTTTAAAGCCTTGTCAACCTTTCAACCTAAAATATAAGTTTAAATAGTGCCCCTAGGTTTCTTTCGTGCCTTTTCAGCAGTGCGGGACCCTGCCCGCATTACACGACCGCACAGAGTACCAAAGTGCAAGAAGTGCCCGCGACTTCCGGTCCCGTGCCTGCCATGCTGTAATTCTCACGCCGCCAACGCGGATTTTTTTATTCTATTAATTGATTTTTGGACTTAAAAAGGCGTTCCGCAGGCCAAGCCTTTGCGGAAACGCCCTTTCTTTTAAGTATCCAAAAAGTATCAGCTAAAATCTAAAATGGTAACGGAAACCCATCATCATCATCATCATCATCATCAGGTTTTAACGAGGACTGGGAATCGTCAATTACTTCGAGACCCATCATCTTTACAAAATCTTCTGCCAACTTTTTAGCTACCTTTGGCTGAAAGAGTGCTGAAACAGGATTGTTCACCCTACACATTTTAACATGACATTTTTTATTACCATCATAATAACTAATTATCATATCTTCAATCGTCATTTCAATGACCATTTTAAAACGTCTCAAAAGCTGAATTTTTGGCTCATTATCTTCCTTCGTGGCATTCTCGTAAAACTCATCAAGCGATTTAACGCTAGTTACTATTAGCAATTTACACTCAGCAATAGACTTATTGTAATAGCGACAACCAACCAAACTGTCAGTGTGATTGTCAGTTAGTTTTAAGAAGTCTGTCAAATTCCATGTGCTGCTTCGTGTATCGTCTAATATTATACACTCTTCGCCCTGATAATCATCGAGAGGATTTTTACCGCCGCTGGAAACGTAGCAGACAAAACCCTTTTGGGCCGCAATCATCTTCGCATAAGTAGTTTTCCCCGTTCCGCTAGCACCTGTAACAAAAATACATTCCATGCTTCTGTTCACCCCTTTTAACTTATTTTGACGATATTCAAAGCATTTTTGATAATAACGATAATTCCTGCTGTATTCATCAATAGTTACATACTCACATAAATTATACTGCTTAATCTCTCCGCTTTCTATTCTTTGAGCAATACTCTCTCTTTTTTGTTTTACAGGGCAATCGTCAACATAAGTGATATAATCAAAAGAAGCCTTAACGGATTCAGGCGGATATTGATATTTTTCGGGATTGTTTCGATGAATAAGATACAAGCGCGCTGATTTAGTCGTAGTGCGAATCTTCTC
>JAKORL010000217.1 GCA_029777855.1 Pseudomonadota bacterium
AAGGCGATGATCGGGAACGAGTTCGGGACAGTTCAAACAATTGGTGTCCTTAAATACATCTGTAAGCGGAAAGGTATACCCTGCATCGGGCAAACGCCTGCACAGCGCACCTTCTTCACGAACGATCGCCTGAAGGAGATGGGCGTATATGAGAAAGGCAAGCCGCATGCGATGGATTCAGTCCGGCACGGCTTGTATTACCTTGCTTTCACGAAAAGGGCGATTAGTATTGACGGAAATTGAAAAAGGGCCAATCCTTGGGAAAAGGAGGCTAAATTGATGGGCAAATTGATATCGGTGGGCTTAGGAGTGTGAACGCTCATCGGCGTGGCTGGGCGGCTGGATGGAGCGCCTGAAGGTGCAGTGATTGGCATCGGGAGTTTGAGCAGTTCGACCACCTGAGGGAAGGTGCTTCATCCCGAAACTCCATGCTGGAAAGCGTGTGACAGTGTGACAAATTTTTGTGACAAATTAAAATTTGTGACAAATTATTTCCACAATTTAAGCGATTTGTGTCACATTGTGACAAATTCATTGTGACAAATTTGAGTTTGTCACAAAAATTTAAGCGTTTTGTGTGACAAATCAAAATTTGTGACAAATTATTTCCACAATTTAAGCGATTTGTGTCACATGTGACAAACCTCTTGTCACACAAAACGCTTAAAATGAGCCTAGAATTTTCTTAACTTTTCTTAAGAAAGTTAAGAAAAGTTACGAAATTTTCTGACTTTTCTAAAAAAGACTATATAGAGAGTTCTTTTCTTTTTATTTCTCTAATTTTTATGCTAAATTAGTATTTAGTATTTAGTATTAGTTATTTAAAGAAAAGGGTCGGAGAATGAGCTGGGATTGTAGATAATTAGGTCCAAGAATCGAGGTGAAGTACAACTTTTTCCTAAAACGATTTTAGAAATTTACTCATGGAATGATTACGATTTTTTTTTCTTACTAGTGGTTTTAGAGCAAGTGAGAAAATTTTGAAACTTTATCGCAACTTTTCTTAAGAAACTGAACCAATCGTAGCCCATACTTAACTGCTCTTTAGAATCTAAGCGCGTAATACGGTTATTACATTCTATCAACATTGTGTGCTTAGATTCGTAAAGCGCCTCTCTACTCTTGTTGCATTTGAGATTGTAAGCCATAACGCACAAATCATTCACATGACTCAATACTGGACTAGCGGACTTTCGGGATGACTCTTCCAGGTGAAAACGGGGGCGGGGCGGTGAATATATATACCAGAGCGTCCTTATAGGGTGCATGGTGAACCGTATCATTAAGGTGGCCTTGCCGAGTGAGGCGGTCACGAAATTGGATGAGCAGGCCAAGGCGCAGGGCTTCACGGCCCGGAGCGAATTCCTACGTCAGCACCTGCTTCGT
>JAKORL010000218.1 GCA_029777855.1 Pseudomonadota bacterium
TACAATTGCATACTAATTAGTATTTAATTAAAACAAAAATTTCCCAAAATCCTAAACAGCAAAAAACGCCTATTTTAAAGCTATTTTTTCTAGTCAAAACCATCATTGCAAAACAATCGTGTAACGAGCAGCGGAATTACTAGAAAGTACTATAATATAGATGCGGGAGCTATAAAAGGCACCATGAGCTAAAGGAAGAGCTTTCGGTTGAATGGAGGCAAATAGTATTAAGTGAGCCGGGTTTTAAGGGGCATTTAGCACTGAGAAGTCCTGACTCAGAAGTAGTATTAAATGGGCCTGTTTTTTAACGGGCATTTAGCCTGGTAATACCGACCCATAAAGGAGGTATATAAACATGTGTAACATTACACAATGGCTGATGGCCTTTCGCCAGACGCCAACATTACGAGCAGTTAAAAATGATTGCGTGGGTTTAACGCCTAAGAAGGCGCTTAGAACTCCGGACTCTCAAATTAGCAACACAAGCAAAAACAACCTATTTCGGCAGTTTTCTATCGCCGTCGGGGCCTTGTCGGTGATGACAATGCTGGGTTATTCATCAGTATCGAGCGCTGCTGATGTTTGGTACGACATCACACCGCCGCCAGCAAGTGACGTTGCTGCACGCGAAGCCTTTTCTAGGGACTATTTTAGTACGACTAAGGGTGCACTTCCGAGTATTGTACCTCCGGTTGCAGGAGAACCATACCCTGAAAAAAATTGTATCGTTCCGCCCGACTCACTGGCGATCCCCGCGCCCGACTTGATGACAGGCAAGCGTGTCGTTACTATCAATGCTCATCCTGACGATGAAACCTTCGACTTCGGCTACACAGTTAGAGCTGCTCTAGCCGGCGCAGATTTGATTACAATTTCTGCATCCGGGGGTGGAAACGGACGAGATACTCGCGCGTTTCCTATTGAAATACCTGGTGGAAACTGTGAACAACAGTACTACGGTGCAGGCCCGTTTGTGTTACCCCCCATCCCCAATAATCCTTATGGTTTCACAAACACTTCACTAGTTTTGGGTTTACGGGGCACTTCATTGGATTATTACAATTGCCTTACCTCAGTAAGAGATGAGGAAGTGCGAGCTGCTATGCAAGTCATAGATGATATGCACGTCTTAGATGACAACGGTCATTTCTTAGATGACCAAGGTTACGGTACTGGCACTGTGTCGACATTCATACTTGGCTTCTATGACGGTTTCCGAGATTCTACTTGGCTAAGAGGAACAACTGATGCCATAACCGACGTGGATGAAATGATTGACATATGGGGCAAGCAAATAGTAGACCGAGAGATACTACTCAATCACAATCTAAAACCATTGGGTGACGATGTCGTGGATGATGATCCTTCTACGAAGTACCATAAAAAAGCTGTGAAATATATCGCTAATGTCATTAAGCAGTTGCATCCAATCGAAACCTTGCTAACGGTTAACCCTGTTATTGGGGAATCAGGTCACATAAATCACAAAGCCATTGGGCAGCTAGTTTATGAGGCGATTGAAAGTCTTCCTAAGAATCTACGCCCGAAGAATGTCTTATATTCTACCCAGGCGAACGTCAATAATTCGCAACAAGGTTTTTGGTATAATGTGCCTGGTATACACTTTACCGACCCCAACGGTGTGATACCCAAATTTAACCCTGATCAAAGGGTTAATGGCTCACTGCCTGCTACGTTTAGTTCGCCTATCAATTACATAGATTATCAGGGTGCCTGGCGCAGTCCTTATCGAATGCTTCAGCTCTTTGGTTTTGCGGTAACTGATGAGACAAACACTAAAGATGTTGTAATTTGCAATCCGACTGATACGGAAAGAAGAATTGGCTCCGCATCGTTTGGCCAACAGGTGTCACAAGGTAATTTACCGTCAAACCTTGTCAACAATACTACTTGCGTTGCTGCTACAAAAACCTGTACAGTGCGTTTGCGTTCTGCAAGCGGCCGCTCTTCGCAGGTTTTTCTTACTCATGATCAAGTAAAATCAGACTTTGCAGATGGAACCAATAACACAATAAAAATGCTCTTGGGAACACCTAACGCTACCAAGTTAATCATTCCAACATGCACGACTCCATTCACTAATCAAAATTGCAAAGCACCTTAGTCAGAACCTTATCACCTCTGAGCTTGTTTGGTAAAAACAGGCTCAGAGAGTGGTTGGGGAAGGTGCAGAAAAGTGTCAGACCTCCTCAGCATTCCATTCCGACATATAAGGGATTCAAACGCACTTTTTTTCATAGAGATAAGGAGATAAGGGGTCAAATCTCTAATTGCCTTCATAAACAAGCTCTATTATTCCTAGTGTTGATTCTTGTAAAAATGGCAATTAGAGACTTGACCCCTTCTATTCGTCTAAAGTCGGCGGCTTAAATGAGTTCGGGTTCCCGCCACAGCGTTGTGAATAGTACCATCACAACAGGACCGATAAACAATCCCACCAAGCCAAGAGACTCAACCCCACCTAAAATACCGAATAAAACCGCCAGAAAATGCAACTGCGTCGCATTTCCTATAATCACAGGCCGTACAAAATGATCCGCAATAAACATCACTACAGAGCCAATAATCAGAATTGCAACCGCACTCATAAAACTACCCTTCACCAACAACACCAATCCAACCGTAATAAAAGCGATAGGAGCCCCAAAAGGGATCATGGCTAAAAGCGCAGTGGCCGCTCCCAGTAACACCGAAAAAGGAACACCGAATATGGCATAGCACGCCCCCATAATCGCCCCCACCCCTAATCCAACGAGAACAACACCTATCACAGTTGCCTTAATAGCAGTAGGTAAGTTACTTGCATAAAGATGCCAACGACTTCCTAAGCAGTAATCACCCAAGGCATTAATTTGCTTAGCCAACTGTTCACCATCGCGGTAAAAGAAAAACAAACACAACAACGCAAATCCAAACACCACCGAACGATGCGCCACCTGCAGACCAACCGTTTTTGCAAAACCACTCAACGATTTAATGGTCGTCGTTTCTGATTCAAACAATTCTGAAACGGCACCCTGATGCCCCAATTTTTCCTGCCACAAATTTTGAAGATACTCACTTCCCCAAGGTAAATCCTTGATCCAATCGGGTGGTGGGACTCCTTCACTGTTAGACTGCATCAGAAAACTCGCAAAGACTCGCGCCTCGTGCAACCCTTTAATCGTTAACCATACCAGAGGCACCATCACCACTAAGGTAAACGCGAATGTCAGCAAGGCAGCTACTAAAGTCTTTTGATACCCCATCCAGCGTTCGAAACGTTGATATACTGGCCAAGTCGCCATGGCAATAATCCCTGCCCAGACTAAAGGCAGTAAAAAATGCATCGCTACAATGGCTGCCATAACGACGACAGTCACAGTAAATCCAATACTAATCAACTCTCGATGATTTTGATTCATAGCGTTCTCCATCCAATTTTTACCTATCGAGAGTAACTATAGCACCAACGACACCTTGTATAAAGAAACCAGATATCCATTTCATTAAGCGATCAAAATGAGAAGCACAAGATCTAGTGATGTTAGTAAAAAATATTCGCTATATATTGGAAGAAAAATCATTTTCGTACCTTCATTGAAAAAATACTCGAATAATTAAATCAAAAAATAACAAAAACATTAAAAAAAAGATTCACCACACAAGATCTAGTTGTATTAGCAAAAATAATTCACAACATGTTGCGCTAAAAATTCTTGTTCGCAAATTAAAATTTATCATGTTATTATATAAAACATTACAAATGAAATTAAGGATGCTTTATGGAAGAAGCGAGAAATGAATCTCTGCAACGCAGTGGTTCTGGTCCCGTATCTGATAAAACACTGGAATTATTTATTAAAGCAATAAATGATAAGACTTTAATGAAACAGCAATTAGGCAAAAATTATTTAAATGGCTGGAATGCAAATTGGGATAAAATGGTTAGGGAATTTCAAGAAAATTCTTCTAATAGGCCATTAATTCACCCTGAAAATATTCATCCATTTTTTAATTGCGCATTAAATTATTGTCATGCAAAGGGACATCGCCCACTTGTTTTTCAGTATCTAGAAATGTTAGCGAATTCGGAATCGAATTTTCATGCAGCGCAAGCCGCAGTTAATATATGCATTAATCAATTACTCCATGAAAAAGAAAATACAAATTTAAATTTTCAAGTAATAATTGAAAAAGGAATTTCTATCGCGTCGCATGCTGCAACAATTCATCGAACACCAGGCTATATTTTATCCGCCTTACTCTATCTCTATATCGGTCAATTTTTTACAAATTCAAATAAACTTCGAGCATTAGAAAATTACCGACTATGCCTTCAGCAATTATTAATGGCAGAAGCATTAGAGGTTTACAGTGAAGAACAAATTGAGCACTGCTATTTAGGAAATGGAATCAGCGGGAGCAATCCTTGGAAATGTGGTTCGATTCAGGAGCTAAAATCACAATTTTTTGCATTAGTAGATCCCTCTCTACTCCCAGTGAAAAAAATCCAAGACGCGGTTAATCAAGAGATTGAGGAACTGTTACCTCTAATAGAAGCTATCCCAGATGAAACCTCTGGTTTAATGTCTATGAATTAAAGGGTTCAGGGCTTCGGCTCAGTTGGTAATATTTATAACTTCACCCTGATCAACTCCAAGCCTCAATGAATCAAAGGTATTTGCTTGAGAAAAGTGCTCACTGTAAGTGAGCACTTTTTGATTTCACTTAATGACTACGCACAGTCACCGTAGAAGCCACTTGGTTTTCATCCTCTTCAACCAATCTTCGCTGATCTTGCTGAAAATCAAACCGAATACGTTTGTTGTTGTCTAGTCGATCCAATCTAGCATTGGCATCCACCTCGACGAATCCGGGTTGATTAGCCATATCAATCAACACTGCTGGCTCAATAGGTTGTACATTAACTTCCGCGTGATTATTCTGATCATCCTGAAATGCTGCTAACATCGGCTGTATTGTTTCAACATTATTAAATAGAAAAACAAATAATCCGTTATTTTGAGGATGTGATACTAAATTAAATAATAAAACATCTTTTGCCTCAACATTCACAGTATCATCTTCAGTTAGATCACCCAATGCTTCCAAAAGGCAAGTGCGAATAGGCACAAAGGCACGTGATTTACCTGGACGAACATCAACACATCCTCGTACTACATCCTCATTGCAACCCTCTATAAAGCTGTTCTCAGACAATTCTATTGGACCTTCAACACATTGAATTAAGGCTTTTCTAAATTCACTCCCTACTGTTTTGTATTGCAGATTATTTTTTATCCAGCTTTTCCATGTTTTATTGTCTGAAACGAGATGCCTAATTTCATCACGATATCTCTCTAAGCAAGTAAGCACCCAAACTACACCTTGATCTCGAGCTGACCACTGGCGATTAATCCCAGCAAACTTAACAAGCATTTTCAATCGCTCTCTAATATATTCACTCATCAAATCATTCACGAGAGGACGAAAATACTCCTTCAACTCAGGATTAGTGATTATAGCCCTCACATCTTGAATCCTTAGAAGTGTGTTTATTCGCTCAGCGTGAGATCTCAGTCTTTTAATAAGATCATCAGCCTGAGGATTAGCTTCAACATAAGATTTAAATGCAGGATTACAGGCATTGTAATTAAACACTATCGCCGCGAATAAATTTTGTTTACTTTTGAAAAATTGTAGCACTTCTAAGGTGATCATCGTATCTATTGGCATAATGCAAGACTTTAACTGCTGAAGATTTTCGATAAGCGGTCTAAAGTAGTCAAGCGCAGCTTGTTTTCGTTTGAAAATGCGATCATCACGCAAATTGAGAAAACGTACTAGACGCCCTTTATTCTCACGAATAGCGTCGAGTATAACTTCAACGTGAGGATTTGAATTGATAAAGTCATCAAAAATTTCTTCATTATTACTGAGTAATGCTTTAAACATTGGTTTTCGTTTTTGAAAATACTGAAACACATCTTCTACTGTATCCTCTTCTATTGGAGACAGCATTGTTACAAAGGTATTCATTTGATTCAATTGAGCCGATATCCTAAGCAAACTCTCCGCATGAGCGGGACGCGATAGCTTTGATGGAATTTTACTAAGAGAAACCTCAGCTTGATCAACTACCAACGGTCCAACGAGATCAACTAACCAAACGATGTCGATTGCAGGCAATGTTTGATGGATTAAATCCCCTTTTAACAGAATGGGATTGCCAGCATATTTTGTTAACAAACTAGAGAGGTACTCTCGCCGCCTATAGGCCCAAACAATAAAATTTTGATTCAGCAAAATCCAGCGATGTACACGCCAACGAGCCAAAATTTGAAGCAGTTGGTCATAAATAGACAAATGCCCTTGTTGAGATAATTGAGCATAATCGTCGAGCTCGGGAATTTGGCTGAGCACGTTTTTGCAAACTGGTATCGAAAGTTCCTCAGTTTGCACAAAACTACCGACTTGTTTCAATAATGCGAGACCCTGTTTTACATTCAGAGAATAGCGTCGTGCGAACTCCTTATAATGAGTCGTCTCGACAATATTCAATAGTTCAGCACTTCGAAAGAGAATTTCTGCAAGACGAATTTTAGAGACTGGTCGTATCGATCCATGAACACTTTTTTTCATAAAAACACCTTCTTCTATGTTTAGTTTAAGAATTTCTTTTTTGTAACTTTATGCCTTAATGACATGAGCTATCACTTTTATATTAATATTTAAGCTACTGTTTGTCAACAAAAAAAAGGGTCAAATCTTAACATTTTGACTACTTGAAAAATTATTCAAACTATTAAGATTTAACCCCTTTTTTTATTTTTAAGAATCGCGCCGTATAGTAGCACCTAATTGGGTTAGCTTTTCTTCAATGCGTTCATAACCGCGATCCACATGATAAATTCGATCGACAACAGTCTCGCCATCAGCCACCAAACCTGCTAATACCAAGCTGGCCGACGCTCTCAAATCAGTCGCCATCACAGGAGCACCGGTTAGTTTTTCTACTCCCCAACAGGTTGCGCTTTTTCCTTTTAATTCGATTTTTGCACCCATTCGCTGTAATTCTTGTACATGCATAAACCGATTTTCAAATACATTTTCTGTTACCACAGCAACGCCTTCGGCCACTGTATTTAAGGCCATCATTTGAGCCTGCATATCAGTAGGAAATGCAGGATAAGGGTTGGTAAAAATATTCACGGCTTTAGGACGATCTTGATTCATAGTCAATTCAATCCAATTATCACCTTGAGAAATTTCTGCACCCGCTTCTCGGAGCTTAGATAGCACTGCACTCATAATGGTTGGATCAATATTCTTGATTTTAATATGCCCACGCGTCATTGCAGCGCCCACTAAATAGGTCCCAGCTTCGATACGATCTGGCAAAACAGTATAGTGTCCACCACCTAATTGCTCTACCCCATCAATAATGATGGTATCTGAACCTGCACCTGAAATCTTTGCACCTAAGGTATTGAGAAATCGAGCTAAATCTTCGACTTCTGGCTCCAATGCCGCATTACGCAAAATAGTCTGACCTTCCGCAAGGCACGCTGCCATAATTAAATTTTCTGTACCGGTTACAGTCACAACATCAAAAAGAAAATCGGTTCCTTTCAATCGTTTTTTTGCGCTGGCTTTGATGTAACCATTTTCAACTTCAACCTCTGCCCCTAATGCTTTCATTCCTTTGATATGAATATCGACAGGGCGCGAACCTATGGCACAGCCTCCCGGTAATGATACTTCTGCTTTTCCATAACGCGCTAATAGCGGACCCAATACCACTATGGATGCTCGCATGGTTTTCACTAAATCGTAGGGGGCGTAAAAGTTTTCCACCCCAGAAGAATTCACGCTGATTTGCATATGATCATCGACACTGAGATGCACACCCATAGAGCCCAATAATCGCATCATGGTTGTAACATCTTGAAGGTGTGGAACATTGGCGATGGTCACAGGTTCTTGAGCCAATAATGTTGCAGCTAATATGGGCAATGCGGCATTTTTTGCGCCTGAAATTCGAATTTCACCCTTGAGTGGTTTTCCACCCTTGATAATCAGTTTATCCATTGACTCACCCTAATAGGAAGAAAGAGAAAGGGGGCAGGTCTAACATTGAAACTAGTTTTCATTCTTGTGCATTAGGTCTCGCCACCGGAAAAGCGAGTGTCAATGTTAGACCTGACCCTTTTCTTTTTCTATTACATCTAATACGCCATACACCTGCGCAATTTCAACTAATTGCTGAGGCATCTGGGCAAAGCGGATGACTCTACCTTTTTCTTTGGCATCTCGCAACCAGGCAAGCAATAAAGCCACGCCGGAGCTATCACATCGGGTGATATTATTGAACTGAAAAACGGGCTCTTCAGTGGCATCAATATATTGACGCCCTATTCGCCGCCAACGGGGTACGGTCTTGAAAACAAGATCACCCGTCACTGTAAATGAATCTTGACCTGCAAAGCTCATGACACCATCCTACTATGTGAACGAATTTGAGCTAGCAATCCTGACAATCCTTTTGCTTCTAACACTTCGGCAAATTGAGAGCGATAACTAGCCACCATGCTAATTCCTTCAATACTAAAATCGTAAACCTTCCACGCATCACCTATTTTTTTCAAACTATAATTCACCGCAATTCGCTGACCTGTAGGTCTGATAATAATTGTTTGAACAGCGACTCGAGATTGGTTTTCAATACTCTCCCGCAAGGGAAGAAATTCAACTTTATCACCATTATAATCTTGCAAAGGGGCGGAATAGACATTAATCACTAGATCTGTGAATTCTCGAATAAATGCTTGCTGCAATGCCGGTGTGGAACCTTCCCAATGACGACGACCGATGACGGATTGAGCCATTGAAGTGACATCGAATTTTGGCACAACAATTCGACGTATTTGAGCTTCTAAATATTTGGGATTCGATTTCAAAGTACCCTGATGAGTTTTTAAAGCGGCTAACATTTCGATAGTTGATTCTTTTAACAGAGTAACGGGTGCAGAATCACCCGCAAAAACGTTACTATTCACCATCAAGCTTGAAATTAACGTTAAACTAATAACGATTGATTTAAAAATATTACTGATCATGACCTGACTTCTCCTTCGCCTTGAATAACATTTGACCTATCAAATTTTCTAAAATTAACGCTGGATGAGTAACGGCAATTTTCCCGCCATCGGTTAAATCAATTTGATCAAAACCGGGCGTTAATGCCACGTAATTTGCACCTAAAATTCCTTCCGTTTGAATATGAGCTTCAGTATCAGTGGGCAAATGATTGCTGCCATTTTCAATGAGCAAAACGACTTTCGCTCTGAAAGTTTTTCTATCGAGCAGAATACTGTCAACGCGACCAATTGTGACACCTGCAATACGTACAGGTGCACGTTGTTTTAAAGAACCTACATTATCAAACTCTGCAATGACTCGATAATGATCACTCTTTGAAACAGGTGTTAGCCCACTCACATGAATGGCTAAAAATAATAATGCCAGCATTCCAGCTACCATAAAAATGCCGACCAAAGACTCTGTCGTTCGACTACGCACGATTACCACCCCTTTAACATTACAGCAGTCAACATAAAATCAAATCCAAGGACTGCTAATGAAGCATAGACCACAGATCGAGTTGTTGCCAGGCTAATACCTGGTGCAGTAGGAACTGCATAATAACCATGGTATACAGCTATCCACGTTACCACGAATCCAAAAACCCCTGTTTTTATAATGCCATTTAAAATATCTTGATAGAAATCGACTGAATTTTGCATATTATTCCAAAATGCCCCCATATCGACTCCCAACCATTTCACACCGACCAAATAACCACCCCAAATTGCAACTACATTAAAAATCATTGCTAATATAGGCATGGAAATGACACCCGCCCAAAACCGAGGAGAAATCACACGCCAAATCGGATCTACCGCCATCATTTCCATACTGGCTAATTGATCTGTGGCGCGCATTAATCCTATTTCAGCCGTTAGTGCCGAACCGGCACGACCAGCAAACAACAGAGCGGTCACCACAGGCCCCAATTCTCGAACCACACTCAACGCTACTAATTGGCCCAATTGAGCTTCGGCACCAAATCGCTGAAGCGTATTCACACCTTGCAATCCAAGCACCATTCCAATAAATAATCCTGATACCAATATGATCGATAATGATAGCACACCGACAACATACAATTGTTCTACCAGTAATTTAAACCCGCCAACTATTCGCGGAAAACGAAATAAAATCCTGGTTAAAAATAAGCCAGACAAACCTAATTGCTGAACTTGTTGAATACCCGCCGATCCAATTTGAGAAAATTTATCAATCATGTGATTCACCTCCGGACGCTAATGCAAGATCTTCAATGAATGTTTTTGAAGGGAATTGAAAAGGTACTACCCCATCCGGTAATCCTTGCATAAATTGCTGCACGACTGGCGAAGAATCTTTGAATAATTCCTCAGGTGTTCCTTTCGCCGCGATTTTTCCGTTAAATAAAAGATAGATATAATCTGCAATACTCGCTGTCTCTTGCACATCGTGTGAAACAATCACGGAGGTTAAATGCAAAGCCTGATGAATTTCTTTAATTAATTTGACTAAGACCCCCATTGTAATTGGATCTTGGCCTGTAAACGGTTCATCGTAAAACATTAATTCAGGGTCCATGGCCAACGCTCGTGCCAAAGCCACTCGTCGTGACATGCCACCTGATAATTCAGAAGGCATCAAATGTCGCGCACCTCGCAACCCAACTGCATTTAATTTCATTAAAACCAAATCATTCAATAGATCACTGGATAAACGAGCATGCTCACGTAATGAAAACGCCACATTTTCGAACACATTCAAATTTGTAAATAATCCCCCGCTTTGAAATAACATTCCCATACGTTTACGTAATTCGAATAACGAGGATTGAGATTGTTGATGAAGATCAACACCATCAAACAGAATCTGACCATGATCAGGGTAAAGTTGCGCGCTCATCAAACGCAGTAAAGTTGTTTTACCAGTACCACTTGGCCCCATAATGGCCGTGATTTTTCCTTTGGGAATTTCCAAGCTGATATTATCGAAAATAAGACGATCTCCGCGAGAAAAACTCACGTTCTTTAATGATACTAATGCTGATGACACAGTGATCTCCCTTTGCACCTAGATTATCATAGCCCATAATTAGCATTTGTCTATGTGGGGGAAGGGGTCAGGAAGGGGTCAGATCTAAGATTTATACTAGCTCGCATAGAGCTGAGAAATAAGATATGAGCTGAAAGCTAGTATAAATCTTAGATCTGACCCCTTCCTTGAGAAATA
>JAKORL010000219.1 GCA_029777855.1 Pseudomonadota bacterium
TTATTTTTAATGATTTTATTTCTTTTTCGATAGTTTCTGCCGATTCATTTTCAAACACCCTAACGAGGGTGGTGAATTTTTGAAGATTGCCTTCTTTAATTGCCATGATTTGACTCTTGTCTTCCATGTGTTCTTTTAATTGAATCAATAATTTTCGAAATTCATGATAAACGTTTTTATGCTCCCCTCTTTTTTCGTCTGGCTTATAGAGATCACTTAGTAAAAATTTACTCTTTCTGAGAATGCGTACAGGTTGGTCACCATTGTTACTGGCCTTTTTCATCTTAAACACTCCATTTTTTTGGTGTTGAGAGTCATCAATGTTCCTTGCAATGAGTTTCCTTCAAAGCGAAGGCAATAGCAATTGCTAGAGCTGTTGTAATAACTAACATTGTTATTGCATCATTAAAATCTGAGACTGAGTATACAGCCACGTTATTTATTATCATACCAGGTCAAGAGGAATGCAATATCCGGGCAAAGAATTTTTGCGCGAGCCACCTGCAAGTAATAGTGCGGAGGCAACATCTAAATTAATTAAGAACAGTAAGTCCGTGGGAATCTTTGATTAGTGACGTCTAAATGCAAGATACTAAAGCTTTTGTCGTTGCTTATCTTTTCTCTAGATGGGGTTGCAGGTACATAGAGATTATGTGATGATAATTTTTAATATTAGTCGTCCGGAGGTGTAAAAATAGAGCTAACTCTTCTCTTGATGTCATGGAGGTTACCACCACGTAAACTAAAATAGCAATTTATTGATACAGCTAGTGTGCAAATATTTACCCCAACTTTAATGGTTTCAAAATTAGCTTCGATTGCGAAGTGAATTTGCTAATACATTGTAAATTAATAATGAGTGTTTTAGTCGCACAGTATTCAGATTCAAGAATAAAAGATAGTTTACTTAAGATCAATCTCTATGTTTTAATAGATTGGAGGTTTTTAGTTTACATCTGGAGTCTATTTCATAACAGGCTATTAGAGCTTTTTCATAAGTTTGGACTAACGATATTTAATAGACACAGTAACTTTTGAATCAACAGGAGTAATTGATGCAAAAGAACCCAGTATTGCCAGAATGGTTTAGCAAGCTGATCGATAAATTTAAACTCAATCAATCGTGGTTAACAATTAATGTTAATGAGGCTGAACAATTATCCGGGTTATCGCAGGATCAAATAGCATTTTTTATGAATATGGTTAAATTAATGCAAGCAGATTTGCCTCAGAGCCAGTTGGCTGATGAGATTTTGTCTCTTGGTCAACGAGAAGTGGAAGAGAAAGTTACAGCAATCGATGTTGTCCTATCACGATCTCAGCGAGTGTGTTTTCAATTGAATACTATTAATAAACAAGTAAATCACAAGCCGACGCAACATATTCAACAACAGACAGTGCACATTGGAACACAGAATAATTTTTTTGGAATGCCCGTATCTTCTGTGCCTTCAATAAGTATCAAATCGGACGGACCGTTCCGTGATAGTTTTGGATTGCCTCCAGCCTTTGATGATTTTACGGGACGAGAAGACTCTTTGGCTTTATTGGAAGCTAATATTGGAAAGAGTACGGTTATCAGCCACCCGAAAAAAACTGTCAGTGGGACAGGCGGAATTGGAAAAACTCAACTTGCTGTCACCTTTGCGCATAGTAAGTTAAAACAATATCGAGAGACACAGGGCAAATCAGGATATCGTTCGATCATTTGGTTTATTGCCGGTACGGATGAGGGAATTGACAATCACGGATTAATGACGGAGCAGATGAATCGATTAGGTCGACAGTTAGGCTTTGACCCGAAAGAATTAACACTTGAAGCTTTAATTAAGCTGATTTTTGAACAATTAGAAAAAAAACATGCACCTTGTTTAGTTGTCTTTGATAATGCCCAGAATTTACGCAGCATTAAATCTTTTTTACCACCTTCAACTGTCCCTATTATTATTACCACTCGTAATAATAATGAGAGGGATTGGGATCAGACTTTTAAACCAATTACATTGAGCGTGTTTAGTCCAACAGAAGCTCACGACTATATTAAGAAAGTTTTGTGTCGGAATCACCCAGATTTATATCGAGAAGCTGAATCAAATGCACTGGCAAAAGCACTCGGTTATTTTCCGTTAGCTTTGACCCAAGCCTTAGCGTATATCTCGACAGAAAATATTCAGATATCTGAATACGTAGAAGCATTTTCTCAACAAAAGGAAAAATATCTTCAAGAGCCTGTTCCTCAAGGCGATCCCTATCAAGAAGATAAAAATCCGTCAAGGGATGGGTTTATTGCACGACCTAAAGAAGAATACGACCCTCAGAAAGCGACAGTGTGGGCTGTCATTCAGTTATCGTTAAAGAAAGTTACCAATCCCAATGCCAAGCACATTCTTAAAGCCTGTGCCTATTTAGCTCCTGAAGTACCGATCGATATAAGCTTATTAAGCAGATGGACAGCAACCTCGACAGAATGTCGAGAGGCGATATCTGTCTTGCGCCATTACAGTTTGTTAGAGAATGTCACTTTACCTAACCATGTGCGAATCCATCAGCTGGTGCAAGAAATCCTCAAGCTAGAGGATAATCAAAAAACGCAGGGGCGTTTTTTAACTGTCGTGACAGAATTTATGGGGCTACATTATGAAAAAGAAGAAAATCCAGTGGCTGATGAAGCTCGTCAAAAAATCCTATTTCCCCATTGTCTTGATGTATTGGCACAAATTGAAAAGCTCGGCAGAAATTTTTTTGTCCACTTTGTTGAGATTGTAGGAAATTTGCAGCGATATATAGCCCATAGCTATGGCCTTATTGGAAATTCGGTTGAGAGCGCTCGTTGCTATAAGCAAGCTCTTACCGCTTTTGAATCATCCGATAATCAGATGATGATATTGGAAACAATGGTGGGATTAGGCGCTGCAACTCTGGAGTCGGGTGAAACGCTGAAAGCCAGATCATATTTTGAAAGAGCTCTTAACATTTTGGAATCTATAGGAAGCCTTGAGAATTTGTGGATAGCAAAAATCTTGGAAAACTTGGGCGTTGCAATTTTAAATCAAGGAGAGTGGATGAAAGCCAAAGAGCTTTTTGAATCTGCCTTGGCAATTAATAGACAATTCTTGAAACCGAACCATCGAGACGTGGGAAGAAACCTTATGAACCTGGGTAATGCTGCTCGGCTTTTGGGAGATAAACAGAGCGCAGAAAATTTCATGGAAGAGGCATTACCTATTTTGGAGCAGCATTATGGACCAAACCATCCTGAAGTAGCAAAAGCCTTGAATATCCGAGGCGCTCTCCTAACGAGGAAGGAAGATTTAGAAAGAGCCGGAAGCCTCTTCGAACGTGCTTTGACTATTATTAAGTGTGTCTATGGAGCGAATCACCCCGAAGAGGCAAGAATCTTAAATAACCAAGGGGAAGTAAGCCGCAAGATGGGCGATTTGCCGGGAGCTAAAATCCTATTCAAACGAGCATTGGATATTAAAGAAAATTTCTATGGTACTGAACATCAAGAACTAGTAATGCCTTTGATAAATCTGGGCAAAACGATTTTGGCTCTAGACGATACGGAAGGAGCCTTAGTACATTACAAAAGGGCATTAATGATTAAAAAGAGTTTTATTGGTCCGGAAGATCCCGAGGTGATACAAACTTTAGGGAGGCTTCACGTGAAGGTTATAAAGATGGGCACTAAAGTCTCAGATTCTGGCGATCCAATAAGAGCTATGGGCATTTTCAAACAGATGCTTTCAATTGAACAGTGCGTAGTTGGTGAATCACATCCCATGGTAGCGCATACCTTGTGTAGCCTAAGTGGTCCGTACAAGGCTTTAAAAGAGCTGAGTGTTGCCCAAGATCTTTTGAAAAGAGCGCTGTCTATCGAAAAAAATGCTTATGGTAAAAATAGTCTTGAAGTCGCTCATACGCGCGCCAGCCTTGGTTTTGTATTACTTGAATGTAACCAACTACATGCTGCGCTAAAAAAATTTAATAAATGTGCCGGGGTATTTTTAGATCACTACGGCAATGAACATTACAATACAGTTACTGTAAAAAATGCAATACACGAGCTAGAGAATATACTAGCTCAGGGGAATATACAGCATTTTTCATCAAGTCATGTTCCATCAACAGAAGCTCCTTATAGCCCAGATGTGGCAATCGCGCAGCAGAATTTGGCAGCCGTAGGGGAAGATAAATTAATAAAAGCGATCATTCGTATATTGGAAACGGAAATTTCTATTGGACAACTATTACAAGTAACGCGATATTGCTTTGAAAGAGAGCTCCTCATAGAGGCGTTAATATTATTGGAATATGTTTTAGAAAGAGAGCCGTTGGTCAGTGGATTATTGTTAAGAGCACGTTGTCAGTTAGGGCGTTGTGATTTTAGCGCAGCTTCTGAAACAGCTTCATTATGTCAAGCATTTTTGGAGGGAAACGACAAAGACGTGAATCATTTATTGAGTGAGATCGAAAAAACTCAGCAGCAAGCAATGCAATGGCAAGCAGAAATGGTTGCTTTACAATCACAACCCGTTCTGAACGCAAAAGAACAAGTTAAATTAGTCATTAATTTCCGCCGCCTCAATCGATTTGAGGAAGCCTTGACATTATTAGATAAAATATTAGCAAGTAAACCGAGTGTTGATATATTAGCACCGGCTTATTTTAATCAAGCGCAGTGTTATTTTGGAGTGCGGCGTTATGAAGACGCCCAAAAAAGTGCTAACATGAGTTATCAGCTAAATGCTGATCATCGCGCGGAATTATTAATTAAAAAAATTAAATTAGCTATCGAGATTATGCCCCATATGAGGGAGCTAATCGATAGATTGAAACAGTGTTCAGCACAAAAATACACACTCTAACCAACAGGATCAACTTATGCAAAAGAACACAGTATTATCAGAATGGATCTGTAAGCTGATTGATAAAATTCATCGAGATATCGAATGCTGCATCATAGTTTGGTTGAAATAGATGAATATGAATAACCTAATTGGAATTGGTTTGAGACATCCGCATATCCAGCAAGTGCTGGATGAACTGCCGTCTGTGGGATGGTGGGAGGTCCACAGTGAAAATTTTTTTCAGGAGGGTGGCCCGGCTTTCGAAAAGCTGGTTTCAATTCGTGAGCATTATCCTGTGAGTTTGCACGGGGTAGGTTTGTCATTGGGTTCGGGTTGTGGGATAGCTCAAGAGCATTTGCGCCGTCTGAAAAATCTTATTCAAAGTATTGATCCATTTCTTGTTTCTGAGCATTTATCATGGAGTCGCGTAGGAGGGGCGTATTTGCCTGATTTACTGCCTCTTCCTTATACTAAAGAGAGTTTGGAGATAATTTCTAATAATATTCTTCAAGCTCAGGATTATTTGGGACGAGAGTTGTTAATTGAAAATCCTTCTTCGTATCTAGAATTTTCTACGTCTGAAATGATGGAAGTGGATTTTTTAGTTTCGCTGTGTGAAAAAACAAAGGCAAAAATTTTGCTGGATGTAAATAACGTTTTTGTTTCTTGCGCTAATCATGATTGGGATATGAAAAAATATATTGACTCAATCCCTTCTAATCTGGTGGCTGAAATACATTTGGCGGGACATTCAATTAGATCTCTCTCTCCAGATTTAGAGTTGCGCATCGATACTCATGATACCACTGTTGATGATGCTGTTTGGGAACTATATGGGTATACGATCTCAAAAATAGGTCTTAAACCTACGTTATTGGAATGGGATGCCAATATTCCTGCGCTTGATATATTAATCAGTGAGTCGAGAAAAGCTTTAGATTTCATTTCGATGGAGGCAAGTGACGTTGAAAACGCTTGAGGAAATACAATCAGAGTTCTGTCATTCAATTATCTATGAAAAGACGGGTGGTCATGATTTTATTTCATCAGATAATGCATTAGATCGTTTGGCTATTTATAAAAATACAATTTTTGACACTTTAAGAAAGGCACTACAAATTACTTTCCCAGGTATATGGGTTTTAGTCGGAAACGAATGTGCTAATAACCTTGCTTTTGCATTTTGTAAAATTATAGCCAATTTACCCTCTTCTGGTTGCTTGGATGATTGGGGAAATGAGTTCCCTGACTTTATTTCGAGGCAAGAGTCTCTAAAAAAATTACCGTATTTGAATGATTACGGCGATTATGAATGGCTAAAACATTTATCGTACTCATCAGCCCAAGCTGCGCCGTTAGGAATTGAGGTGATGAATACGATATCAGATGACCAAGTTGAGAGGATGAGTTTTATATTCCATCCTTCAGTCTATATGATGCAGAGTGAATATGCTCTCGATGAGATAGCAGCCTTAATAGAAAGTCCTGAATCTGTAGTTCTGAACTCAGTTTCCAAGAAAACTTTCTGTGTAATTGTGCGTTCGGATTCTATTGTTGTGTCGTACTGGGTGGCTGAGGATTTGTGGGATTTTATCGCGCATCTCTTAAAAGGCTTGTCACTAAGCGTGGTTTATGAGGCAATGATGGAGCACTATCCTCAGTTTGATTTATCCAAAGCTTTGCATTTCATCTTTCAAAAAAGAATGATCACCTCTTTTAGATTTTATGACGATTGATGAATGAAAGTGATCAATTTATTTTTTGAATCAAGTTCAATTTTATCACCCACTTTAATATGATTTTTTGTAAACCATCCCATGTTCACTTCTAATGCATAGGGGTATTCACCTTTTGAAGTGGTGCTGTGTTCGCTGAAAAATGTTTTTTCGGGACCCCATTGCCAGTATTTATCGATGTCGGAAAGTTTTTTTACGGGGCGATTTGGATCCATTTTTTCAGGATAGGCTTTCATGTCATATATTTCGCAAATAATATTATTGCTATCAATAAAGGCGATGGATAGATCAATGAACGTATTGAACATCCAAAAATTCATTTTTTGAGCTTGATGGTATATAAATAACATCCCGTTATTTTCAGGAAGAGAAGTTCTTCCCATTAAGCCCCACTCTCTTTCTGCTGAGGTAGTGGCCAATTCTACCGATAATACTGTTTTTTCTTCGGCATATGCACTGAATGAAAGAATAAATAAAATCGTGCTTAAGACATGTGATCCAATTTTTGGCCAGTTCATTTAGAAGCATCTCCTATCAAATTTTATGACAAGCTAAATATGAGTTGATGTATCTCTACATTTTGTGTAGATGATGTGATTGTATGAATTTTTTATTCAATCATCAAGGTCTGGTTAATATTCTCGATAGTGGAGGGTATAAGCGAGACAAATTCTTCAAATTTTCCATTAGATTGGCGGGGAAGGTCGTCATGAAAGGTAAGTTCTATCTCGAAGAGATTGCCGAGATTTTTTTTGATTAAGTTAGCGTAGCGTGTTTTTTGGTCACTTGATAATGGCGTGTCAACTACAAGTTTGCATTCAACTTTATTTAATTCGTGCTGAATCATCTGGAATTTTTTCACTGCTGTAGTGATTTGACGATATTCTTCTCGGTCTCCGAGATAAGGGAAACGAGATTCACCGTTTGGATAGATTATCCGATTACGTTTTCTGCCGCTGATTTTCTTGAGTGTTGGAAGAGCGACACGTCCACAGGCGCAAGGATTGTCAAATTGAGCATAATCACCAATGTCGTAACGCAGAAGTGGGGTTGCAAAATTATGTAGACTGGTTAAAACGACTCTACCTTCATCGCCTATTCCACAAGGTTGGTTATGAATATCTAGAATTTCGACGATAACATTTTCTGCTTGTATGTGGTAATTATGATATTCTGGGCACTGGATCGCGATTATTCCGACTTCTTCAGAGCTGTAAATATCAGTTAATTTAAAGTTATGATTTATTGCAAGTAATCTAAGTTCAGAATCTACTGTTTCTCCCAGGCTTCGAATTTCTAAAAGATTCTGCAATGTTATTTTTTGCTCTATGATATCATTCAATAAAACTTTAAGTTGTGATGGGTAGCTTAAAAGATAATGCGGATTAATCATTTGCAGCCATTTAAGTTGGCTTTGAATTGATGAAGCTACATTAAGAAAAAAACTTGCGCCTGTTAATTCTATTCCTTCTGTAGCATTGCCCCATTGGCTGTTTGTTTCCCCCAAGGGTGGTAATGCTTCGTTCCGTTTTGCCCAACGGATGGCTGCAAGTGTTTTGCTAAAATCACGCTTATGCCAATAATGCTCACGCATTGATAGAGCTTGCCAGTAACAAGCCGTATCAAATGTACCGATTAGGCGCACTGCTATGCCTGTTGAACCCGATGTGACGATAGGGTATGAGTAGTCATCGGGTTGAAGTGCAGTGCTTCGTAGTGTATTTTCTTGCCCCGATTGAATTTCTTCGCGTGAAAAAACGGGCAATGTGGATAAAAACTCTGGGGTTATTGATAGTTCTGGGCAATAATTCGCCTTTTCTAAGGCGGCTTTATAAAATGGAACTGTTTCATAGGTGTGAGAAATAATGTGATTGAGTCGCGTGAGTTGACGATCGCGCATGTGGTCTAGGGTATACCACTGTGATTTCTCCAGAGAGCTAATAATATTTTTAACTATGCTTGGTTTATCCATGGAATGAATCATGACTATGAGGATTTTCTATTATTAAGCGTGTGATATATCTCAGGCTTGTAATGTTGCCCCATGCTGCGCTATTAGGAATTAATTTGGCATCAGGTAAAATTTTGAGAAATTGCTGCAGCGCAATTTCAGTTTCTAATCTTCCAAGCACAGAGCCCAGACAGGTATGAATGCCTTTTCCAAAAGCCAGATTAAGTTGGTCTCTTTGTATATTGAGTCGATGAGGATCTTTAAAGATTTCAGGATCACGATTTGCGGCATTTAAGAGAGGTACCACAAGTGTATTAGAAGGTATTTCTATATCATTAATTACGATAGGGGCCGTGGTCCAGCGAGATAATTTATTAAAAGGAGTTTCAAATCGTAAACATTCTTCAACGACCTGTGTTATTAGAGTGGGCTGTTGCTTTAGTAATTCGATTTGATCAGAGTGACGTAAAAGGCTATAGATCGATAAACTGATTGCTAGCCGTGTGGTTTCGTGTGCTGAAAACACAATGAATGTTGTTGCATCAGCAATTTGAGTTTCATTCAGAGGCTCATCCAGTAAAGCATTGTTTTCGATGACATAAGATAAAAAGTTATCTTGCGGATTATTTTTATAATCTGCGAGGTAGTTGTGGAAAAATTGCCTTAGCATGGGGAGTAGCGTTTGGGTGCCGTATACCTTATCAGGGGATCCTGTATCAAGGTTTTGAGTGATAGTGTCAGAATACTGTTTTATAAAGCTGTTTTCATGGGGCGGTAATCCACTAAGGTCGCAGACAACCGCTAGGCTGAGGGGCGCAGCAAATTCAGAGACTATGTCGAATTGCTCTCGTTTTTTGAGTGTATGCAATAAATGTTCGGATAGGGTTGTAATAGTACTGGCTCTAGCGCGAATGAATTTTGGATTGATTGCTTTGGCGAAAAAATTGCGCATTTGAGTGTGTTTTGGAGGATCTTGAAATATCAACCAGTTCATTAGAAAAGCATCCATATCATTATCACGGAGTTGTTCTTCTGTGAGTACCTTAATATGGTGAGGCGGTCTTCGGGATGTATTTTTATTTGTTAATAAAGCAACGACGTCTTGGTATTTGGTTAGATAAATAACGCCACTGTCATCTTGATAAACGGGCTCGTTTTCTTGTATGAGCTCATAAGTGGGATATGGGTTTGCAATAAATTCAGGGTTGGAAAAATCAAGTTTAATTTTTTGCATTTATTGAGTTCCTGGCGCATGCTTTGAAATCTTGTGGACTACGATCGCTGAATAACTGTGACTATCAGGATGTTCATAATAATTTTCGCGTATGTGATGTTCGTCGGGTACATGAAAATGGATTCGTCGATATTTTTCCAGAAGTGGATCTACAAGGCGACTACCATTACGTAAATGGGCATATTCTTGGGCAGGTAAATAACCATTCTGTTTAATGTAGTTAGCGTAGCCTGGTAATATCGCACCGGCGATGATGTATTCAAGTTTTAATTTTTGTGTCAATGCTAATAAGTGAGGATATGGAGCTCCGAACAAATTGTATTGTTGAAATGACGCGCCTACGACTCCGGAGACAATGTATAAGGCATTGGCGTTTACTGGAGGTTCGTGGTCGGCGAGAAAACCATTATGGGTGATATGATCCCAGCTGATGAAATTACTGAGATCTTTTGGATTATAGTGGACACAACAGGTGCTGATAATATAGGCTAATTGATTGTCAACATAGGTTAAAAAAAATCCTTCGCTAAATTTTTCTATGCGTGCTTTCATTTTCTCGATAGAAGCATGATATTTCGGGTCTTCAGAAAAACTTTTTTCTACCTGCATTATTTCATCAAGATCATCTAGTGTTGCAGTTTTTGTATAAATATTGTTAGGATTTGTCATTTAATGGCTCAAAAATACAGTTTAAAGGAGTCATTTAATAATGACCCCTTTAACGCTAAATTATTAAAATGTATAAACTAAGCCGACTTTAAATACGTTGGTATCAACCCGCAGAGTGCGATGTCTGACATAGGTTTGGAAGACGTAATCACCTACACCTGGATTTCCTTCGACACCATCGGATAAATGTTTGCTGCCATAATAAGTGTATTGATACGATGTGAATAATCCCAAATGATTGCACAATTGTTTGTTTAGGCCGGCACCTAAGACAAAACCATAGACATCTTTGCTGTCACTGAATGTTAATGGACTAGATCCTGCTGAATTTGGAACAAGATTTTTGAGTTTGGTTTTTAGTTTTGCAGTTGATACACCTAGAATACCGTAAAGCTCTGAAGAGTCAGAAATGAGTACACCAGGTTTAAAGGTAAGGTCAAAAGCATATCTGATTTTCCAACTTTCTTGGAAATTAATGAGATCAAATGTGTTCTCGTCTGGTGTAAAATTCCAAAAAGTTTGATTGGCTGTATTTGAATAAGTATTACCACTTAACTCAAGGCCGTATACATATTCTCGGTCAGCATAAAAATTCCAGCCTAAAAATACACCCCCATCATAACCTCGCTGGGAAGCTTCATCGCGATAATGTGTGGTTAGGCTAGTTGGGTTTAAAAAATTCGGTGCGGTGATGAATTTGTCGTTAGTTTGTCCAGTGACAAATGCAGCGCCAGAATTAATCCCGATGTAAAAACCTTTTTGAAAATTTTGAGCTAATGCAGTACCTGATGATAAAGCAATAACAACTGAAGTGGCTATCTTAGCCTGATGCATAGACATGTTAACTCCTTTAACGACATCAAAAATTTGATAGATTAACTTAAACAGTCTACAAGGCGTTGTCAAGTACGATTGAATGCTCGACTTTCTCAGTGTTTAACCCCAATCGCTCAATGAGGCATTCTTGGTTCATTCTCTTATCATCCAGAGGCGCGATAGGTATATTTGCTTCAGAGGTTAAAGTTAGGCTTTAGAGGGGGAGTTCGAGTTCAACCAACTTTCCAAGATGAGTTTTGCGGAGTAACTGTCGATTGAGGCTTTATCTAATGCCTTGTAACCCAATGAATCAAATAATTGTTGTTTAGCTTCAACCGTAGTAAGGCGTTCATCAATGCGATGCACAGGTAATTTAAAACGAGCCTCAAGACGGTTGCCGAATTTTTTTGCAGCGGCAGTGATGGGTTGTTCAGTGCCATCCATATTTAAGGGAATTCCTATCACGATCACTTTTACGTTCCAGGTGCTGATTAATTTTTCGATCTCATCCCAATTAGGAATTCCGTCTCTTGCTTTGATACTTGTCAGTGGGGTGGCGGTGTTTGTGATGGTTTGACCTACGGCTACACCGATGTGTTTCATTCCAAAATCAAAACCAAGTGCTGTTATGTTAGTCAAGCTCTGACCCTAATTTCTCTGTGATATTATGCATGGCCAAGTTCAGAAATATAGCGTGAGAAGTCTAGGCCAATTGAAGCGGCGGCAGCATTCCAGCGTTTTTCATAGGGGATATCAAACAATATTTTCACATCCAAAGGTGCAACTAGCCAGGCATCGTCTTTAATTTCTTCCCACAATTGTCCTTTGCTCCATCCCGCATAACCCAGTGTGATCAGCATATCGGTGAAAGAACCTTGAGGAAAAGTAATAAGGTCTTGTTTTGATGCAGAGATGACAATGTTGTTGGCGGGGTCTGCAACCAGTCCTTGCCCTAACATTTTCTCTCTATGGATGATAAAACCATGTTCGCGAGCCACCGGGCCGCCTCGGAGGATAGGGTGGTTGTTGAAGTCGGGATTATCAAAGGGAATCTCTAAGTGATCTAAAATATTGGCTAATGAAATATTATCCATGGGCTTATTAATCACAATGCCCATAGATCCGTTATCATTATCTTCAAAGATGTAAGCTACTGACTTGGAGAAAATCGAATCGTCTAAATCAGGTGTTTTGATGAGCAATTTGTTTTTCAGGGATTCTGGGGCTGATTTTTTACTCATGTTCAGGGCTCGCTAACAGTTGATTAAGGCTGATTATACACGGTCTCGCGCCGAATCTCAAAAAGTTTCGAATAAGGTTGATTGTGCGATCATGTGCTCAGTTAGATTGAGATATCCGGGCAGTTCTGCAATAATCAGGCCTTTCAAAGTGATCGCCAGAGGAGAGTAAAATGAGTGAATTATCAGCGCCTACTGTCTACAAAGATTTATCGGTAGCGGAATTAGGGGAGTTAGCGTTAAAACTCGGAGAAGTTGAGCATAGTGTTAATGGGGCGTTTGTTGCAACGACTGGGACGCGCACGGGGCGATCGCCTAAAGACCGATTTTTGGTAAAGGACTCAGTTACAGAAAACTCAGTCGATTGGGGTGAAATTAATCAGCCCATTGAGCAGGCCGTATTTTCAAAATTATGGGCACGTGTCAAGGAGTATCTCGAGGATAAAGATACTTTTGAATCAAATTTATCAGTTGGGGCTGATAGTCGTTATTCATTACCCATAAAAGTGATCACTGAGTACGCATGGCATGCGATTTTTGCTCACCATATGTTTATTCGGTCTCATGAAAAAGAAAGTAGTGAACATCCAGAATGGACAATTCTCAATGCGCCAGGATTTATTACAGATCCAACGCGAGATGGTGTGAGAAGTGACGCGTGTTTAATGATTAATTTTACAGAACGCAAAGTTTTGATGGCCGGTCTTCGTTATGCGGGTGAAATGAAAAAAGCCATGTTTTCTGTGATGAATTTCTTGTTGCCCCCGAAGAGAGTTCTTCCTATGCACTGTGCTGCCAATGTCGGTGCTGAAGGTGATGTTGCATTATTTTTTGGGTTGTCAGGAACAGGAAAAACGACGTTATCGGCAGATCCAGAACGATTTTTAATTGGGGATGACGAGCATGGCTGGAGTGAAAATGGCGTGTTCAATTTTGAAGGCGGCTGCTATGCCAAGTGTATTAATTTGTCGCAAGAACGTGAGCCATTAATTTGGGATGCCATTCGTGATGGTGCGATCATGGAAAATGTCGTGTTATTAAATGATGGTCAGCCAGATTATTCTGATGATCGATATACTCAAAATAGTCGAGCGGCATATCCGTTGGAACATATTGAAAAACGCGTGGAAGAAAATAAAGCCGGTGAACCCACGGCAGTTATATTTTTAACGTGTGATCTTTATGGAGTATTGCCACCGATTGCTTTATTGACTAAAGAACAAGCAGCTTATCACTTTTTGAGTGGGTACACTGCGTTAGTTGGCAGTACAGAAATGGGCAGCACTGCAGCGATAAAAGAGACATTTAGCCGATGTTTTGGCGCGCCGTTCTTTCCTAGACCGGCAAGTATTTATGCTGAATTATTGATGCATCGACTTGAGCAAAGTGGCGCTCAAGTCTATTTAATTAATACTGGGTGGTCTCGAGGTGGATATGGAAAAGGGGGGGAGCGTTTTTCAATTCCAACAACACGGGCAGTGGTACGTGCGGCATTAAGTGGTGAATTGAAAGTGGAGGACACCGAGTTGTTGCCAGGATTTAATTTACGCATTCCAAAGGCAGTGAAAGGAGTGGATTCAGAATTGTTAAATCCTTCGCAAAATTGGAAAGATGCAGCGGCGTATCGACATAATTTGCAAGAATTAATCAATCGCTTTGTCACTAATTTTAAAAAATTTGACGTTTCGGAGTCGATTTTAAATGCGGGCCCTACTGCTGAATAGTTTAAATAATGGAGTGCGTTTAGCAGTGATTCTCAAGGGGTATATAAGGCACTATTTAGGAATAAATAAGGGAAATTAATGAGCGGACGAAAAATTGCTTTTATTGGCGCGGGTAATATGGGCGCAAATTTAATTGCGGGTCTTGTCAATGATGGATATGAGCCTCAAAAAATTTATGCATCTTCGCCCGATGAAGAAGCGCTGAATAGACTCTCAACACATTTAAATATTCATACATCCATAGATAATAAATCAATTGCTGCCTTAGCGGATGTGATTGTTTTATGTGTAAAACCACAGATTGTTCCTGTGGTCTTAAAAGAACTTGCGCAAGTGATTCAAGAACGTCAATTACTTGTTATTTCAATTGCTGCGGGTGTTAAAGCGGGATTAATTGAGCAAAAACTGGGATTTAATTGTGCTGTTGTCCGATGTATGCCCAACATTGCTGCTATGGTACGAAGTGCAGCCACAGGCTTATACGCAAATGACAATACCACTGAAATTCAACGTGAAATCGCGGAAACATTACTGCGATCGGTGGGGGTCACGGTTTGGGTTGATGATGAATCAAAATTAGATGTGGTGACGGCATTGTCAGGAAGTGGGCCGGCTTATTTCTTTCTGTTAATAGAAGCTATGCAAGAAGCTGCCTTGGAATTGGGACTTTCAGAAAAAGAGGCAAACTTATTGAGTTTGCAAACAGCTTTAGGTGCTGCCAGATTAGCACTGGAGAGCCCAGACTCTGTGGTTGCTTTGCGTGAACAAGTGACCTCCCCAGGAGGTACAACCGAACGGGCAATCAAGACTCTTGAATCTGGAAGTTTGCGGAAATTGGTTTTTGATGCTATGAATGCGGCTACGGCGCGTGCACGAGAATTATCTGGCTTGGATCTTGTATCTAAGGGCGATTAGTTAATGCAGGTGACATCCTGTGGTGAACAGTTAAAAAGGGTTAACAATGACAGCAATCGTTGTATCATTATGGTCTTTATTAGAGACCGTTTTTTCTTTATACATTATGTTGCTCATTTTGCGATTATTGCTGCAAAAAATGCACGCCAATTATTATAATCCTCTTTGTCAATTTGTTATTCGTATCACCACGCCGGCAGTAAAATCTTTGCAACATTTCTTGCCAACGTGGCGTGGCATCGATTTTGCAGTACTCCTTGTCATTGTAGTCCTGACAGCTGTCAAATTCATTTTTATGGGGTGGATGCTTTTTTCCAGTTCTCCGCGTATTTCAGGAATTTTTGTGTGGTGCCTGGGTGATTTATTGCAAAATATTATCCATTTATTTATTTATCTCATCATCGGCCGAGTCATTTTGTCGTGGATACGAAATGTGCAATTAGCCCCTGTGTTAGAAGCTATCTATCAGTTGACGGAGCCTAGTTTAAAACCCATAAGACGATTAATTCCGCCGATTGGTGGCCATGATTTATCTCCCTTGTTTTTAATCCTCGCTTTGCAATTGTTAGTCATTTTGATCGCTTCTCCTCTAGAGAGTTATGGTCAACTGTTAGCCTTTCAAATCAGGCTATGATTGCTCTTATTCGTTGAATCTTTAGCTAAAAAAAGGTAAAATGCCCAGTTTATGAGCTTGTGTATGTGAGATAACAATGCAAA
>JAKORL010000220.1 GCA_029777855.1 Pseudomonadota bacterium
GAGACTGTAAAATGAACTGTGCTATTTAAAAGTAAAAGTAATTTTTACCTTTAAATAATCACAGACAAATGAAAGAGAAAAACGAAGAGTATGAGGCGCTCAAAAAGAAAGCCTTGGAACAATTTAAACGAGGCGAGCCCTTGCTTGGAAAAGACGGAGCCTTCGCTCCGCTGCTCAAAGAATTTTTAGAATCAGCCCTGGATGCCGAGGTAGACGAACATCTTGATGAAGGTGAACGAAGTCGAGGTAACCGAAGAAATGGCAAGAGCAAAAAAATTGTAAAAAGTTCAGAGGGAAGCTTTGAACTTGAGACACCCCGAGACAGAGAAGGTACATTTGAGCCGGAACTCGTCAAGAAACGAGAAACAATTCTTACTGATAATCTGGAAAGTAAAATCATCGGACTTTACGGCCTTGGTATGAGCCTGCGAGACATTTCTAACCACATTAAAGAGATGTATGACACGGAAATTTCTGCAGCTACCCTGAGCGGGATTACAGACCGCATCATTCCTCAAATCAAAGAATGGCAATCTCGTCCGCTTGAAGAAGTGTATTGCATTGTATGGATGGATGCCATGCATTACAAAGTGAAAGAAGACGGAAGAGTTACTACCCGGGCTGTATACAACATTCTTGGGATTACCCAGGAAGGAAAAAAGGAGTTACTGGGGATGTATGTTTCCGAAAGCGAAGGCGCCAATTTTTGGCTCAGCGTTTTAACCGATTTACAAAATCGGGGTGTAAAGGATATTCTGATTGCCTGCATTGATAACCTCAAAGGATTTGCTGAAGCCATCGTTAGTATATTCCCTGCAACTGAAGTCCAAAGCTGCATCGTACATCAGATACGCAACTCACTGAAGTATGTAGCAAGCAAAAATCAAAAGGAATTTATGGCAGATTTAAAACTGGTTTATCAAGCCGATACGAAGGAATACGCAGAGGAAAAACTGAGTGCACTTGAAGAAAAGTGGGGCCAGAAATATCCGGTTGTAATCGCCTCCTGGAAAAACAACTGGCATAAGCTCTCCACTTATTTCAAGTATGCCAAGCCCATCCGTAAGCTTATCTATACCACCAATACCATCGAGGGTTTTCACCGGCAGGTCCGCAAGGTCACAAAAAACAAAACGGCATTTACCACTGATATGGCACTGCTCAAACTGATTTACCTTGCCCATCGCAACATCAGCAAAAAGTGGACACAGCCTTTGCAGAACTGGGGACTAACTGTATCGCAATTATCCATTATCTTTGGACAACGACTCAAACTTGAAATACTTGAATGATGGTGAGTTTTATCAGGCATATTTCCGAATGCATGAATAAAAAAACAGAGACTGAAATTTCAACCTCTGTTTATGCTATCGGATTAAGCTATTCCTTGTTGAGTTGCTCTCCAGCAGTGCTCAACTCCGCTTCGCTTAATACTCCAAATATAATGGCAGTTATATCAATATCAAATAGCACAGTTTAATTTACACTCCCTCCAAAGTCACCATTTTACCCGCTCGTCGATTTCTTCAACCCAATCCTTTCATTTTGCATTATAATCAATTTGCAAATAACTAACAAGATAGGCGATTTCTTTAGCGTCATTACTTTTGCACTTTCTATTCTCAAGACGTAGCGAGATTCCGCCAGGTGTTGATTATGTCGGTACTTTCTTCTGCTTCAATTTTCAAAATTCAATTGCAAAATACTTTGAATGACTTGGCACCTTGTGTTGTTTTCAATTGTACAATATATATTCCGCCAACTACATTCACCGGTATTTCTATTTCATTTTACCGGAAGAATAATTTTGATTTGATGTTAAAAGTTGTCGGCCGGTTAGGTCTAACAAATTAATCTCCATTCTTCCACTCTTCCCGGAATTAAAAAATAGTTCTAACTTCGATTCAGAGATTTTGTATGAAAATAAAATAACGACATTTACTCCTGAGTTTCGCTTTGAAGTCGCCAAGCGGGAATGTTTACATTTTAATTAATAAACCAACTTCTTACTTAACACACCATTTTTAAATTCAACTTGCAAAATGTAAACACCGTGAACAGGATTACAAATTGCCTGCAATTGATTCTCCCCAATTTGAGTCCATTGATTAAACGTTATTATTCTTCGGCCGGAAACATCATACAAGTTGATCTTCACATCTTCAACTTTATTTGAATTAAATTTCACTTTCAAATTACCATCACATATTTGAGCAAACAAATTAACAACTGAATTTTCAATTGAATGAATCTTGGTTTGCAGTGGAGAAGATAATTTTACGATCCACATGTCGATCTGACCACGATTGAGAGTCAGATCACCGTCATTTGATGTAGAAAATCCTGTGAAAAATAAACTACTATCAGAAGCTTCAGTAATTGAATTAGACCAATCATCTCCGGAACCTCCGTAACAGTTTTCCCATATTAAATTACCAACTGTATCTATTTTCACAACGTAGACATCAGAAGATCCTCCACGATAATTAAATTCAGGGCTTCTTGTTCCTCCACTAAGAACAATAGAATTATCAGATGTAAATGTCATTGAAGAAAAGCCGTCCCAATCCGAACCCCCATAAGTCTTTTCCCAAATAATATTTCCTGAATTGTCGGCTTTAAATACCCACGCGTCAGTCATACCATGCGAAAACGAAACATCTCCATCGACTGAACTAGTCCAGCCTGCTGCATAAAAGCCACCATTGGATGTCGGTAATAAATATTGAATCTGCTCTGTACCTGAACCACCATAACATCGATCCCAAACAATATTTCCTAAAGAATCTAATTTAACAAGCCATATTTCTTTTTGAACATCCGTGCAAGTAATATTTCCTCCTATGGTTGCCCTTACCCCACTAATTATAAAGCTTCCATCATCCGAAACCATCAATCCTCTGGGATCATCAAACATGTAGCCTCCCAATGCAGTTTGCCATTGGATGTTCCCGACTGAATCTACTTTGACCGCCCACAGATCAAATGACCCATGAAAATTTGTTACATCTCCATCAAAACCTTCTATCAATCCCAGTAGTACAAATCCATGATCACTTGTAGGTTTTATCCTTTGCCCTTCGTCACTTTCAGTAGTTCCATAACAATGTTGCC
>JAKORL010000221.1 GCA_029777855.1 Pseudomonadota bacterium
GATTTTAGTTGTTGATAATAGAAAAGAGCGGCTTCACGAGCTTGGCTAATTAATGAATGATGTTGTGGATGTTGGTTGGGAAGATGAGTATGTGGAACTTCCAAACCGACACTGGCAGCTAAATTTTCTAAGGCATCTAAAAAATCAAGACGATCATATTGCATCACAAAAGAAAGAGCGTTGCCATTCGCACCACATCCAAAACAATGATAAAACTGTTTTGTTGGATGAACACTAAAAGAAGGGGACTTTTCTTGATGAAAAGGGCAACAGGCCATGTAATTTGAACCTGTTTTTTTCAGCAATGGAATTCGTGCTTTGATTATTTCGACAATATCGAGGCGGTGTATAACATCGTCTATGAAAGGCTGAGGAATTCTGGACATTAGCTGAGTAATGAACGAATTTTTGCGCTCACTGCGCCCATGTCAGCACGTCCTTGTAACTGAGGTTTTAAAATGGCCATGACTTTACCCATGTCTTGGATGCCGGCTGCAGAGGATTGACTGATAGCCGCTTTGACTAAAGATTCGACTTCGTTTTCGTCTAATTGAGGGGGGAGATAATGGACAAGTACTGTAAGCTCATAAGCTTCTTGTTGAGCTAGATCTTCGCGACCTGCTTTTTCAAACTGGTCTTTGCTGTCGCGACGTTGTTTGATGAGTTTATTGATAACGCTGAGTGTTTGTTCATCAGATAAGGCTGTTCTTGTTTCGCCTTCAGATGTTTTGGCATCAACTTCGACTTGTTTAATGGCGGCGAGCAGAAAACGAATTACAGCCAACTTAGCGCTGTCTTTTGCGCGCATCGCCTCTTTCATATCATCCGTAATACGATCTTTGAGAGAGGCGTTGGTCATAATGATTAAATCCTAAGCGTTGGTGTCCGTAGAGGTTGAGTTTTCGTTGGTTTTAGCCGCAACGAAACGACGGGTGCGAGAGCGGTCTAGGACTTCTTGTTCTTTAGACAAGCGTTTAAGGTGACGTTTACGTGCGGCCGATCCTTTGCGTTTCTTTTCCCATGTGGGCTTTTCATAGAATTCTAGAGCTCGCAAGCGGCTCATGATGCCTGCTTTTTCACAGGAACGCTTGAAGGCACGCAAAGCGCGGTCAAATGAATCGTTGTCTTTTACTACTACCATTGGCATTGTTAAGTTCACCCTCACAAAGTTGTTAACATCGGCTTCCCTCCCAGGGAGGCATTTAAAAACACACCATCATAAGGCTAAATCTGCTCATTTGCAACCAAATTAATCGCTTTTTGATTGTCTTATCGCAACTGGAGAATCCTCTAAGTTGTTAGCCTGCTTGGGATATAAAGCTGAGGTCATTTTTTTCATTTCTTCTTGGAATAGTTGGGTCGTGCTGATAAGTTTGGGATTTTTTGAATGATCTTGTTGAGTAGCCCATGTATCAATTTTTCTCATCAATTCTCGTTCTCGCTCAAAGGAGGGTGATTCTTTTGCATGCTCAGCAAAAATGACTGCAAGGGATCCCTTAGCTTCTTTTGTCAGTGGTCCTGTCGCTAATATTGCTCGTTGCCATTTTGCAGCAAAATAATTGGTTTTTTGTTGGAGTTCGGAAGATATTTGCGCTAATTCAGATTTTGAATACTTAAACTCATTGATTAATCTGTCATATAAAACGTTCCTTAGCTGTAATACATTTTCATAGCGTGCAGTAGAGGTAAAAGCTTTTTTTAACAACCAGCTTTCTGCTTCTTTATATAAGCTTAAAACCTCTTCCTTTTTGTTTATATTACAATTTCTTATTTCTTTAATTAATTTTTTAGTAAGTGCAGAATGTGGGCTAATAATTTTTTTATCGTGTTTCCTCCACCAATCAATGAGTGATTTATTCGAATCTAATTCATATCCTGCTGCTATCAAAGGACTTGGATGTTGAGTTTCTTTGTGTTTTTTTAGCAGGGTGTCTCTGTCTAATCCAAATATTTTTTGCATTTTTTTCGCGAGAGGATAGTGCAATTTTCTTTTTTTCTCTAAACTCTGTTCATAAACTTTTTGATATCTTTCGGCATAGCTATTTTGTAGTAGGTCTACATGTTCAGTACCCCCGTCGCCAAGAGCATTTTGACTATTCAAACATTTAGCTAATTCAACTTGAACAAGAGCGCCTGTCATACCACTGGTATCTTGATGTGTAAGTGCCGGAGTGAGAATAATATTTGTATTTATGGATGGCGGTAATTTAGGAACAATCTGAGAAAAATAAGCATTTTGAATAAAAACATTGTCTTCGGCGGAGTGTGCACCAATAATGACAGACACGTTCTGTAAATTCCCTAAAGAACTGCAATCGGCAATATTTGCTGCGTTACTCCCTGGAAATGCATACAAATTGCCTGGTACAGGTTCTGCTGCCACAATATTCACAGGAATATGAGGAGCTACCTGATTAAGTTCTTGAGCAACATTAAAGCAAGTGACAGCGCCACGGCTGTAGCCAACTAAAGTAATACTTTCAATTTCGCTATTCGTTGCATTTGAAGTTAAGTCGGTAGAAGAATTCTTAGTATCTATTCCAATGCCTAATGCCTTTAATGCCTCTAAATTAGTCTTTGAAAGTGTATTTTTTTCTTTAGAAAGCAGTTTATCAACGAAACGTTGTGCGAATTTTCTTAGATTGGGAAATAGAAACGCATCACAAACTTCTGGATGAGTACATCCGTAGACATTGATCGTGGCAATGTTCTCATATCCCATTGTAGGCGAATATGAGATCCCGAAATTTTGGCCTAATCCATGAGGATTTGAAGTCTTTTGCTCTGGGGTACCAAAAGGCTTACCAGTGCCATAAAAATATATAATTAAATGCATAATAATTGCTCATTAAACAGAGTATATGCTCCTAAATGTAATTGTAGACTATAAAGGATTTTTGAGTATTTTTGCTTGCAATAATGGGGTGTAATTGTCCAGTATTATCAATGTGTTACGTGTTCTTTGCTGTATGCAGACGTATTAATCGCCTCGTTCCCTGTATTGTAATTTGACAAACGAGGTCGGGTGAGGGAAGTAAGCCCTCAGCCCGCTCAGGCCACTCGATGAGACCAATAACATCGTCTGTGAAATAATCCCTAAGGCCCATGAATTCAATTTCCTCGGGACTATGCAATCGGTATAAATCGACATGGAAAAGTTTTTGTCCATTGATTTCGTACGGTTCAATTAAGGTAAATGTTGGACTTCGAACCGAGCCTTCATAGCCTAACGCTTTTAAAAAATAGCGAGTAAGCGTCGTTTTTCCAGCGCCAAGCTCACCTTTTAAATAGATAATGAACGGTGCTTTTATTTGTGTGGCTAGCTGTGCGGCAAATTTAGCCAGCGCTTCTTCATTTTCTATGTCATATTCTTTATTGAAATCAATCAATTGAAACACCTTTGCCAATTAAAAAATCTAGCCATAGCCATCCAGGTAAATTAATTTATACTCAATGTCTTAGAAAGCCTTTCTTATGTTAACTAACAGCAAGCAGATTTTGCAACGCCATTGATTATACTACGGATTTTATTTACTACATCCAGCGCGAGCAATCCGCGTTCGCCGCGCTCGAGGGCAGCGCGATCAGCCGCAGCACTATGGATCAGCACACCTAAACGCGTAGCTTCAGAGAGACTGAGTCCTTGCGCGATAAGTCCTCCAATGATACCGCTGAGAACATCACCCATTCCACCACTGGCCATGCCGGGGTTACCCATTGAGCAAACAGCGATGGGTTGAATGCCGTCAGTTATCAATGTGCCTGCGCCTTTCAAAACAGTAACGCCACCAAAACGCTCTTGAAGTTTTTTAGCGGCAGTGAAACGATCATTTTGAATGCTGGAAGTTTCAGTGCCGAGTAAAGTAGCGGCTTCGCCCGGGTGGGGGGTAAGAATCCAATTTAATTGATGCTGCGGTCGTTTTGAGAGGTGGTATAAGGCGTCGGCATCGACAACCAAGGGTAGTTTCATCTCTTCAATGGCTTCCCACATAGACTCCCCCCAGGATTGCCGTCCTAGACCAGGTCCAATAACAATAACAGAGGCTTTTTCAATTAAGGGTCGTAATTCTTTTGGCTTGTTGATGCCATGACACATCAATTCGGGTCGCGCAGCAGCAATAGCATCGGCATGATCAGGTTTTGTAGCGATACTTGTTAAGCCTGCTCCTGTTCGAGCAGCTGCTTCAGCTGCCATGCGGACGGCTCCTGCCATACCGCAATCACCTCCAATAACCAAGACATGTCCAAAATCGCCTTTGTGCGCTGATCGTGAGCGTTTAGGTAATAAAGGCGTGAAATCTGTAGCGCTTATCTTTTCGTATAGAGGGACAATTTCGGCTAATTTTTCTTGAGGAATTCCTAGTCCATCATGAAAAACTTGGCCTGCAACTGCAGGGCCTTCAGCGGTAAATAGCCCGGGTTTAAGGCCAATAAACGTTTCAGTAGCGGTAGCATGAACAACAACCCCAAGATGATGTCCTGTGTCTGCATTTAAGCCAGAGGGAATATCCAAGGCTAAAACGGGTTTTCCACTGTGGTTGATGGTATTAATCGCACTTAAATAGGGTTCGCGAACGGGCCCTTCAATTCCTATACCTAGCAGGGCATCGACGACGACATCGGCATCAACTGTAATATTCGTTGAGTATTCAATAATGGGGACTTCTGCATGAAAGGCAGTGTGCCAGGCCCAAGCAGCAGGTTCGCGCAATTTTGAGGTATCACCAATTGAATAAACAACGACATCCAGGCCAGCATGTTGAACTAATTTTGCGAGAATATAACCATCCCCCCCATTATTGCCATGTCCTGCAAACACGGCTATTTTTTTCGCTTGCGGCCAGAGCTTGTGTAAGGTTCTATAGGCAGCAGTTCCTGCGTGAACCATTAGGTCTAATGCGGTTGTTTCTTCGCTGATAGCGGCTTTTTCGATGCTTTTGACTTGCTCAATTGAGTATAATGGGTCTGTCGCAGTCATTGATCTCTCCTTGTATATGACTTACTTATCATAGCACAAAAATTGGATTTACCTTTATCCAAGAAGTTAAATATCAATGAGGTTTTTTGGGGCATCGCAGTGCTAAGGTCGCGATCATTGTAACTGTATTAGGGTGAGTGGCTGAAATTAAGCTGCAGATGCAGTAATTGATTTTACAACTTCATCATTTGATACTTTAAGGGTTTCCATGGCTTCTTTGCCTTGGAATTTGTTACCTTTTCTAAAAAAGCCAACTCCAGCGCCAGCTGCAACCACGCCAGCACCTGCAAGTGTTCCTTCAATAGCAGTGGCACTAACTATACCGTGAAGAAGAGCCTGGCTCATAAACAGTGCGGCAGGTGGGAATAAAATGGCGGCAGCACATGTCGTAATAGCAAGTACACCAAGAGCAAACAATGACATTCCAAGATAGGATGAAAAAGAAAATTGTTTTAAGCTTGGATTATTGGCAAGTGCGTTAGAGGCTTCAATATAAGAATTTACTCGCGTTTGATAATTAATGGGATACGTTATTTTTCCGGAGTTATCGTAATCAGGTAATAAATCGCATGCTGTGATGATCGCTGAACGTAATTGAACTATAATTTTCTCTAATTCTGGGTCGCTTTTATCTGCCTGATCTCTTTTTAAATTGGCTTCTATAAGTAGGTTTTCTAAGGTTTCAACAGTGGTCATTAGTTGTGTATGCATTGATTTTAATGGCTCTGGGCAGTTGTGAAATAGTTGGTGTTGTTCATCAACAATGCTTTTTAGCGCTTCAATAGTTAAGTCGTTTCCAGTAGAAAATTGAGTGATAGCCGCTCTAGAGGATCTGATCAAAATGGCTTTGTTTTTTTCGCTCATATTGATAAGCATGTTAGTGCTAATAAAATACTTGTGAAGATCAGCTGTTGTTGGTTCCTTTATCGAATTGATCAATGCGTCATGAAGTGTCAAATTGGGATTAAAATTACGTGCTTGAGTAAGGTATTGCCCCAAACGTGGGCCGCGTAGTTCGCTGGCTGTGATTCGATTCGAGAAAGCCAAACGGTTTTGTGTGCGTGTATTCTTAATGTAGAAGAGATTTGGATCTAAATCTTCAAATTCAATCTCGCTCAGTAATGTGTCATTAAAAAAATTGAGATAGTCTTGAGAAAAGGTTTTGTCTTTGTTATCAATAACCGATGTCGCGAGATCATTAATTGTGGAGTTGCTTATATCTTTTAGCATATTGAGATACAATTCCCAAGTTTGGAAATCGGTAATTGAATCTAAGTATTCTCGAGCAGTTGTTAATTTAGCTTGTGACATGAAAACCTCTTACAAAGTGATCGCTGTAAATCTAACATATTCAGCTATAACAGTATATATACGTAATGTATTATCCCATAAGAAGCTTAAGGCTAGATTAAGGGTGTGCAGGGTGTAAACTCGTATAAATACTGATGAAGCCATCGGTTGATCACAATGGTAAGGCACGCCTATTTGCATCTGGCAAAGATAAGTGCAAATATGCATGACTGACCCTAAAAAGGTGTTTATATGATATTACCTTCAGCATTGTTGACAGATCAGTATGAGCTGATAATGGCTCAGGGCTATTGGCGCCTGGATATGGCGGAGCGTGAGGCTGTGTTCTATTTGGGCTATCGTAGCAATCCCTTTGATGGAAACCACGTGATTGCCTGTGGTTTGGCTGAAGTAATCAAATTTCTAACACATTACGCCTTTTCTGAATCGGATATAGCGTATTTGCAATCATGCCGTGCTCCCGATGGCGGTACCCTTTTCTCGCCTAAGTTTTTGCAGTATTTGAGCGAATTAAAGTTCACGTGTGATGTTGATGCGGTGCCCGAAGGGACGTTAATACAGCCCAAAGAACCTTTTCTTAGGATTCAAGGGCCACTGTTACAATGTCAGCTTTTAGAAACAGCCTTGATGAATTTCGTGAATTTTGCCAGCCTGATCGCGACAAAAGCTAGCAGAGTTTACTTGGCTGCCCAAGGCGATTCTATCATGGAGTTTGGGTTACGAAGAGCGCAGGGGCCAGATGGTGGCGTGACGGCAAGTCGAGCGGCTTTTATAGGAGGTTGCCATTCAACCTCTAATGTTTTGGCAGGCAAACTCTATGGAATACCTATTCAAGGCACGCAGGCGCATAGTTGGATTATGGCTTTTCCTAATGAATTAGAGGCTTTTCGTGCCTTTGCTAAAACGATGAAAAGCAATACGGTTTTATTAGTGGATACGTACGATACGGTCTGTGGTGTGAAAAATGCAATTATTGTCGGTAAGGAATTAAGGTCTGAAGGGCATGATCTAGCTGGAGTGCGATTAGACTCTGGAGATGTAGGCGCATTAAGTAAGATAACGCGTAAAATGCTGGATGAAGCAGGGTTTGAAAAAACTCGCATCGTTGTCAGTGGAGATTTGGATGAATATCGAATTGAAGAATTAAAGCAAAGTGGCGCACCGATTAATGCATGGGGTGTTGGCACACGATTAATAACTTCACACGACCAGCCTTCTTTAAATACTATTTACAAATTAGCGGCTATCAAAAATAGTGATGATCAATGGGACTATAAATTAAAAGTGTCTGATCACGTGAAAAAAACAACGATGGCAGGTATCCACCAAGTTCGTCGTTATTTTACTAATGATCATTTTATTGGTGATTGTGTATATGATCTTAATCTTGGAATTACAGAGGAATTTCTTCCGGGGTCAGATCAATATGAAGATTTACTCGTCCCGATTTTCAGAAAAGGAAATTTGCTGTATGAACAACCCAGTATTTTATCAATGCAATCTCGAACTAAAACGCAGTTAAAGCAATTTTTGAAAAACGCAGAATCATATCCTGTAACGCTAGAGCCAAAGCTATCAGACCTTCAGAAAAAATTAGGTGCAAAAATAGAATCATAGCTATTAAGCTTTAGAAATTATTTGCTTATTCATAAATGAGGATGATTAACAATGTTTGATAAAAGACAAGATTCGATGTATGACTTACACGGACTTTCAGAAGAACAGGCTAAGGCTTGGGTAGTGCAAGCCATACGTCAAGCCAGCGCAGATCATGTGAAAAAAATTCGTTTCATCACGGGGCGTGGAAAGCATGTGAATAGTAAAGGTGAACGAGGGACTTTATTTAAAAAATTACCTGAGTGGATTAAAGAATTTGATTATGCAGAGCTTGCAGAAATTAATCCCGATTTGGGTCTCTATGATGTCAATATTAAATCCTCCAAGCTAACTCTTTCAAAAGAAGAAAAGGAATTAAAAGCAATGTTGGCTGATTCAGATAAGAAAATAGGCGAAACCATTGAATTTACAAAAGTGTTGGCAGCATTTGGTATGCCTTTTGCTCAATATATCTATGCTGGTTATCTTGAGAAAGGAAATACGGATGCCAAGGTTGAGAAAAATCCAAAGTTAGCGGCTGAATTTATGAAAAAAGCGGCTGATGCTAAATTTCCTTCCGCTATACACGAATATGCACGTTACTGTTTGCATGGTATTGGTGTTCAGCAAAGCGACGAACAAGCGGTTGAGTGGCTCTGGAAAGGTCATGAAGTTGGTGTTATTGAATCAACAGAATCTCTGGCGCGTGCTTACGCAAATGCTTTCTATGGATTAAAATTCAATTTTCAAAAAGCATTCGACTTACATACTATTGCTGCGAAAGCGGGTCGCACTGAATCCATGCGATTTTTTGGGTCTATTTATTTGAATGGGAATGGTGTGCAAAAAGATGAAAAACTTGCTGTTGAATGGTATGAAAAGGCTGCAAAGGGTGGGGATGCCAAAGCCCAATATAATATGGGAGCCTTTTATACCAATGGGACTTATGTTAAACCTGATAAAGAAAAAGCGGAATATTATTTCAAGCTTAGTGCTGACAACGGGGATCCCGATGCGCAATTTACTATCGGTCGGATATTGCTTTCTAAGGGAGAAACGTTCAAACCTCTGGCATTTAAATATTTGATGGAAGCTGCTGAGAATGGCTCTGAAGCAGCAAATGAATTTTTTGGAAATACCTGCAAAGGTGAAGAAGCAAGAATGTGGTTGCAACGCTCGGCTCAAGCAGGAAATCTTCAAAGCCAACTTAAATTAGATAAACTAAATGGTGTTGACAGAAAATTAGAAGATATTCCCCTGAAGGAAATCCTAGAAAAATTCAGGTCGACAGGGATTAACGAGTTAGGTTTGATGAGCGAATATCCTCGATTTCAGTTGTTAGATATCATTTTATTGAGAGGTAAAGCCCGTGATCGCAAAAAAGCTTTTTCTTTAATTGAGGATTATTTGAATCAAGATAATGCTGGTGTGCTCAGACGTTTAATCTATTATTATGAAAGAGGAGAAGGTTTATTTAAAATTAAAAAGACTCCCGAAAAAGTGAGGGAATTACTGTTGAAAGCCGTAGAAGAAAAAGATCCTGTTTCAATGGTAAAACTGGCTATACTCATAGAATCTGAAGCTGATAATCCTGATCGGTTTAAACAAGCTTATGCTCTTCTAGAAAGAGCAAGAAAATTACATTATCCTGCTGCTTATTATTTTTCAGGTGTTTATTTTGAGAAAGGTTTGGCAGGTAAACAAGACAACAAATTAGCCCTGGCATGCTATCAGAAAGCAGTAGAACTTGAGAAAACAGAAGGACATCTTGAGAAATTTGTATTTGGTCCATTGGATCAGTATGAAAGTATTATTGAAAAAGCAACTGCTGGAATTGAACGTCTGAGACCATTCCTTAAAGCGAATGAAGCCCCTAATAAAACCTATTTAGGAATGAAGCCTGGTTTTTGGGCTACGAAAAAAGAGGATTCTGCTCCTGAGGGTGAAAGAAAAACAGCACAGTCTACTGAAGTATCTCGAAATAATACGGTGATTGGTGCCCAACCGCCGGCTAATCTTTCATCAGGCCCTACAGCGATTCATCAAGAAGAACGTGTGGAGGCAAATCAAGCTGCGGATGAACCCGTTTATGATATTGCTAATTATGTACTGCAAACAGTTTCCAGTTTTGTTTCAAAGTTTTTTTAATTTGTACTGGGTAGATAATTTTATATATCCGTTCTAAATAAATGTTTGCGATAATATTTCAATTCATCGATGGAGTCGCGAATGTCTTGAAGAGCAACGTGAGTGGAATCTTTTTGAAGTCCTGAGTACACCTGAGGAGCCCAACGTTGAGCGAGTATTTTGAGTGTGCTGACGTCAAGATTTCGATAGTGAAAAAATTCTGCGAGTTGAGGCATGTAGCGATAGAGAAATCGTCGGTCTTGGTGGACGCTGTTTCCGCAAAGTGGAGATTGATTTTCTTTGAGGTATTGAGTCACAAAATCGAGGGTTTTTTGTTCTGCCTGTTGTTCAGTAATCTGGCTTTGTCTACAGCGCTCCGTAAGGCCGGTTGAGCCATGAAGTTTAACGCACCATTCATTCATGTTAGCGAGTGTTTCATCCGATTGGTGTATGGCAATCACGGGGCCTTCTTCGATGATGTCGAGATGGTTGTTAGTGATGATGGTAGCAATTTCTAAGATGCGGTCTTTTTCAGGCTCAAGTCCTGTCATTTCAAGGTCAAGCCAAATCAGATAACCGTCGTGTGAACTCATACGAATTTCCTTGATCGTGTATTAATGATTTGAACTTAACACGCTCAGGACTTTTTTTCATCATCTTCGCAGTAAATTTTTTAGATCCCAAAGTCGGCTTTAGAATCCGACTTTCTCTCTGGCAATGGTTCGTGCGGCAAAAAAAATTCTTAGGTGATGGACTGGGCAAGACTACCTTTTCAAGAACGCCGTGAATACATCCCTGTAGGCTTCGTTTCAGACATCCTGTCTTCTACGATCTTGAAAAGCTAGTCTTGCCTAGTCCAAATTCCAGAATACTTAAAATCCTGCGAAATGGAAGTCGAATTCTCACGCCGATTATGGGCGAGGTTCGGCGTTGACACCGATGATGACGCTGTAATACCATCCGGAGATTATATCTACGGAAGGATCAGAACTATGTTAGCGATCATTTTTGCTGCTCTTGCCTATCTGCTCGGATCTGTAAACACCGCCATCATCGTTTGTCAACTCATGAAACTCCCAGACCCTCGAACCGAAGGATCAAAAAATCCTGGTGCAACGAATGTATTACGTATCGGAGGTCGAAATGCAGCCTTTGTTGTCCTAGGCGCTGATATCCTCAAAGGTCTCATTGCAGTCTGGATAGCTGCGATTTTTGGCATCAGTGGGTTCGGACTTGGGCTAGTAGCACTTGGTGCCACACTAGGGCATATCTTCCCTGTGCTCTATGGCTTTCAGGGTGGGAAAGGCGTTGCGACAGCTTTAGGTGGTATTGTAGGTCTATCGTTTCCTATAGGGATCGTTTGTGCTGTTGCCTGGATAGTCACCGTATTCATTACTCGCTACTCGTCACTCAGTTCACTCATAGCGGTATCAATGGCGCCGATCCTGCTACTCTTCATCAATCCAGGATATTTCGTACCGGCATTATTGATTGCGGGCGTGGTGGCTTGGAGACACTTGGAAAATATTGCTCGCTTAAGATTAGGCACTGAAAACAAAATGGACTTTGGTAACCCGCCTAAATAGTTGCACAACTCGCTTGTGTAAAATAAATGAGCTTGATAAGCTAAATGGTCTATATACTGCAGGAAAACTATTAAAATGAAAAGGATACTTCAATTTATTAATGTTACGTTTCTACTGAGTTGCCTGGTTATTGGCAGTGCAATGGCAGCATCGCCTGTAACATTAAAAGATATTCACGTTGCTGAAACAGCAGCTACAACACAAATTATTCTAGAATTTTCTAATAATGTTGATTACGAAGATTTTGAACTTCACAGCCCAGAACGATTTGTGCTTGATTTATACGATGTAAAATTAAAAACGGATATTCCTGATGAGGATTTACCACCGCCATTGAAATCCCTTCGATCAAGTGTGGATTCTAAAAAATGTCGATTTGTAATCGATTTAGAACATTATGTAAAACCTCGCATAATCAAAATACCCAGCAATGGAGGTGGGGTTGCAAAATTAATCGTTGAATTCCCCAGGCAAGGGCTGAGAGCTGTATCCTCATCAAACAGTAGAATTTCTACTTTTGCAAAAAAAATTGCTGATCATGTCAGTGAAATTCCACGTCCAAGCGGCCATGGAATTTCAGGGGCAGAAGTACAAAATGTTGGTTTATCAAAAATGATGTCTCAATCTGAAAATGAAGATTTACCAAAGCCAGGCTCGATCAAAGTGGGAAAAGCACGAGACGTGGTTGTTGTCATAGATCCTGGTCATGGCGGAAAAGATCCTGGTGCTCGAGGAGCTTCAGGTACTCAAGAAAAAGATGTTGTTCTAGCGATTGCAAAACGATTACAAGCTCAAATTAATCGAACACCTGGCTTTCGAGCGGTTTTAACGCGTAATGGTGATTATTTCATTGGTTTACGTAATCGTCTCGCCTTAGCACGTAAATATCGCGGCGATATGTTTATTGCCATTCATGCTGATGCTCATGAACATTTAAATGCCTGTGGCGTAGGGGTTTATGCGCTTTCTCAGCGTGGTGCTACCAGTGAAGCGGCCCGGTGGTTGGCTAAACAAGAAAATGATTCAGAACTTGTGGGTGGTGTTGATTTAGCAGACAAAGATCAAGTTCTAAAATCAGTGCTCATCGATTTATCACAAACCCAATCTATCACAGCCAGTTTGCAAATGGGTTCTGTGCTATTAGACAATTTAGGACAATTTGCACAGCTTCATCATTCAAGAGTGGAGCAAGCTGCGTTCGTTGTACTGAAATCACCCGACATACCTTCACTATTGATTGAAACGGGATTTATTTCAAATAGCTCCGAAGAGCATCGACTAAGTACACCCTATTATCAAGATCGTATCGCAACCGCATTATTGGGTGGAATTAAAAATTATTTTGTAAAGCATCCTCCTCGTGGTAGTTTATTAGCCTTATATGCAAGAAAAAATTACGACACCTAACACCGGAAAAAAAATATGAAAATCCATAGGCTTGATCCTTTATTAGCAAATCAAATTGCTGCAGGCGAAGTGGTCGAAAGGCCGGCTGCTGTTGTTAAAGAACTCGTGGAAAATAGCCTAGATGCGGGTGCGACAGAAATAGAAATTTCTATTGAACAAGGTGGTTTAGGCTTAATTAAAATTCGTGATAATGGGTCTGGTATCTCCAAGGAAGATTTACCTTTAGCATTACATAGGCATGCCACGAGTAAAATCTCGACGGTTGAAGATTTAGAAAATGTTTTGAGTTTGGGATTTCGTGGTGAAGCCTTAGCAAGTATTTGTGCCGTGTCGCGTTTAACATTAACTTCAGCCGTTGCGGGTGAACCAAGTGCTTGGCAAATCAAAAGCGAAGGCCAAGTCGATAATCTAGAGATAATTCCTGCCGCACATCCGATTGGAACAACGATTGAAGTCAGAGATTTATTTTTTAATACACCCGCACGCCGAAAATTTTTACGTTCTGATAAAACAGAATTTTCACATATTGAAACTGTGGTTAAACGAATATTATTGAGTCGGTTTGATATTGCCATTTCACTAACACACAACCAAAGATCTGTGGTGCAAAGTAAAATTGCAACGACAATTCAGCAGCAAGAAGCGCGTGTGGCGAGTATTTGTGGTGATGAATTTATACAACACGCGTTGGCGATAGACAGCGAAGCGGCTGGATTGCGATTATGGGGCTGGATAGGATTGCCAACGCTCTCAAGAACGCAAACAGATAAACAATTTTTTTATGTGAATGGGAGGGTAGTGCGAGACAAATTACTCACCCATGCGCTCAGACAGGCTTATGATGATGTATTGATGCACGGACGACATCCTGTCGCAGTTTTATTTTTAGAATTAGATCCTTTTGGAGTTGATGTGAATGTGCATCCTACAAAACACGAAGTCCGTTTTCGTGAAAGTCGTTTAGTGCATGATTTTATTCGCAGAAGCATACAACGTGTTTTAGCAGAAAATTCACCTCAACAACAAATGGCAAGAATGGGCGCGGCAGAGCGTTCTGATTTGCTGAATACAGTACCTATTTTAAATACCTCTGAGTCTTCGATTCCACAGCAGGGGATATTGTCTCTTTCTAGCAACAAAATAGACCCTGAAAAGAACGATATTTCTTTCAGGTCCAGTGAAAGCAGAACAAATTATTCTGGTGCCCATTCTACAGAAATGTCAGCTTATTATGAACGCGCATCCGCTGCAACAAAACCACACCTGGTCGAAGAACAGATGGCTGCTTATACAGCAATGCATGCAGTCGCTGATGAATTAACCGAACAATTTACAGCTCAACATTCCAATACTTCAATATCAGTAGAGCAGAGTGATTCATCAGGAATTCCACCGCTAGGATTTGCATTGGCGCAATTAAAAGGAATTTATATTTTAGCTGAAAATCAGCACGGTCTCGTAATTGTTGATATGCATGCTGCACACGAGCGTATCAATTACGAAAAATTAAAATCTCAATTTGCAGCAGGAAAAATAATTGCTCAAACCATGCTGATTCCTGTGACTGTTTCTGTCAGCTCTCAAGAAGCAGATTGTGCAGAAGAATTTTCTGATATTTTTTCTCGATTAGGATTAACCGTTGAACGTCATGGTGAATCCAGTTTAGCCGTGCGTCATGTTCCCACTTTATTACAAAACGCCGATATTGCTCAGCTTGTGAAAGATGTGATTGCCGATTTAATCACCTATGAAAATAGTGAGCGCGTTGAATCTCATATGAATGAATTACTAGCCTCAATGGCCTGCCACGGATCTGTGCGCGCCAACAGGCCACTTACAATTCCTGAGATGAATCAATTGCTTAGAGATATGGAACGCACCGAACGTTCGGGACAATGCAATCATGGGCGACCTACCTGGTCACAAATGAGCTTAGCGGAATTAGATAAGCTGTTTTTGCGTGGGCGTTAGATCTGATCTCGCAGCCGTTACCAAACGGTGGGGGCAAATTGACCTAATGCAAGTATATTACTTTCTGAAGATTTTAATCACCATCAAGAAATCGCTGGCGTAAAAATCGTTAATCCGTTTATAGATGATACCTATCTTTCATGATCATTAACAACATTGTGGAGGAGGGGGCTTCATTTGATGATTTCAAAGCTTAATAATAATTCAAATACGAATATCATTATACCAAGAGGTATTGACATTGTTAATCTAATGTAATATCATCAGCAATTATAATATTTTTAAATCTATTTCGCAAGAGGTTAGAATGAATAAACTTGATGAGATTAAAGAAGCAGAAGCAAAAACAGTTATTCCTGGCTTATCGAACGATATTGCTTTTGGAATTTTCGGATTTTTTTCATTGACAGAACTACAGAAAATGAGAGCCGTCGATCGAAATTGGCGTAAATTTTTGGCTTATATGCAGCTGCGAAAAATTGATGAAGAGTTAGAGTGGGCCATGACTAATCAATTGTTATCTGAAAATGACGCGATTTTTATCCAAGCACTTTGGAATATGCCCAACGATCAGAGAATTCACTATTTACCCAGGTGGCTAAGACAAGAATTTGATCGCCTGTCGTTAAATGAAAAATGGAGAAATTTCTTACTTGAAGATAGACCTCTTATGGCATTAATTGCTGGATATATAACTACGCAACAACTTTGGGATTTGCCTGATAATCCTGAGTTGGAAAATTATTATGCAATTAACACTCAATTGGGAATCACATTGCCAACTATTAGAGAACTGAGTGCTCATGCAGTGAACTTATTTAAATCTAAATGGTGCATTCGAATGTTAGCTCAAAAACTCTTGAGTCCAGAAGATATCAGAAATATGCCTCATGATTTAACTGTTTTAATACTCAATCAAGAAAATGCTTATATCGCCCTCAAAGAAAAGCTTATTTCGATTCCTGAGCTATTAAGGTATAGTGAAGATGCTGATGGTGAATATAATGTTACTCGATTAGTAGATGTTTTTACTGATTATGGGATTAAAGCAAAAAGACTCGGCTGTTATGACCCAAGACTAGCAATAATCGCACGATCCTTACCTGAAAGTGACTGGAGTTTAAGCGATAGTCCAGCTCCATCTTAGTATAATGCCCTTGAATCTTGTCAGGTGGCATAAAAAAATGGGGTCAGGTTGAACCTGTCCTAATTTGCCAAATTCAGAAATCATTTTCTGCTAAAAATCGGATCTTCTTCATAACGGGATTCATCTTCCTTCAAGAATGACTCTGATAAGCTGAGGGTTTTTTCACTTTTAGAGCTACTTTTAGTATCTAATGTTTTTTGATCCTCTAAGTAGACGGAGGACTTGAGCTTATGAAACCTATTTTCGGATTCTTCGTATAAGTCTTCTCCCTGTGCCATAAGTGCTTCATGCAATTCTAATACTCGGGCCTGAGCATTTTTTAATTGTTCCTCCGCTTCCAGAAGGTCTTTGGTTGCTAATTGTAATTCATCCAGCAAGCTGGAGTAAGCCTCTGTCGTTGAGGTAAAGGTCTTTTTGCGACTGAATTCAACCGGGTCGGTCGGTTTCTGAGGTTGAAGATTGTCAATAGAAAATTGTTCGGCCGTTGATCCTGTTGAGTTTGACTCATCTTTGGATGTAGACGGCTTCTTTTTTTCAGGTTTGTAGGACTGGTAAAATGCGAAAATATCTTGTTGTGACCATGATACTTTGTTATTACCTGATTGATTCTCTTCATGCGGTCTTTTCATGCTTTTGCCTCTTTTTTACAAGTTATAGTTACCTTAGTAAGGTAGAATTTTTATTAAGGGTGTTTTGTGTGAGCGTACCGTCCAAGGTCAGTTGTGTCAATATATTGAAGCCTTGGGAGACTGCCTGCGTTTTCAATGACTTTTGTTAACGGTCAAACATCTAACAATCAAAGCTAATGTAAAACAGCGTTGATATTAGATCTGCCCCCTAGAGTTGCTGGATATTGTACTATAATTATAACGAGGATACGTTAATCATTAACTAACTACCTAAATAAGTTAAGCAAATTAATGTATTGATTTATGACAGAATATTGGAGGTGTGTTATGAACAATTCAGATGAAAAACTCGTTGAGGAACCCATTGATCCAAAGATAAATCCAATTGGAGCACTCGAAGCCCTTACTGAACAAGGCGCAACATGGGAAGAGCGACTGGCTTTTGTCACCAAAGAACATGGAGGGGTCTATGCTGCCAAGAATAATGCCCTCGAGCCTTTGCTTAAAGGTTTAAATGTGGATGATCAAAACAAGGTAATAGCAGGTTTAATTAGAAATGAATGGGAAAGAGCTAAAGAAAGTGGGGATCCTAATACTTTCATGAGGGGGACAGGTCTTGCAAAGGCAGCAATGATGTATTTTTTGACACAAGAAATTAACAAGAATCCTGCTCTTGCTGAAAATTTTAAAAATAATCCAACTGCGTTTGTAAGAAATTTAGAGTTTCCTCCCTATTTAAAAGAAGTATTGAAAGAGATTGTCGATGAAAAAATTAAAGCAAATGCTCCTTTATATGGTTTCGCTCATAATATTGTATTTAGTATTGTGAGTGGACCAATGTTGCGTTATTACAATGACAGAGTACCTAAAGACGATAAGAATTTGGCACTTATGGATTCTCCAGAAGGACAGGTTTACAAAAATGCTGCAGCAGCAAGTCAACAGCTCGTTAATTGTAACGGTGTGCTTAAATTTGGCCAGGAAAGTAATCTAGAAGATAGAAAGGCGAGTATAGAAAAAATCTTAGCCAAAGACGTTACGACTGATATGGTTATGTCTTATACGTCAGCGTTAGAAAATTTGCTCAGCAAGGTAAGCGATGATTATAAAAAAGGTACCATAGCAAAAGAAGTCACAGAAAATTTAGAGCAGTATTCTGCTAAAGAAATAGAGTCTCTAAAAAATTCATCAGAACCAGAAAAGAAAAATGCCGGACTAGTTGTGAAGGAGTTCTTTAGTGATCTAGGGGATAAATTAGAAAGATTTATGAGCAAGCTAAAGTCTCTTGCTTCTTCTGCCATCGACAGGCTAAGTAGACATGCTAAGGAAGGCAATGCTCCCAAATCTGAGCACACTAGCGATAAAAAAGATTTACCAAACTGGATCCCATCGAAACTTTATGCTGGTGAGCAAAATCAGAAGACGGGGAAATCGGAAAGCCCAACGACTGAGCATCCTGACACTCCAACGCAAAGCCCACGCTCTTCTAACCAACATTGATAACTGCTTAATCATATAACGACGCTAGAATGCGAGCAGTCACGCATATTTTCAGACATCAGGTCATGTTTGATAGCAAATATGCATGTCTGATTAAATGACTTGAACACCAAAGCTAGACAAGATTCGGATAGCTTCTTCACCATCCTCTTCATTGATTGCTCGAGTTGCCTCTTTAATTACAAGTGTGTCGAAACCAGCTTTTACTAGATCTAAGGATGATGCTTTGACACAGTAATCCAAAGCCAAGCCGCAAATGATGATTCGAGTAATTTTGTTTTTTTGAAGGATTTCAGGTAAGGCGAGTCCTTCAGTGGTTTGTGCGTTGAAGGCTGAATAGGATTCTAATGTGGGTTCAAAGGCTTTGCTGACAACGATAGTATTGTCTGGATATTTGATATCTTTATGAAATTCAGCACCTTGGGTGTTTTGAACACAATGAGCAGGCCAAGGTCCGCCTTGTTCATGAAAGCTCATATGATTTACCGGGTGCCAGTCTCGTGAGGCGATAATGGTTGCCTGGCCTTGTTGGGCAGCAGTGATGAGATCTTTAATGACCGGAATAACTTGATCCCCCTCAGGTACGCCTAAGGCCCCGCCTGGGAGAAAATCATTTTGTATATCAACGACTAAGAGCGCATCGTTAGAGTTAAACTTTATGTCCAAAAACCAAGCTCCCCATTACAGTAACACCTGGGAAGCAATACGAAGCTTCCCATAAAAGCCCGGAAAGCTTACAGAATTACCTGTGTAACTACAATATCTTCGCTCGAATAATAAAATAATCCAAAGTCGGCGTGAGATTCCGACTGTCTCTATTATCCTGAGTCGAGTAGGCGAAGAATCCGAACTTTCTTGGAGGGAAATAAAGCGCAGCGAGGAGGATCCGAGCGAGCCATTCCCGGAAAGACAGTCGGATTCTCACGCCGACTTAGGGGACTATCGAGATTGCCTATTAGCGGCGTTTGGCGTTATAATGGCGTTGTTATTGGTATGAGTGGTGAGCAATGATCAAGCAATTTTCGCAAAATATTTTGAAATCTTACAAAGCGACGTTGAGCTACATCATTTTAATCATCGTGCTTAATAAACTGTTCGTAATATCTCCATTATTCTTTTTATTCAATGAATGGGTTTCACCTATCGATTTTACCGTGGGTATGGTTTATATATTTCGCGATTTTGCGCAACGAGAAATCGGTCGATATATCGTTATCGCCATGCTATTTGCAGGATATTTGAGCTATATTTTAGCTAATGAAACAGTCGCTTTTGCTAGCCTATCAGCATTTTTGATCGGCGAATTTATTGACTGGGGAATTTTTACTTACACTCGTAAGCCACTTTCACAACGATTACTTTGGTCGGCTACTGTCAGCGTTCCTGTGGATAGCTTTATATTTTTATATTTACTTGGAAGAGTCAATTGGCTCTCAATGACTATCATGATTTTTACTAAAATTTTTGGTGTTCTTGCCATTTGGGGCGTTTGGCGTTTTCAGGACCGTAAAAATATCTCACGTTCAACAATCATTAACGCAATGTAAGTTTCTATGTCTACACTTCCAAAAATACTTTGTTTAATGGGGCCAACGGCCTCAGGGAAAACCGATTTAGCGTTTGCAATAGCCGAGCGTTATCCTGTTGAGATCGTGAATGTTGATTCTACTCAAATATATCGAGGCATGGATATTGGTACAGCTAAACCGACTCGGGAAGAGCAGGCAAAAGTACCTCACCATTTATTAGATATTTTGGACCCATCTGAATCGTATTCTGCTGCTCAATTTTGCCACGACGCACTGAAATGTATTAGTGAAATTCAACAAAGAGGCAAGCTACCTTTATTGGTGGGCGGTACGATGTTGTATTTTCATGCTCTTCAATATGGGTTAGCGTCCTTACCTTCCTCAGATCCTGCGATCAGAGCAGAATTAGAGGAGGAAATGGCTTTAAAAGGGTTGCCCGATTTATACTCTGAATTACAGCGAGTGGACCCTATCGCAGCGAGCCGAATAAAACCAACAGATTCTCAACGTATTCAGCGTGCTTTAGAAGTTTATCGTATCACAGGTAAAAATCTGAGCGCATGGTTGGAGGAGCAAGTACCTCAAAATTTACCTTTTTCGCCATTAAATATCGCAATTATCCCTCCAGTGCGTGAGACATTGCACAATCGCATTGTACTACGTTTTACTAAAATGCTTAAAAAGGGTTTCATTGATGAAGTAGAGGGGTTATACTTGCGCGCTGATCTGGATACAGGTTTTCCTGCAATTCGATCAGTGGGTTACCGACAAGTATGGGATTATTTAAGCGGTAATACCAGTTTCGCCATCATGCAGGAGCAGATTATAATTGCGACGCGGCAGTTAGCGAAGCGCCAGTTAACCTGGCTTAGGAGTTGGCAAAATTTGCATCGTTACGACAGTGATGATACACAAATTGTTCAACGTATTTTGAAAATGTTATAACTCTAATCAACAAGGAGAGTCCTATGACAACAAAAGGGCAATCATTACAAGAGCCATTCTTAGAGGCTTTACGTAAAGAACAGGTCCCCGTGTCAGTATACCTCGTCAACGGAATTAAGCTGCAAGGCAAAATTGAAGCTTATGATGCTTTCGTTGTGTATCTGAAAAATAGTTTCAGTCAAATCGTTTATAAACATGCTATTTCAACCATCGTTCCGATGAGAAAAATCGTGTTGGAAGGCTTTGAGGGTGAAGAAAATATCTCCGAAGAATTTACCACGGAATAGTTTTCTTGATCGCCCACCGGGTGGTGAACGAGCAGTATTAGTTCACCTAAATTTCGCGAGCTCACTTGTCAGAGAAGATAGCGAGGAGTTCCGCGAACTTGCGAAATCAGCTGGTGTTGAGCCTGTTGCATGGGTAACAGGCTCTCGTCAGAATCCAGATAGTAAATATTTTATTGGTTCTGGAAAAGCAGAAGAAATTCGCGATATCGTTGCGAGCGCTAAAGCCGAAGTTGTATTAGTCAATCACACCTTAACTCCCTCACAAGAACGTAATCTAGAGACATTATTTCAATGTCGTGTTTTAGATCGCACCGGTTTAATTTTAGATATTTTTGCACAACGCGCTCGCACTTTTGAAGGTAAATTACAAGTCGAATTGGCTCAGCTTGAACATTTGGCTACACGTTTAGTCAGAGGCTGGACTCACTTAGAAAGACAAAAAGGCGGAATAGGTTTACGTGGCCCTGGTGAAACCCAATTGGAAACCGATAGACGATTATTGAAAAATCGCGTTAAGCTTTTGAAAGAAAGACTAAAAAAAGTACGTTTGCAGCGTGACCAGGGACGTCAATATCGACAAAAACAAGCTGTACCGACTATCGTTTTAGTAGGGTATACCAATGCCGGAAAATCGACATTATTCAATACATTAACTTCTGCAGATGTGTATGCCGCTAAACAATTATTTGCAACACTGGACCCAACATTAAGACAAATTAAATTACCTGAAGTGGGCCAAGTGATTATTGCCGATACTGTGGGTTTTATTAGAGACCTACCGCATCAATTGGTGGAGGCGTTTAGCGCAACCTTAGAAGAAACCTTAAAGGCTGATTTACTATTGCATGTGGTCGATGCCCATAATCCTTCCCGCTTAGATCTAATTCGGGATGTGCAGGCGGTGCTAAAAGAAATTGGTGCGGATCAAGTACCACAATTGATGGTGAATAATAAAATTGATTTAGCGCCTGCTATCCAACCAAGAATTGATTATGACGATCAAAATGTTCCGGTGAAAGTTAATGTATCGGCACTGACTGGGGTAGGAATTGATCTTCTCAAACAAGCCATATCGGCTAGGATTGCTAAGGATATTATTGTTTGCGATATTACCTTGCAAGCAGGCGATGGTGCGATTAGAGCCGCTCTCTATGAGGTGGGGGCAGTAACCCAAGAGGTCAATCTTGAAAGTGGGGGATGGCGTA
>JAKORL010000222.1 GCA_029777855.1 Pseudomonadota bacterium
ACCCAACATGTCCAGGTCCGGTACAAAACTACTTGAGAAATCTTTGTACCAACCAGCCGGAATGGACAGACAGTTCAACTACCGATTTCACTTTAGAAAATCATCTTTACAAAAGAGATAGCTCCATATTTAAAATTACTAAATCTGAAAAAACAAGAGTCTATATCGCATGGACGGTATCTGACCACAATTTACTCAAAGAAAAACTTCAATGGGAAAGTACTTTGAAGAACTTAAACGAATGTCAATTTGATATTTATTGGGTTAACGTTGATATCCTTGCAAAAAACATGGGACACAACAGAAGGAAAAGAGTTAAGCCTTCTATACCTATGTGGAAAATGCTAAGAGACTCTAAACATAAAAAGCAGGTTAGTCACTAAAATTCGTTTCCCAAAAAAGATCTTTCTCATCCCTAAACCATTTTAGGCTGGGTTTGTTTCCATAATTGCTCAAAGCAACGTACCTTTGCGCGGCAAATAAGTACCCCTTATTGGGGGTGACAAACAAAACATTATGGCAAAAGATCGTTTCCAGGGACATGATTACTACTTGATGGATGAGCTTCTTACTGAAGAGCACCGTTTAATTCGCGAGTCTGTAAGAGAGTGGATTAAGAGAGATATATCCCCTATTATTGAAGATTACGCACAGCGTGCAGAATTCCCTACTCAAATTATTAAAGGCTTAGCCGATGTTGGTGCTTTTGGCCCTTATATTCCTACTGAATACGGTGGTGGCGGATTAGATCAGATTTCTTATGGTCTAATTATGCAAGAGGTAGAGCGTGGCGATTCAGGTGTTCGTTCTACTGCTTCGGTTCAGAGTTCTTTGGTGATGTATCCTATCTATACCTATGGTTCTGAGGAGCAACGCAAAAAATATCTTCCTAAGTTAGCTACAGGTGAAATGATGGGTTGCTTCGGATTAACGGAGCCAGATCACGGATCTAATCCTTCAGGAATGACAACTCATTTCAAAGATGCAGGTGATCATGTAATCTTGAATGGTGCTAAAATGTGGATTTCTAATGCTCCTTTTGCTGATATCGCTGTTGTTTGGGCGAAAGATGAGAATGGAGATATCCGTGGTTTAGTTGTTGAACGCGGCATGGAAGGCTTTAGCACTCCTGAAACGCATAATAAATGGTCGTTAAGAGCTAGTGCTACCGGCGAACTTGTTTTCGATAATGTTAAAGTACCAAAAGCTAATATTTTCCCAACTATCAAAGGACTTAAAGGACCATTAGGCTGCTTAAACTCAGCTCGTTACGGAATCGCTTGGGGAGCTATCGGAGCGGCAATGGATTGCTACGATACTGCTTTAAGATATTCTCAAGAGAGAAAGCAATTTGGTCGTCCGATCGGAGGATTCCAATTGCAACAGAAAAAATTAGCTGAAATGATTACTGAAATCACTAAAGCTCAGCTATTAACGTGGAGACTTGGTGTCCTTAAAAACGAAAATCGCGCTACCCCTGCTCAAATCTCAATGGCGAAACGCAACAATGTAAACATGGCTTTACAAATTGCACGCGAAGCTCGTCAGATGTTAGGAGGAATGGGAATCACGGGCGAATATCCAATTATGCGCCACATGATGAATTTAGAAAGTGTGGTAACTTATGAAGGAACGCACGATATCCATTTATTGATCACGGGAATGGATGTAACCGGATTTAACGCTTTCACATAAAAAGCATTGCCTCATAAAAAAACCCTCGCTAATAACGAGGGTTTTTTATTTGATATCAGAATGAATAATTGGCCTCCCAGGCATTAAATAATTCATTCAAGAACAGGTTCTCTTTAGGAGTAATTTTTTTGTCGGCAATCGCCAACTTTACTGCGAAATCGAGGAAGTGATTTCTTTCCTCTACAGTTGAGTCGAGGTAAAAATCGTTCATCGCATTATTAAAATGTATTGCGTACTCATCTTGCGGAAGTGCCGCCAAAACTTCCATCTCATCATCGAGATTGGCCTTATGAGAAAAGTTCTCGATAAGATATTGCTGGATAATTTTATCCTCTTTCGCATTAAAAATACCATCAACAGCCGATAAAATCATCAGCATTTGATAACCTGCCACCGCTTTTGTCTTTCTCTCGGTACTCATATTCTTATTATTTAGTGTAGCTAAGATAAATAAATGTATCTGATTTTAAATGTTTTTCGGCTGAAATATCTTACATAACTGCTGAAATGAAACTTTTTCATGACGAAATTGGTTTAAAATGTGGTTAGAGATTAAAAATGCAAGGGTAATTCATAAATTTTTTTTATGTTTGCCCCACTCAAAAAAGGTCGTGTGGCCGAGCGGTTAGGCAGAGGTCTGCAAAACCTTGTACAGCGGTTCAAATCCGCTCGCGACCT
>JAKORL010000223.1 GCA_029777855.1 Pseudomonadota bacterium
CTGCTTTTTTTGCGACTGCACGCGGACAACGCTCATAACCTTTCATCGTTAGAGGATCTAATACATCACATGTCATTGCTAACGTAGGTCTATCAAAAAATGGATCTTTTTTTGCAGTTGAGGGATCGGGCATTAATACCATATCGGATGAATGAATGCTTTTCCATCCAGCAATTGATGACCCATCAAACATTGCACCTTCTCGAAAAAAAGCTTCATTGACTTTGTTCGAAGACAGGGTCATATGCTGCTCTTTTCCACGTGTATCCGTAAAACGAAGATCGACAAATGCAATTTTTTCCTTTGCAATTAAATCGAGAACGCTAGAAACTGACATATCAAAGCTCTCCATAAGAATTTTATGCAATATCCGTGACATTGTGATTGATAATAATCACTATTGCAACTTATATCCAATGGAAAAATAGAGATTAACTGAAGGGATAATATTGAATTATTAACTACTTAGATCATTTGAGCAGGCAACCCTCGCTGAGAAACAGCGAGAGTTGCTTTGTACTCAACAACACTGATAACGATTACTCGCCAGAAGCTGGAGCTGATGAATCACCAGATTTTTGTTGATCTGCGCTTGAGTCAGCAGGTTTGCTTTCTTGAGCATCTTTGCTAGCATCTTTTGCTTCTTTGTTGTCACCTTCTTTAGCGGCTTCACCTTTAGCAGCAGCTTTCTTTGCCTTAGCATGGTGTTTCTTGTGCTTAGCATGTTTTTTAGCTTTAGGCTTAGCTGCAGCTTTTTCTTCAGCTGGTTTAGCAGCTTCAGGAGCAGCTGCTGCTGCCGCAGGAGCAGCTTCTTTTTCAGCTTTAACATGGTGATGATGCATAGCACCATGATGATGATGCTCAACTTCAGCAACCGCTGGAGCTTCTGCTGCAGGTTCGTTGGTAGGAACTTCGCTACAACCAGCAACAAATAAGCCAGCTGAAAGTAGTAACACATAAGATAATGTCTTTTTCATAGAAAATCTCCGTTAAATTAAAATTAATTCCGTTGAGTAAACAACTGAATTTTATCAGCTATCCACTTAAAAAAGAGAACAACTGAACGTCGCTTAATAACCACAACCGCAAATATTGCGAAAGAAAGCATACCTATTTCCAATTCAGTTTACAATATGTTTCCTTCACAAAATACGTTGAAATGAGCCCTAAACCTAAACAGATCGGCAAAGCTAAAACGGCATAACGATAAGCCTCTACAGAATACACCGGGACACCTCCCACATTGGCACCGTCCCACTGCAAATCCAAAAACCACCCAATCAGAGGTTGAAACGCTGCAGCTATGATAATTGAAGCCATATTTGCAAATGCAAGCGATGTTCCCGAAACTCTTCGTTCGTTAATTTCACCAGCCAATGCGTAGGAAACACCAACACCCGTATTGGCAAGACCATATAAGAACATTAATAAAAATAACATGGGCAATGAAACATTAGGCCAATACAATGCTGCGGTCATTGTAATCAAACTGAAAAAAGCCGACCCATACATCACCGGTTTACGTCGTTCGATTCGATCAGATAATAATCCCACTAAAGGCCCGCCTATAGCCCAACCCAAAAATATGCAACTAACGGCTTCCGCTGCATGAATTTTATCAAAACCATTATTATGCTGAATGTAAGTTGTGCCCCAAAATTCTGCGAAAGCACCTGTGGGTGCGTAAATTAATCCAACATAAATTCCATTTAACCAACTTTGTGGATTTTTAAGTACTCTAGAAAACGCTTGCCAAAAAGAAAGATGTGGCTGCTTTTCAAGAGAAGAATGCTCTGCATGATGAGTTATTGCATTATCTCGAACGATCAAACCAATTAATAATGCAATAAAAATTAAAAAGCCACCAATCAACCACATCGTGTTTCGCCAACCTAACCCAACAACCACAACAGACAGTGGACCCGCACCAATCGCAGCGCCGAGCATCCCTAACGCTTGAGTAAAGCCAGCCAATAATCCAAAACGTCTAGGACTAAACCACATCGTCGCTAATTTTAAAGCGCCAACAAAGGCAAATGATGCTCCAAAACCCATTAAAAAGCGGCCTAATTGTGCAACAAAAAGCCCTGGGGAAATTGCAAAAGTGATACAACCAAGGCCCGTTATTGCGGCCATTACACACAACAATATTCTGGAACTATAACGATCAACTAACATTCCTACAGGCATCTGCATGATAATATAAGGCCATAGAAACATACTGGATAATGCGCCCAACATTAAAGCTGAAACATGAAATTCTTGTGATAATTCTGGGACGACAACACCAGGCGCCACACGACCTAAATATTCAGAAAAGAAAAATGTCGCACCTAAGCCCCAAATGATCCAGGGATAAAACCAATGTCGAGATTTTGATTGCTCTACCACTGTAACATCTGTCATGTCCATAGCCTACCTCGTAACCCAATAAGAACCTAAAACTCCAAAAATCATAACAGGCATCACGGCCGCTAAAACAGGCGGAACTTGATACACCAAACTCATCGGACCTAAAAATTGATTCAGCATGTAAAAAAGAAATCCTACTGTAATTCCTGTAACAACACGCACGCCCATAGTGACACTACGTAACGGTCCATCGACAATAGGCACTGCCAACATAATCATTACAAGTGTTGCAAAAGGCAACATTAATCTTCGCCAAAATGCAAACTCAAATGGTCCTGCATCTTGCCCACTAATTTTACGAAAATGCACATTATTATAGAGTTGGGGTAATGATTGTTGAGAAGGTTCAGTATCAATTAACCCCATCATACGTGGATCTAATTTTAAGTCCCATATTTGGTGATCATAAAATTCCCTATTTACTCTCTCTGGTTCGAATCGACTTTGTTGCACGTGATGAAATTGCCATCGACCCTTTTGGAATTCACCTCGTTCAGCAAAACTCGCGATTTGCAGTTCATGTTGTTGATCAAAATAATATCGCGTTATCCCGTACCATTGATCTCCACTTGCAATTGTCTTGATATGAATAAAATTCATTCCGTCTCTCACCCACGTTCCATGATCCGTTTTCAACGTATTTCCTCGACTCAAAGCATGTGATTTGATAGTGGAAGCAATATCACAAGCATACGGAGCTATAGTTTCACCCGGAAGCACAATAAGAAGAATAAGTAATAATGCGGAGAGCAAAATTGATCGTGTAATTTGCCACATTGATAAACCAGCAGAATGCAAAATGATTAATTCATTACGAGATGCCAAACGACCTAACCCGATAATACTGCCGATTAATGCTGCTATCGGAAATAATTGATAGACTTTTGATAACAGCATTAATGGGACAACCATCCCAACTAAATAAATTGTATAATCGCCTTTACCAACATCTTTAAGCTGCTGCGCAAGCTCTATAAAGCTTTCCACCGTAAGCAAAATCAAAAAAACCATCAATATAGAGTAAATAACGTGTTTTCCAATATATCGACGATAAATATTCATCGTACAAACCTCATTCGCCATCTTTTAAATTGGCCTGTATATTCCAAAAACAAACCAATCCCTATTATGAAAATAATTCCATGCACCCACCATAAACCTAAATTCGTGGAAATGACTCCATGCTCCACCCACGAACGACTCACAAATAACAAATCGATATAGACAATATAAATAATAATGCCCGGAAATAATTGGGCAAAACGACCTTGACGAGGATTCACACGACTCAATGGCACAGCAATTAAAGTGAGCAATAAAACAGATAACGGCATCGAAAATCGCCATTGTAACTGAGCAGCAGCTAATCGATTAGATTGACGTTCTCGCCACAATTCCACTGTGGATAAATAATCTTCATCGCGTTTCACTTTAATCTTTGGCGTGGGAAGCCTTACACCATAATGATCAAATGCCACTAGTTGAAAGACTTGCTCACCAGGATTTCCTTGATAACGATATCCTTTTTGAAATTCAACAAATTCCTGATGAGTAGCAGGATCTTTTACTTGTTTTGCACTTTGTGCCGACATGACACCCCATGTTACAAAATGATTTTTTACCGGCATTTCCGCTGCAAAAACATTTTCAAGCTGATCACGTTTACGAGACATTTTTTCTGCATAAACAACATATCGACCGGCGATAAATTGAAATCGACCCGATGTCATTTTTTGTAATGGTGATGCGGCCACTGCTTCAGCTAATATACGTTCACGATAAAAGGTCATTTGTGGTTCAACCCACATCATTAATACACCAACGACCAATGTGGTAAGACTTGCACCGATTAAAGTAGCGCCTAATAATTGAAACCGACTAAAGCCCGCACAAAAGAAAGCCGTCATTTCATTTGATGAATACAATCGACCGTAACTAATTAACACAGCCAAAAAAAATCCAAGGGGTAACATAAATCCAGCGAGCAAGGGTATCTGTATAGACATCATTTGCATAACAGACTTTGCAGTCATACGCCCCATCGCGGCATCACCTAAGTAGCGAACAAACTGATTGCATATTAATATCGCGAGCAAAATAGCCGTAATGACCAACATGGCATTGATGATTTCTCGATTTAGATAACGAACGATGAGCTTACTCACAGTCTCTCTCGATTATTTAGAACAAATATCCCACAAGAGCCCAATATACCCCGCCATGCCCGATTTGGCTAGCCTGAGCCCTTCTATAGCGTTATACTGTTTCACAGACATAACATTTTTTAAGGTTTTTTCACATGGCTGACACCAAAACATCGGTTGAACTCGACAAAACATTCCAACCCGACCAAGCTGAATCACGCTGGTATCAACTCTGGGAACAATCTGGGTATTTCAAGCCATCAGGTAATGGCCAATCATACTGTATTATCTTACCTCCGCCGAATGTCACTGGGACTCTACATATGGGGCATGGTTTCCAAGTAAGTCTTATGGATGCTCTCATTCGATACCATCGCATGCAAGGCCGATGCACGCTTTGGCAAGCCGGCACTGATCATGCTGGAATTGCTACTCAAATGGTCGTCGAACGACAGCTAGCCAAAGAAAATCACTCCCGACACGATTTGGGCCGCGAAAAATTTATCGAACAAGTCTGGAAATGGAAAGAACACTCGGGCAATACCATCAAAAATCAACTCAAACGAATGGGCAGCTCTCTAGACTGGGAAAGAGAATGTTTTACCATGGACCCATCAGTTGCAGATGCCGTTGTTACCGTATTTGAAAAACTCTACGATGAAGGCCTTATTTATCGTGGTCAACGACTCGTCAACTGGGATCCAGTTTTACACACGGCTATCTCTGATCTTGAAGTCGTGTCAAAAGAACAAGAAGGAAAATTATGGCATATTCGATACCCATTTTCTGACGGCAACGGCCATATTGTAGTCGCAACAACACGCCCCGAAACGCTGCTAGGTGACGTCGCTGTGGCTGTTCATCCCGACGATGCCCGATATCAAAAATTAATTGGTAAAACAGTAGAATTACCGCTTACCGGAAGATCCATTCCAATCATTGCCGATGACGCCGTAGTACAAGATTTTGGTAGTGGCTGTGTAAAAATTACCCCCGCTCACGATTTTAACGACTACGCAATGGGACAACGTCATAATCTGGAATTAATTAATATTTTTACACACGACGCAAAACTTAATGATAACGCTCCAGCTCAATATCGAGGCTTAGATCGATTCGAAGCGCGTGAAAAAATAATGACTGACCTTGAAAAAGCAGGATTAATTGAAAAAATTGAAAAACATATTTTGCAGATTCCTTTTGGAGATCGATCACACGCCATAATTGAGCCCTATCTAACTTACCAATGGTTTATAAAGACAGACTCTCTCGCAAAACCAGCCATCGATGCCGTTAAAAATGGCGATATTAAATTCGTTCCAGAAAACTGGCAAAACACGTATTTTAGTTGGATGGAAAATATTCAAGACTGGTGTATCAGTCGACAACTGTGGTGGGGACACCGAATTCCTGCATGGTATGACGAACAAGGTAACAGCTATGTTGGAACAGACGAAGCTGCGGTCAGAAAAAAATACCATCTCAACGACGCTGTCGCTTTGAGACAAGATGAAGACGTTTTAGACACTTGGTTTTCGTCAGCACTCTGGCCTTTTGTTACTTTAGGATGGCCTAACGAAACACCCGAATTAAATACATTTTACCCTACTGACGTGCTTGTGACAGGATTTGATATCATCTTTTTCTGGGTTGCGCGCATGATCATGTTTGGTATGAAATTCACGGGGAAAATTCCGTTTAAAAAAGTCTATATTACTGGCCTCATTCGAGACAGTGAAGGACATAAAATGTCTAAATCAAAAGGAAATATCTTAGATCCTATCGATTTAATTGATGGAATAGATTTAGAATCGCTGGTAAATAAACGCACCAACGGCCTGATGCAACCTCAACTGGCTCAAGAAATTGAAAAAACCACACGAAAAGAATTTCCTGAAGGCATTCCTGCATTTGGAACAGATGCACTACGGTTTACATTTTGCGCATTAGCCTCAACGGGTAGAGATATTCGATTTGATATGAAACGCATCGAAGGCTATCGAAATTTTACCAACAAAATTTGGAACGCAGCCCGCTATATTTATCTTCAGATCGAGCAATCTGAGATCGATTTATTATCCGGTGATCATACTCAAAATGATGCTAGCCAATGGATCTTAAGTAGACTATCTCAAACCATTCAAAAAGTGAATCATGCTTTTTCTGACTATCGATTCGACTGGATTGCACAGTCTTTATACGAATTCATTTGGAATGAATTTTGTGATTGGTACTTGGAGCTCACAAAACCAACTCTTTTTTCCAAAGACGTCGACGAAGCGGAAAAAAGAGGCTCTTTAGTCACCCTCATTACAGTACTCGAACAAATACTACGACTATGTCATCCATTAATGCCGTTTATCACCGAAGAAATTTGGCAATCCATTAAACACTATTTGAATAAAACAAACCCCAGCATCATGTTAGAATCTTACCCTCAAGCTGAAAAACATCATCTTAATCCTAAGATTGAATCCGAAATCACTTGGTTACAAAATATTATTATTGCGATACGTAATATCCGCGGAGAAATGCAAATTTCACCCGCAAAATCAGTTCCATTACTACTCAGACATTCTGATCATTCTATTCAGGCACGATTTGAACGCTATCAACAATACGTCCAATTTTTGGCAAAAGTAGATTCCATTACTTGGTTAAACAAAGATTCCACAGCGCCACAAGCTGCCACTGCCATTGTAGAAGAACTAGAAATTTTAATCCCTATGGCGGGCCTGATCGATAAACAAGCTGAGCTTTCCAGACTTCAAAAAGAAGTATTAAAAATAGAAAAAGAGCTCACTAGCCTCAATGGCCGTCTTAATAATTCGAATTTCATCGATAAAGCACCACCCGAAGTAGTACATAAAGAAAAACTTCGAGCAACAGAACTTTCAGAGACATTAGTCACTTTACAAAACAAAATGGAGCTAATTTCTGAATTGTAAACTGAAGGGTATCATGGATGAAAAAATTTGATTATCAAAAACTCGCCGATGAGTTGAGACATAAAGGTATTGAAAATGATTGTGTACTGAATGCAATAGCTCAAGTTCCTCGAGATCAGTTTGTTAGAAGTGATCTGAAATCATACTCAACGCAAGACTCTGCATTACCTATCGATTGCGAGCAAACTATATCTCAGCCTTTTGTCGTTGCCAGAATGACGGAAATCATTTTAAAAAGAAAAAAACAACCTGAAAAAGTTCTTGAAATAGGAACCGGATCCGGATATCAAGCCGCCATTTTATCTAAAGTAATTAAAGAAGTTTATTCTGTAGAACGTATTGAAACACTATACGATCAAGCAAAGAAAAAATTCGAAGCATTATCTTTAAAGAATATTCATACTCACTATGGAGATGGCCATTTAGGATGGTCTGAACACGCCCCCTATGATGCTATCTTAGTCACAGCCGCATCTCCAGAGGTTCCATCGGCATTATTGGATCAACTGGCTATTGGAGGAATCATGGTGATTCCAATAGGGGATTCCAGACATCAAGCTTTAATTGCGATCACCCGGACCAAAAAAGGATTTAAAGAACAGACATTAGATCCGGTGATTTTTGTTCCTTTTCTTCCAGGGACACGGTAGATTGTTTATCACGATGCATCCTATCCCTATACTCAGACAATGTTTTAGCTGAATTATTTTCTCCAAAAAATGCTGATATTTTCAGGAATAAACTCTCATTATTTTCCTGAAGGGCTTTCATCGCATGACTCGAAAAAAATATTTCTTTAGCTTCTGAATCTTGTTTTATTTTCTTTACTAACCCTCTGTTCTCAGGCCCCGAACTGAAGAACCAATCTAAGAAAGGATTAAATTGGCTAGACAAACCTTGATCCGCATCGATGAGACGTGCCAATTGTTTGGCGCCACACGTCGAGGCAACGTGTTTAAAACATTTATCTTCCGCTCCAACGACACGAGAAAATAAATCATACAAAGAGTAATCAATTTTTATTTTATTATATAATCTATCTTTTGGATCCATCAGCTGATAATAGAGCAAGCATAGATGTCTAACAAAGGCATAGAGGGTATACAATACTCCTTCAGTTCGTGAAAGCTCTTGTGAACCATCAGATACTATTTCAATTCTATATTCATCCGAAATTAAATCAGAAAATTTCAATTCATATCCTACAA
>JAKORL010000224.1 GCA_029777855.1 Pseudomonadota bacterium
AGTCCTTTTATACGGTCTTCATGTTGCATCGCATAATGAAAACCGATGACAGATCCCCAGCCGTGCATAACAATGGTTAATTTATCATCCTGAAAGGAATCAAGAAATTTTGTTATATAATGGATATGATCGAACACTGTATATTGAATATCTGGTTTATCTGATAGCCCCATCCCAATGAGATCCGGTGCTATACAGCGGTATTGACGTGAAATGACGGGAATTACATTACGCCACAAATAACTCCAGGTCGGCATTCCGTGTAAAAAAATGATGGGATCACCTTGTCCTTCATCGACGTAATGAACATTAGCTCCATCAATATTTTTATAATGTGATTGGAATATAAAATCATTTGTTAACTGAGTCGTTTTCATCATATGCCCCTCCTTGTAAAGTCCTTTCCCAGTAACTATTTAGCCACCAGATGAAAACGCTCATACTTCAGCATTTACAAACTATTGGCTAATTAGATACTTTGCTACTTTTCCCATTACCATTATCGTCTGAACGAGCCAATTCAACCAATTCTCGCATAGCGACTGTCAACATCGAAAATTCATAAACAGTGCTATTACGTAAATCTGTCACCATTGCTTCCCATCGTTTGACGTGGTCAGATTTTTTTTGTAGCCAAGATTTAACATGTTGTTGAAGATTGAGGCCTTTAGAATAGGTTGAAATCGCACTGGCCAATATAGCACGTTGTAGTGAGTCTAAATCGGCTTTGTACGCCGCTCGGGCTAAAACACCCCAATGATTGGTGATAGGATACGAATTAATTTGCTCTCGGAACCAACGCAAATCCAAATGTTCTATTAACATAAAATGTAAACCTGCGGCGGTAACAATATCAACCTTACTACTCGATGAAGCGTCAACAATATTCAGCAAAGATAAAACATCTCGTGTTGACGCAAACATAGTAGCAATATCTTTTGGCACCCCTGATTTGGTTAATTGTTGGAATTTCTCTTGATAAGTCTGTTTTGATTTACCTGTTCGAAGTTCGGGTAATGCTTCTAACAATTTTTGCAATGGTTTCTTAAACTGGTTAACAGTTTCTTGAATGTTGTAATGACCGTGTCGATTTCTTAAAAACCATCGTGTCGCACGTCGAATTAATTGCGTAACTTCCAACGCCATAAGGTATAAAACATCAGCCCCTACTTTATTTTCTAGAGACTGAATGGCTTTCGCATAATCAACTAAGCCAAATACTTCTTTAGCTGTAACATAGGCTCGGACTACACTCTCTGCAGAGCCACCCGTTTCATCTTGCATTTGGAACGTAAAAGTAATACCCAAACTAGTCACTAAATCATTACTTAATTGTGTTGCAATAATCTCTCGAAATAATCGATGATGATGCATTTCATCAAGATATTTTGTAGACAATGTTTTAGGGAAAGCCGATGCCAAATAAGGCATTAGAATGGGCTCATTGGGTAAATCTGATGCTAATATTTGTTCCTTGAGTATCAATTTACTATACGCCATAAGGACAGCAATTTCTGGTCGAGTCAAGGCAATTCCATCTGCTTTTCTTTCGGCTAAGGTTTTATTGTCAGGTAAAAATTCAAGAGCTCGAGGTAAACGACCGCTAGTCTCATAAAAATCCATGTATTGTCTATATAATTCTAAATATTCAGCGGATTGTTTAACGGCCATCGTTATCGCACGTGCTTGTGAATAATTGTCAAATAAAACAATTCTAGCAACTTCGTCTGTCATACTAGAGAGTAATTTATTTCGCTGCTCGAGCTTAAGGCTGCCACTCGCAACAACACGGTCCAGAAGAATTTTGATATTCACTTCGTGGTCAGAACAATCAACACCACCAGAATTATCGATAAAATCGGTATTAATACGCCCACCGGCTAATTCATATTCAATCCGAGCTAATTGTGTAAATCCAAGATTTCCACCTTCTGCGACCACTTTGCAACGTAATTCATTACCATTGATTCTCAACGCATCATTCGTGCGATCACCCACTTGAGAATCAGTTTCAGTACTCGCCTTCACGTATGTTCCAATTCCACCGTTCCAAAGCAAATCATATTTTGCTTTTAAAAGTAAGCGTATTAATTCATTAGGCTCAACCGTATCTTTTTCAGTATCCAATATTTTTTGAGCTTGCGGCGATAATTTAATAGCCTTTGCACTTCGCACATACACGCCACCGCCTTTCGAAATTAAATCAGTGTTGTAGTCAGACCATTGAGAGCGTGGTAAATTAAATAATCGGCTACGCTCTTTAAAGCTAAGTGCAGGATCTGGGTCTGGATCAAGAAAAATATGCATATGATTAAACGCACCAATTAACTTAATATGCTCTGAAAGGAGCATGCCGTTTCCGAAAACGTCACCCGACATATCACCAATACCAACACAGGTAAAATCTTCTTTTTGCGTATCGACACCAAGTTCTTGGAAATGATTTTTAACAGATTCCCAAGCACCTCTGGCCGTAATACCCATTTTTTTATGATCATAACCTGCTGATCCCCCAGATGCGAATGCATCTCCCAACCAGAATCGATATTCACCCGAAATTGAATTAGCAATATCTGAAAATGTGGCGGTTCCTTTATCAGCTGCAACAACTAAATACGGATCGTCTTCATCGTATCGAACAGTATTAGCAGGAGTCTCAATCTTTCCATGTCTAAGATTATCGACAAGATCCAATAATCCACGGATGAAATTTTGATAGCAAAGGATACCTTCTTGCATAATTTCTTCACGAGTCGCATCGATAGGTAATGTCTTTGGAAAGAATCCACCTTTTGCGCCATAGGGAACAATGATTGCATTTTTAACGGATTGCGCTTTCATTAATCCTAACACTTCAGTGCGATAATCCTCTCGTCTATCCGACCAACGAATTCCACCACGAGCTACTTTTGAACCTCTTAAATGTACGCCTTCAAATCGCACGGAATAAACAAAAGTTTCAAACATGGGTAATGGTTGTGGAAGATCAGGTATATTTTTGGGATCGAGTTTAAACGATAAGTATTCTTTATGTTTTCCGTCACTGGTCAGTTGATAAAAATTAGTTCGTAAAGTTGCTTTAATTAAAGCAACATAACGACTAAATATTCGTTCTTCATCAAGACTGCTAACATGATCCAGCGCATTCGAGATACTTTTCTCGAGTTGGATCAGTCGACTGGATCGTCCTTTTTCTAAATTTGGGTCAAAATGTTCGTGAAAAAATTCGATAATTAACCGTGCTATCCCTGGATTGTTGGTAAATGCCTGCTCGATGTAATGTTGACTAAAATGAAATCGTGCTTGATGCAAATACTTAGCATATCCCCGTAAGACACCAACATCACGCCACGTTAGCTCAGCAGCTAAAATTAAACGATTGAAACTATCATTTCCGGCAACCCCTTTCCAAACAGAATAAAATCCTTCTTGAAAACGATCTTTAACCTTATCAATGTCGATTGGATGAATTTCAGGGTAATACATCAGAAAATCATTAAGCCAGACTGATCGGTTTTCGACTTGAAGTTGATAAGGTTGCTCACTCAATACTCGTAGCCCCATATTTTCCAACATAGGAATTACATCTGAGAGTGGAATATTTTCATCGTATCGAAAAGTTTTAAGACGAAAAACGCCGGGATCCGCATTTTTAGGTCGATAGAATGTCATTGCTAAATCAGTATTTTGGCGTAGTTGCTCGATGTGGCTGATATCATACAAAACTGAGCTTGCTTTGAAGGCTTCTCGATAACCCGCTGAAAATGCATGGCTGTAAAGATGAAAAAGTTTTTCACCTTCTTCCTCACCAAACTTTTCGATCATCCTTAATTTGACTCTATCGTACCATGATTGCGCCACTTGAACTAATTTATCTTCTAAGACTTTAACGTCGATACTGAGTCGCTTTTTAGGATCAATTCGTATGACAAAATGAAGCCTAGTCAGAATCGATTCAGGAAAGAATGTTGAATAACTAATCTCAGTACCTTCAAGTTGTTCCATTAATACATCTTGCATTCTATTGATAAGATTTGTATTGAATTTTTCTTTAGGCATATACACTAAGCAGGAAACGTAACGATTATAGGCATCTTTACGTAAAAATAATCGGACTCGTCGGCGTTCTTGTAATTGTGAAATTCCCAGTGCGATTTCGCTAAGATCTTCGACTGAGCCTTGGAATAAATCATCACGAGGAAAAGTTTCTAAGATATTCATCATATCTTTAGCTGCATGTCCAAGATTTAATACGCCTGATTTATTGAGTATCTGCGCAACTTTTCGGCGAAGCAATGGTATTTCTTGTGGATTATCATGATATGCATCTTTGGTATAAAGACCGATAAACCGTCTTTCTCCAATAATCTCGCCCTTATTATTAAAACGTTTAACACCCACATAGTCAGTATGAACAGGACGGTGTATTGTTGACCGTGTATTCGTTTTAGAAATAATTAAAATTTCTTTTGATAAAGCTTGTACTCGAGCCGCGGTTGGTAATTCTGATAATTTACGACTTCTCTTGCTTTTGCTCTCATCTCGTAAAACACCAAGCCCCGAATTTGGTACGATCTCTAGATACGTTTCTTTATCACGGACAGTCAGACTATAATCGCGATATCCTAATATCGTAAAATGATCATTAACTAACCAATGTAGAAAAGCTTTGGCTTCATCAATTTCTTCGTGATCTAAAGGAATTTCTTCTTTATCTAATTCGGCAATCGCATCATATAAACGGGTGCGCATTGTTTCCCAATCTCTCACTGCTGCTGCGACATCATTGAGTATTCTACGCAAATTTTCTTCAATCATAAGTAATTTTTCTGGATCATGTTCTTTTTCGATTTCAATATAGATAGCAGCTTCAAAATGCACCTCTTCACCTTTTGTTTCAAAAGGTAATAATTCAACGATTTGATGATGAGCATTTCGACGAATTTGTATTCCACCTAGCTGAATAATTAAATTGGTATTGTAACCTAATCGAATGATTTCCATCCGTAGTGAATCGACGAGAAAAGGCATATCGAGTTGATTAATTTGGATAATGGTATAGCTCGAGTGCCACCCATCTGTTTTATCTGAAGGATTAAAAACGCGTACTTTACATTCTTCTACTTGACGCTCATAGATCGTATCCCATTGGGATGTAATCATATTGTAAAGAAAATCTGAAGATCTGGATTCCAAATCTTCTAGAGGTACATTAGAAAAAAATTGTTGAATAAACGTCGTTAAGATTGACAATTTCTTTGTTGGAAATTGCTTTTTCGCGGATTTAATTATAGCATCAATAATGTTTTGGCGGTTTCGCGCACTCTCAGCAGTCATCGTATTTCCTTCATCATCAATAAAATAATCCCCATACTATCAATAGCAAGCAGTCAGTTTGAATTGCGACTCGCTATTGACGCTTATATATTGATAATCATAGCGCAGATTCCATCACTTTTCACGTTCTAATCACAGGGAGGCTCAAGTGGCAATCCTATCAATGAACGCAATCATAATCAATACATTTATAGCTTTATTTTGCCATATTAAAAAATTTTTATACTATAATTTAATAGTAAAAATACTCATCAATCGGTTAGTAGCCAGAAGCCGCCTTGAGAGATATAATATAGAGTGTATTTCAAACATTAGGATAAAACATGCGTGTATTACTGGTTGAAGATGATGAGATGCTCGGCGAGGTCGTACGAAATGGCTTAACACAATACGGCTACACTGTGGATTGGGTTAAAGACGGGCAATCTGCTCAACAAGCGTTAATGTCTGAAGGTGATACCTTTGATATAGTCGTGTTAGATATCGGGTTACCTCGTAAATCAGGTCTGGAAGTGCTCAAAATCGTTCGATCAAAAAATATTGCTACACCCGTGGTCGTCTTAACCGCTCGTGAAACAATTGAAGATAGAGTAAAAGGCCTTGACGCTGGAGCTGATGATTATATTGTTAAACCTTTTGATCTTGATGAGCTATGTGCTCGGATGAGAGCTTTGCAACGTCGCACCACATCACGCGCAGCACCCCAAATCGTTCACGAAAACATCACGATTGATCCAGCTGCACATACCGTGACACTCAACGATCAGGATATCAAACTCTCTCGTCGTGAATTTGTCCTTCTATTAAAATTAATAGAAAATGCAGGACGGGTATTATCTCGTGAGCATTTAACTTCTTCACTCTATGGCTGGGGTGATGAAATTGATAGTAATGCGCTGGAAGTGCATATTCATAATTTACGAAAGAAATTTGGTGGCCACCTTATTCGAACAATCCGAGGCGTAGGATATATGGTTGATAAACCAAAATGACCCCTTCAATTCGGACCTTTTTGCTCATCAATTTATTGTTGAGCATCACATTAATCACATCCTTAGCCATAATTGGTAATCTATTTCTTGAACATAAAGATCTTCAAAGACATTTAAATGCACAATTAACGTTTGCAGCTTTGACCATTCAATCATTCATAGGCGAAGAAGCGACACATCATGACGTTAGCAAAATACAGGCAAAAATTGATCATTTACCTGATGTGGCACGCGATTATTATCAACGTACACACACAAAAATGTATGGTAAATCCTACGAACTTATTCAATTTCAAATATGGGATAAAGAAGGGAAATTACTATTAAAATCCCATTCTGCCCCACTAGTTCCATTAGCTAAAAATATTTCAGGATTTAGCACCAATTGGGTGGATGGACAATTATGGCATGTATTTACCAATGTCGATGTCGATACAGGCATGAGAATTGATGTAGGGGAACGCAGTGATTTTCGTGAAGAACTCGAGGGTCGCGTAACTCAAGATTCCATTTTTATTATGCTCATAACCTATCCATTTCTAGGTATTTTAATCTGGATTATAGTAGGCAGAGGGCTCGACAGTATTCGTCAGGTGGCTAATGAAGTTCGCCAAAAAACACCCAGTTCACTCGAAGCGGTCAACATAGAATCTATCCCTGCTGAAATCAAACCTTTAATTGATGAACTGAATAAATTATTCGGCCGATTGCGAGATGCTTTCGAACGTGAAAAACGTTTTGCTGCCGATGCTGCTCATGAATTACGCACCCCACTTGCTGCGTTGAAAACGCAAACTCAGGTAGCCATTAATATTCAAGATCCAGTGGAATTACGTATTGCGTTAGATAAGATTCTACTGGGCGTTGATCGCAGCTCTCATGTGGTACAACAACTCCTCACCATGAGCCGCATGGTACCCCAAGCCACTTTGCAGCAATTTGATAAAGTGGATCTCGTACTCGAAGCACGTACCCAGCTAGCAGAAATGGTACCCCATGCTATCGAGAAAAATATTGACATTGAACTCATTGCCGATGAAGAACCGATAACAATACCTGGTAATGCTCCGGCTGTTAGTATTCTAATCAGAAATCTTGTTGATAATGCCATTCGATATTGCCCTGAAGGGAGTGAGATTAAAGTATACGTGAAACGAGAAGCGGATACGGCTCATTTAATCGTTGCCGATAACGGCCCTGGAATACCCCCTGATCTACGTGAACGTGTATTTGAGCGTTTCTTTAGAGTGCTAGGAACGAAGGCTCAAGGAAGCGGTCTTGGGCTCGGGATTGTGGCTCAAATTGTAGAACTACACAACGCCGAAATTGTACTAGGAGAACCCAAGCAAGGCACTGGTTTAGTTGTCACAGTCAAGTTCCCCTTACATATCCAAAATACCTAAGTAGTTGTTTCTAAATACAAAGCAAAGTTACTCACAGAAGTTGTGGATAACTTTGTGGATAAACCAAGAATAAGCCTCTTATCTTCTCTAAGATACTGGTTTTAGAACAAATTGGTCAAATTTTGAACAGCCCATTTTTTCACAGTAAAATCAAGGGGTTATGAACTTTTTCCCGATGTTTTAGCCTCATTTATGAATACAAATTTAGCCTGTGCTAAATAATAATAGAAACTGTGGATAAGACTACTGAATTATAGTCGTAAAGGAAGGCGATTGTTTGTACAATACCCTTAGAACATGATAAGATAATCGACTTTCTACGGCAGAGTTACGTTTAATGCAAAAGAGTAGGCACAAAGAGCTTGAGACCTTAGAAAAAGAACTCGACAGCAACTATCGCGATCCAGCATTTTCACTCGCTTTCATATCCTACACATATGAAGGCTTCGGTGTTGGCTTCAGTAATATTGCTGCCGCAGCTGCTTATGGTCTTCGAATACCGCTGGTACCAGTTTATCTGGTAGGGATCTTTGTAGGCGTTAGCTACCTTCTCGTCGAAATCAGATCAACCCTCAACGATCTAGAATTGCAGCAGCGCCGACTACAAGAATTAGAACGTAAAATGATTACAAGCAACTACTGCACCTACCTGTCTTTTACTATCCCCTACTTTGAAGATAATAAAAAAGTAATTGATATTACAACCCTGCTGCGAACTCATAATGTTGAAGAAATTACTCATTGTCTTGGACATTATTATCAACAAGTTAAACAGAAACTCGAACAACATTCAAAATTATCCTCAGTGCAAAAACGCTCGCTTCTTGATGAGCTTAATTTAAAATATGTCTCAGAAGTGAGTCAATTTAAAAATCCTTCGCTAGTCCAGATATTCAATAAGGCGTGCGGAACGGATTTTTTTATACCTCCTCCAGAAATACCACAGACACGATGGCAACGATTTTTAACTAATCTGCGAAAATATTATAAATCTTCACTCACGGGTGCTGCTACGGCAGGTGGTGTCACTATTTTTATTTTAACCACAGCACTGACAACCTCCACTGTCACCGCTCTGTTTCCTTGGAGTCTACTGGGAATCTCTTTGATAACCATTCTTGGTGCCGTTGTAGGCTACAAAATCGATAAATATTTAGATCGAAAACGAAAACATAAAAACAATCTTAAAGCTACAGCGAGCTTTCATTTAACTCTCAAAAATCAACATCGTGTTGCTGAATTATTTCGAAGTACAATTCAGATGCTAAATGAGCTTGAATTACACTCCAACGAAGCCGCATCAAATGAGCCAGGCTTAGGAGCTCCAGCTGAAAAGGATAATCCTGCAGAAAAACAAAAACTATCTGACAAGGATTATTGTGAAGTAGCAGAATTACGAAGTCGTTCACATACCTACCGACGCGCATCAGATTTTATCTTACCCACACTATTATTGGCACGAGGTGGATTTGCAGCAATTTCAAGTCTTTTTGCTGGTATCAGTTTCGCCGGATTAGTGTTACCGCTCACACCAGTATTTATTACTGGTGGGTGTTTGTTGCTCTTGCACATTATTTTCAAAATTTGGAACAACTGGGTAAAACATCAAAGTGAATTTCAAGCGATGAATGCGCTTAATCTGAGTATTTCTGCAGAAAAAGTTCACTACTGGCAATCGAAAGCTCCTAATATTAATGTAGAGCAAGAAATAAAAGAAAAAACGGCCCTGCAAATTCTAGAGGATTTAAAAGCCGATTACGAACAGTTTAAAACCTTACTGAAACGATACAAAGAATCCGATAAAAAAGATCAAAAAAAATACGATGAATTAAACAAAATACATCAGGAATTATTGACACTATTTAGCGCATACTCCGAGAGCGTAAATAGTGAAGAAGTTGCAAAAAGATTAGCCACCACAGCCTGCTACGTACCAATGAGTTCGGCTACGACTAAAAAAATTATTACATTCTACGATAATGTGAATTATTTTTTCTCACCCATCCTTCATTTTATTGCATTTAATTTTAAAGATGTTATCCAAGGTATTGCCTTTGGTTTTGGTCTTTCACTCACGATATTTTTGATTCTGGGAATTACATCCATCGTCGCCATCGAAGCTGGGCTTATTTTGGGATTAACATCCCTCGCCGGTGTCGCAATGAAAGTTGCCATACGCTATGGAATCAAAGCCTATAGAAATGATCATTTAGCTACCATTGAAACCGCCGGAAAATCCATCGAAGACAAAGAATCACTCTGGGATTGCCGTGTAGAAACAAAAATTGCAACTGAACGCGCACAATCTATCATTGACCAACCGAAATACTCCTCACCAGCCGAAGAAAACGTATTTATCAAAGAACCCTCCTGGTCTCCAAGTATTACGTTCCCCAAATCTCGTCCACCGCTCCAATGGTATCACTCAGATTCGAAAAATACTCCAAGAGATGATTCCTATTCACCCTCTCCTCGGGATTTTGTGTGCTAGGCACTTCGGCTTGTCGACTTCGGCTTGTCGTCGCATCTCAAGTTGTTAGTACTTCTGTAAATTCGCTATAAAAGACCGTCATTTTTGAGCTGTATAATGCACTATTTGCATGAAATAATCAGATATTAAGGTACCCTATCAATTAAAGAGACTCGACCTAGATTAGGGGTAAAAAGTAGACAGGTGCTTATCAATGTGAATTAACAACCACACCAACTGCTTTTTTGAGATTTAACTATGGCATACAGCCCGTATTGTCGAGCGCTTTATTATAATAGAAATACGGGGCATGAATGTGGATCGTACCCTCAAAACCATTGTAAGAAGCTCCATAATAATGATCTACAGGTGTTAAATTGTTTTTATTGTCCACCAAATATGTTTCATAGGAGATTTTGTACTCTGTTTCAAACATGGTATGTCCATGATCCATTTGTTGATGATAGTCTTCACCACCCTTTACAAGCTTTTCTAGCTCAATTTGCCCAGCTTCATTCTTAATCACGAACCAAACTGGACTGACACAATGATTATGCAAATACCAATAATTCGCCGGATATCCACCATGATTCGTCGCAAAAGCGGTATTGAAAACACTACCTAGAGAGATAATTAGTATTGATTTTAATACGTTTTTCATTTGATTTCTCCACTAATTTACTAAGGGATTGTTAATTCTACCCTAGATCTATTAACAAAATCTTAAGGGCCTGTCGTCGTATCTTGAGTTGTTAGTAGTTCATCTAAAATTTTGAAAATAACCGATCATTTTGCATAGTCATTATGATCTAGATTTGTTTAATTAGATTATTACTCAACTGAAAAATGAATTACTTTAATATCAATTTTACTGAAGTACTAACAACTAAAGATGCGACACCTTATTTAGCCGCAGCAGCGTTCACCGATGGCAACTTCGTAGCCGCTGTATTTGCGGATATTGATCACGCCTTCGTCGAAGATGAGGTATTGGCCTTTGATGCCTTGGAGATGCCCGCCGACGGTGTCGTTGGTGTCTAAATTAAAGACTCGGAGTTTTTCGGGATATTCGATGACGGGGTACTGAAATTCGTGAACGGTTTGGTCGGGTAAAAATTGGATGTCACCCGCTGGGAATTGTGATTGTATTGTTTCAATAATACCGGCCGCTAATTGCAGCAATCGATCGCGTTCTGCCATTAAATCTATTTTTGGATTTTCTTGAGTGAGCATGGTGCGCCAGTTGGTTTTGTCGGCCACAAATTTTTTAAAGGCCACTTCCACCACCCCCGCTTGATAACGGTCTTTGGTTGAAAAAATAGGCAATGCTTGAATGGCGCCTTGATCAATCCATCGGGTAGGAACTTGGGATTGTCGTGTAATCCCCACTTTTAATCCTGATGAATTGGCTAGATAAACAATATGAGGGGCAAAACAGTTTGCGTGTACCCAATCATTAGGATCACACACTGCATGATCATGGCGACATTTTTCGGGATGAATCATGCATAAATTACATTCATTTAAGCGTCTAAAGCAGGGAAAGCAATAACCTTGTTGGAAACTTTTTTTTGTCGCTCGTCCGCATTGGACGCAAAAAATATTTCCGGTATAAGAAAAATGCACATGATGACCTATTAAGTCATTTAAAATAATAGGCTCATCATTAAGATTTAGCTCATAGCGCACGGGCTTATCATGCACCGTGCGCAATTTGTGTAATGGACCTTTCATTAGGAATTACTAGGCCGACGAATTTGCATTAATAGTGGTATAGAAACTAAGAATGCTCCGCCCACGAGATTACCTAAGCTGACGGGTATTAAATGGTTAATCACAATATGCCACATACTAAGCGAAGGATCTGACATTTGTCCTACTGCAAATAATGCAACGTTAATCGGGAAGTATTGCAAATTCGCGAGAATAACAACCAGTGCGCCAAAAAATAAGCACAAGATTTTACCCATAGCAACACGATTATAGGTTGCAAAAAATGTCGCGATACCCATTACCCAATTCGCCAGTATTCCTGAAACGAATAATGGAACCATTCCGAAAAATTGGCCATTAGGCTCAGACAAGAGTCGTAGATTAATAAGGGATTTGACTATTGGTACAGTCGCAGCACTCGGTGTAAAATGAGTTCCTGCTATGATGAGTAAAGTTACACCCAGTAGTACACCGAAATAGTTTCCAATCCAAGCCAATATCCAAAATACAAATAATCGAATAAATCCCGATCCTACTTTCACACCGTATAAATTTGAAGGAACCAGAATATTCACTTCAGTGAATAAAATACTATTGCTCGCTAATACCAGGAATAATCCTGCAGTAAAACCAAACGCAAGAGCAACTTGCTGCCATACTGGATTTTCAGCTACGCCAGCTAATTGAATCGCCACTAATGCTGCGACTGCCATTAATCCACCACCCAGTAATGACAATAGTAATTGAAGAATGTATGAGACGCCGCCAATGCGACGACTTCCCGCTTGAAGAATTTCATAAGCAATATTCGAACTCGGTCGACTATTACGACGATGTTGCGGCCTCCCTCCCCCACCATGAGGTCTGTAAGACGCATTTCGATCACCACGATCACCTCGATCGCCTCGATCGCCCGGATTTCTCCGTGCAGGGTTGCCTCTATTTTGTGAAGATTGTTGCATGTATCATTTCCTTAAAAAGTTAATCAGTCATCCCTTCCTATTTGGAATCACTGATACATAGTTACACCCGTTCGACGTTATATTCCGCAAATAAATAATCCAACCAAAGATTCGATAAAATTTCTTGCGTGCTGTTTTGCGCCAATCGTTCACTCAAATTATCAAGATCAACGATATCCAACGGCTGATCTTGCCATGAGCACGCATAAACGGCTTTGGTTCTTTGCCCCGTCAACGGATTCACTTGCCATTGTAAACATTGGGCGCAAACGCCTTTAAGCATACACTGCATTGGGCCATAAATTGAAGCAATAAATTGAGTTTCCGGTCTAAAAAATGGTTTTAAATCGTTACGACGCGCATTTTGAATCATTTTTACTAATTTTTTTGTACCTATGATCAACACACGATTAACATCATGAAATTCGAACCCCAAAGGTTTTTCAGGGAGCAATTGCCCCTTCGCATACTGAACTAATAGGGTTAAAAAATCTCCCGTGGCACTCACATCGTGAGAGCGTCTTGCCGGTATAGGATCGCCCTGCTCTGTAATCCAGACTATTGCATCTGCCGCAGCCTCTAACTCATCTTGACAATACACTTCCTGCTTGTTGCGAAATCCTGCAATATAAATGACTCGATGACCTGCCGCGCGTAAAGCAGGTCCTACGGCCTGAATATGAGCCGCTCCCATTCTTCCACCGATTACCATGACTGTTCCTACATCCTTGGGTATTTCAGTGCGTACCCCAGTCGGTCCCATGATGGAAATAGCATCACCCACTTTGAAAGTCGCAAATAATCGTGAACTTGCACCTTGCTCAAGTACCATCAAAGCAATTTTTCCTGTTTCTTTATCCACGTTGGCGCCAATCATGGCCATCGCTTCCGATTGCAATCGTGTGCCTCCTACAAACGGTGCGGTCGTCTCAAAATTTTGAACACGGTAAAATTGGCCGGGTTTAAAATTTCGAGCAGCCATCGGTGCAATAATATCGACTTCAATGACGCTGGAAGTATGACGCTGCACTTTTGACACAGTGGCAGTAAATAACCGATCAATATTTTTTGAAAACTGTTCATAATCATCATAATCAGATTTAAGTTTAATTTTTGATTCTAATGAACTGATTATTCTAGGATAAATTCGACTCGCTGAAGCGATAGCTTTAACCACACTGCCATGAAATACAGGATGAGTATCACCTAAAAATGACACTCGATAACCTTCGTCTTGATAGCTGGTAAACGCTCCAAAGGTTTTTGTTTTAACATGCGCTTCAGAGGGTTCACCTGCATCGTGTAAATGCCCGTGTTCGTCTTCAGAATAAGCGCGATATTCCATGCCTTCACGGTGAAATGTCCCTCGATGCTCAAATTCATACGCAATATTGGGTTTAGCGCCGGTTGCAACAAAAATAGAACGTGCGGGCAATACAATTTCTTCTGAATTTTCAACAGCTTGCTCACACACCAGCGCACTAACATGCCCCACTGAATCTAAACGAGCCGCCACAGGAATTAATGACTCAGCATAATAAATACCCTCTTCAAGGGCTTTTTCTACTTCTTCATGATTACGTCTATAGGCAGGAGAATCTTGTAGCTTGCGTCGATAAACGATCGTTACCCCACCCCACTGACGAATCAAACGAATAAAATCGGGCGCACGTCCTTCTTGTTTTGCTTTTTCACGTTCCACCCTTACTTCTCTTCCGTGCTCTAGAAATTCATCCAAAATCCTCGAATCCATTTCTGGAAAATGTTGATCTACTGCCTCTTGCCCCTGTTTTTGAACGAGCACTTCGTAACGCCACAGAATTTTTTCGACCTGTGTAATGTAGTAGGCCTGAACTTCAGTTGCCGTATCAACGCCCGTCAAGCCACCCCCTATCACAACCGCAGGCAATCGGACTTGTAAATTCGCTAAACTGGATTTTTTTGCAGCGCCAGTTAACTGCAATGCCATCAAAAAGTCATTGGCTTGACGCATGCCTGGAGCCATACTGCCTGGAATGTTGAGTTCCCTAGGGAGTCCCGCCCCTACGGCAACAGCCAAATGGTCACAGCCCAAATCCCACACATCTTCAACGGTGAAAGTCCCACCAAAACGAACGCCCCCGTACACAGAAAAATAAGGGCGCCGTAATAAACACAAATAAATTAATTTGAGGAAATTCTTATCCCAACGCACTGTGATGCCATATTCCGCAACGCCTCCAAATCCCGACATAATTCTTTCTGATAGATCTTCTTTTATGTTATTAAAATCATGTATCGGTTGGGTTAGCGTCTCTTTATCAACAGGTTCAATTTTTAATCCGTCAACACCAATAACTGCGCAACCCTCCATCGTCAAATGATGCGCCAACGTAAAGCCTGCAGGCCCCATGCCCATCACCATAATTTTTAAACCATTATACGGCTTCATCACCCACTGCGTTTTTCGCAACGGATTCCAACGCGTCAACAAATCATAGATTTCAACACCCCAGGGCAAGGATAAAACATCTTTCAACACTCGCGTTTCAATTTGGGGGATATTGACCGGATCTTGTTTTTGATAAATACAGGCCTTCATACAATCATTACAAATACGATGCCCCGTGGCCGGACACATGGGATTATCCACCATCACCATCGCCAACGCCCCTAATACATCACCGTCTCGATAAAGGGTATGCATCTCAGAAATTTTTTCTTCCAGTGGACAGCCCGTCATGAATTCATCCAGAGGATTTTTCTTTAATCCTAATTCTGGCTCACGTTTTTTGACTGGAAATCCTTGCGAACAAAAATCGCCCTCATTGTCGTGACAATAAACACAATAATGAACTTCATTAAGGCCTTGCCTTTGAGACATTCCAGGATCAGTGAGGGAGAAACCATCGCGCTGACGCCTATGCGACTCGGGCCCTTGAACACGACGATAAGGATCTTCTTCTGTCTGATCGAGCTCGACAAGATTTTGATAATCTAATTTTTCCGGTAATTGAAAGCTTACCCATCCTTTGACAGCGTGTTGACCTTCTTCCGTTGATAAAGCCAACACACACCAATCCACTACTTTCCCTAATTCGGGAGATTCATTTTTTAATAGACCAATAGCAAATTCCGCGACAGCCCATTCCTGATCGATTTTACTTGCGACTTTATCTGTAATCCATTGATTTAATTCATAAAATGATCCATCAATATTATGATTGGCGATTTTTCGTTTTGCCATGCGAAGCACGATATTCTCTTTGAATTGAAAAATAACGCTGTCTCTGAGAATCCCTGATTTTAGTTTTTGTACGGGTTGATCGATATTAAAAAAGGAGGATAAAAATAAACTAAGCTGCTCTGCTACGGAAATCAGTAGCTGACTGGTTTCTTCTCTCGAAAAAGGTCGAGATTGGATACGATAATCCTTTAAGTTCTGATAAAGTTCAGTATCTTGTGCTTTAACAGCGGCAAGAAAATCTCCATCGAGACGCGCTAAATGATCCGCATCAAATAATTGCGCATACTCATAGTCTGAAAATTGTAATTTCGTTGGGGCCATCACTTTATCTTTGGCATAAAAGTCGCTATTCTACGCTACAATAAGGTTCACTGCTACAGAGGAATACATTGATGATTCGTCGTAAAATTGTTGGATATGTCAGCGAAATTGACAAAATGCTGAAGACTTTTAATCAAACTCATCCCAAATCTGAGTCTCAGCTTGCAGAGATTAAAAAGTACGAAAGAATCTATAAGTTGCGTGACGAAGCTGCCGAGGAAAAGAGAGAACAACCTAATCAATCTACAACTCTATAACTCGAGCTTGACTTATGAGGTTATCAACTATTTTATGTATACTACCCTTACTATTAGTGGGATGCGCAGCCCATATAGAGCCCATTTCAGGCCCATTTGCCACAGTAAGTAGTACAAGTGATTGGGGAAATTCATTTCTCAAAAGCGATACTCAAATCGTAAAAATCGATGGTCAGCAAACTTCTCATTATTGGGCTCGAGTATTTGGTACTGGTACCCAATTTAACATCAAACCAGGCAGACACACCTTCGTTGTCATAACTAGATTCAGTAAAAGCTTAGGTAGCGGCATTTTTATCAGTGTTAACCGCATTCACGCTACTCTGAAACCAAAAACTAATTATCAATTTATTAAGGAAATAGACGGAACTAAACTTCATATTTGGCTAATAGACAAATCCACTATGAAATCTGTCGCTACTGGATCTGCAACCTATTATCATCTGCCACCTAACACCGTTGCCATTTATTGAGATTGATGGGTTTCACTGCCTACCATCACTCAGACTGACTGGTAAAATTAAAAACTCATGAAACATTGAGTTGTATAAACTTCCTAAGCATGAGCCTTAGATAAAATTTTATGAAGCTCACCGCTATCATAAAGTTGCTGCATAATGTCACTTCCACCAATGAGCTGGCCATTAACATACAATTGCGGGATCGTTGGCCAATTGCCATAATCTTTGATCCCCTGGCGAATGTCATCATCTTCAAGAACATTCACCGCCATGAAGTCAACTCCACATTGGCGCAGCAAGTACACAGCCTTCCCCGAAAATCCACACTGCGGAAACGCCGCTGTGCCCTTCATATAAAGAACCACAGGATTCTCAGATAGCTGCTTTTCAATGGTTTGTCGGATAGTCATGTGGGTACCTCTTTCATGGTCATAAATTCTGATTATATCTTGATATCTCCCGTTTTGTCACGCCAGCTTGTCGAGTTCCCAAAGTCGTCGCGAGATTTTGACATTAAAGTAACCAGATTAGGCATTGAGATCCAGCTGGAATAATTGAAGCACTCATAATACAGCGCTAATTACGATCCTGTGCTTTTATCGCAAAGGCAGGCATTGAAAGATTCCAATAAATGGCGGCTGCTCTTAGTGCAAATGCACCGAAGATACATAAGATACTGCCGAATACTCGATAGCTGGGATAGTAATTTAATATCATGACAAAAGCGGAACAGCTGAGGATTACGGGCGTTGCGTATATTTCATGTCGCATCACCAAAGTAGTATGTCCGGCAAGAAGATCGCGTATAATTCCGCCACCGATTGAAGTTATTACACCTAAAATAATGGGTGCCACCGGCAGCCCAAATCCAAGCGCCCATGCTTTTTCTGCACTTTGAATGCTAAATAGTGCAACACCCAAACCATCGAGATACATCATCAACGCGAAAAGATAACGGTGGTAAAAAAACGAGCGACCATAAAGCGCTGCGATTGAGGCGAGTGTTGCTACCCAAATATAGGTTAAATCCTGAGACCAAAAGGCGGGCACGTCAAGAATTAAGTCACGCAAGGTTCCACCGCCTGTCGCAGTAATCAAACCTAAAAAAATGGCACCGACAATGTCGATATCACTTTTACTTCGGATAGCCAATACTGCGGTAACCGCAAAAGCGACGGTGCCAAGCATCGAAATAGCGTATGTAATACTGTTCCAGTCAAATGCCATAGTCATTATTCCTCTTGCATCTCACAGAGCTTATATCAGTTTGATGGAAAGTAAAGGGGGCATGCCCTGGCCCCTTTACTCTTAGACGGGAGTCTTTTGTTAGGATATAATGCGCCGCAGATCAATAACGATGAGGCACCACTATGACATTTGTTGTCGTCGATAATTGCATTCGTTGCAAATACATGGACTGTGTAGAAGTCTGTCCCGTAGACTGCTTTCGTGAAGGACCTAATATGCTTGTCATCGATCCTGATGAATGCATAGACTGTAACCTTTGTGTACCCGAATGTCCTGTCAACGCAATCTTTGAAGAAGATGATGTCCCCGAAGATCAAAAACAATTTATTCAACTCAACGCAAAACTTGCCAAAAAGTGGCCTACGATCACCGTGAAAAAAGAACCCCCTGCCGATGCTGACGAGTGGAAAGACATCCCCAATAAAATTCAGCATTTAGAAGAATAAAGTATGAATAAAATTTTTAATATTACCGAACTAGCCTGGCTGCTCCCTTTTGCAAGAGCAGGCATTCTCTTTGTTATTGGCTATTATTTAGCCAATTTTCTAGCGCGTAAAAGTGAAAAATTTCGTGGGGAATATGTAAGCCCCCAACATATAATGCTAATAAAAAAATCGATATATATCATAGTGTTGCTTTTGTTTTCTATGGCGTCACTTCAACAACTAAACTTTGACCTGAGTGTGCTACTGGGTTCTGCAGGAATAGCAACTGTGGCTATCGGTTTCGCAGCTAAAACTTCTATCTCTAATATGATTTGCGGGTTGTTCATCATATTAGAAAAATCTTTCGTTGTAGGAGATACGATTAGCGTCAAAGGGCATCAAGGTGAAATTATGTCTATTGATTTCTTATCGATCAAAATTCGTACGGGTGAAAATACCATGATCCGATTACCCAACGAGGAAATACTGAGTTCAGATGTCGTCAACCTTACCCACTTCAAACAACGGCGTTTAGATATCAACATTAGCATCGGCTACCAAACGGATCTCGCTACCTCTCAAAAGCTGCTTCTTAAAGTTGCCGCAGACAGTCCTTTTAATGCCCAAAAGCCGGAAGCCACCGTCATTGTAGACAACTTCGGTCAATCCAATTTAAACCTGAGACTTTCGATGTGGGTGAACAAAACAGACTATGATAAGGCAAAAGACACTCTTCAGCAGGCAATTAAAATAGCCTTTGATCAAAACGGCATACCTGCCCCGTATCCTCATCTGACAGTGCATATGATGCAATAAAGAGAAGGCGTCAAGGGAGAAAAGAAGGTGAAGAAGGTGTCAGATCTAAGATTTATCTATGCTTTGGGAGAAGAGATATTGATATTTTATTCCAAAGTATAGATAAATCTTAGATCTGACACCTTCTCTAATCTTAGATCTGACACCTTCTCAATAGTGGGTCAGGCATACCCGCCCCCAATCCCAGTGCAAAATCTACAAATCTAGTCTACAATAAAACCTGACTATGTATTTTTCATTCATTCATGGAGGAATCGTCAATGAAAAGATGTTTAGCTACACTACTTCTCGCATCATTATTCACGTGTTCAGCGCAAGCTGATATGGATTTTTTTGGTGATAAAGTTCAACGTTTTTCAGGCAATTTAAATGACATACTGATTTTTAATCACACCGATAAAAATCTCGCTTACCAATTCTTAGAACCTTCTATTATGCCTAATTTTGTTTATCAAATTCCTATGGGCGAATCAGAAGTGTATCACACTAAATTCAGTGACGAAAAAATGACCCTAATGATTGGTGTTTGCACAGACATGGGACATTTCTCATGCAGTGAATACGATTATTACAGTTTTGTTCGATGCACACCCAACAAAAAATATAATGGTAACCTTGTACGTTCAGTCGACATTAATAGCTTAACATCTTGCACTGTGACCTGCCTGGATGGCAGCACAACTTCATGTGTTGTTGAACAATAATAGTAGGGGTCAGATCTCCAATTGACGGAAAAAGGAGATCTGACCCCCTCCCTTTTTCTATAGCTGTCCCAGCACGTACTGCAATATTCCACCGTTTTGGTAATAGTGCAATTCATCCTGTGTATCAATTCTACAACGCAACGGAATATCGCGAGCATTTCCCTGTTCATCAACAATATGCAAACTCAGTTGCCCGCCAGGTGTAATTTGATTAATACCACTAATACTAATCGATTCAGAGCCGGTTAGTCCTAATGATTTGTGATCAGTACCGGAAATAAATTCTAATGGCAAGATTCCCATACCAATTAAATTTGATCGATGAATACGCTCATAACTTTGAGCAACAACCGCTTTTACACCTAACAATCGAGTTCCTTTCGCTGCCCAATCGCGTGATGAACCCGTACCATATTCTTTGCCCGCAAAAATTACCAATGGTGTATTAGAATTTAAATAGCGTTGAGATGCTTCGTAAATGCTCATCTCTTCGCCTGACGGAAAATGCCGAGTAAAACCACCTTCACGATCGGGTGTCATTTGATTGCGTAAACGAATATTCGCAAAAGTACCGCGCACCATCACTTGATGATTTCCTCGACGCGCGCCATAAGAATTAAAATCAGCAGGCTGAATATTTTCAGCCATGAGATATTGTCCCGCGGGTGTATTTTTTCCAATCGATCCAGCAGGAGAAATATGATCCGTGGTAATGCTGTCACCTAAAATCGCCAAAATACGAGCATCTTGGATATCAGCGGGCTTAACTTGATCCATGAAAAACGGCGGATGTTGAATATAGGTTGAATCCTCACGCCATTGGTAGGTAGCATCTTGACTTGTAGGCAAATTTTGCCACTCGTTGTCGCCTTTAAATACATCAGCATATTGCTCTATAAACATATTATTTCGAACAGTAATCACTTCAGCGTTAACTTCCGCATTACTTGGCCAAATATCTTTTAAGAACACAGGCTGACCACTTTTATCGGTACCTAAAGGCTCTTTATGCAAATCAATTTTTGAGGTACCCGCCAATGCATAGGCTACCACTAAGGGCGGCGATGCCAACCAATTGGCTTTCACTTGAGGATGAATGCGCCCTTCAAAATTTCGATTACCTGAAAGCACAGCACTCACAACTAAACCATTGTCATCAATCGCTTTTGCAATCGGCTCATGAAGCGGACCTGAATTACCGATGCATGTCGTACAACCATAACCCACCAAATTAAAACCTAATTGATCTAAATATTTTTGTAATCCCGATTTTTCTAAATAACTTGTTACAACTTTAGACCCAGGGGCTAAAGAAGTTTTTACCCACGGTTTTACGGTTAAACCCCTTTCACACGCTTTTTTCGCTACCAATCCCGCCGCCATTAAAACACTGGGATTAGAGGTATTCGTACAACTTGTAATCGCAGCAATCACCATCGCACCATGATCTAATTCAAATCCACCTTCTACTTTTACAGGATTAGAGGCTGTAGATTTTGTTAAAGCTTCTTGTTGTTTTGCAAAAGCCTGTGGAAGATCAGAAATTAACACACGATCTTGAGGACGACGCGGTCCCGCAAGAGAAGGTTTTACCTCTGCTAAATCTAAATGCATAGTGTCTGTAAAAACAGGATGCTGAGTCGTTTCATCTCGCCACAACCCTTGAGCTTTAGAATAAGCTTCAACAAGCGCGATTTGATTTTCATCGCGGCCTGTGAGGGCAAGATAATCCAACGTCTCTTGATCCACCGGAAAGAATCCACACGTTGCCCCATATTCGGGCGCCATATTGGCCACTGTCGCGCGATCAGGTAAGGTCAGAGAAGCTAACCCATGCCCGTAAAATTCTACAAATTTATCGACTACACCTCGATTTCGTAAAAGTTGAGTGACGGTTAGCACGAGATCGGTTGCCGTGATGCCTTCTTGAAGCTGTCCAGTAACTTCAAACCCTATAACTTCCGGCGTTAACATCGAAATAGGCTGCCCTAACATAGCTGCTTCGGCTTCAATACCGCCTACGCCCCAGCCTAAAATACCGAGGCCATTAATCATCGTCGTATGACTATCCGTTCCCACTAAGGTATCCGGATAAGCAATTGTTTTACCCTCGATTTCACGAGTCCACACCACTTTCCCTAAATATTCTAGATTCACCTGGTGGCAAATGCCTGTGCCGGGCGGTACGACTCTAAAATGATCAAAGGCTTGTTGTCCCCAACGTAAAAATTCATAGCGCTCGCGATTACGTTGCATTTCTATGTGGACGTTATCAGCATAGGCATGATTATTCGCATATTCATCCACTTGGACTGAATGATCGATGATGAGATCCACTGGCGTGAGAGGATTTACTTTTTTGGGATCTCCTCCACGCGCCACCATAGCAGCTCGCATGGCCGCTAAATCCACAATTGCAGGAACCCCTGTAAAATCCTGCATTAAAACCCGAGCTGGAGCGAACAAAAGATTGCGCGAGGTGGGTTTTACAGCCCAATTCGCTAAAGTATTGATATCTTCTGGCGTAATACGAGAACCATCTTCATTACGAAGCAACTGTTCTAATAAAATTTTCAGTGTAAATGGTAGTTGGTGTACTGATTTCAAACCGGCTTGTTCCAGCTTTTTCAGGGAAAAATAGTGATAATTCTGACCATTGATTGTGAGGATATCATCCGTTTTAAAGCTATTAATCTGACTCATCTTCGTTCTCCAAAAGGTAAGTTACGCGAAAGAGAATATCGTAGCACGGGAAGGTGTCAGGTCTCAAATAGATTGGAGATTGCATGCCTGCCCTCGATCTATGTGACACCGTCTTGATGTCATTTTTAGTTGTAATCTGCAGCGTAATTTTGTAAAGTTACGGGCGCTTATCAAGGTTCGTGTTTAATCATGTAGGGGAGGTTTTATGGCGTTCGAGTTTCTATCCGATGAAAAGACTTATCAAGCGGCGGGCAGGTATCTATATTCTGGGGCATTCAATGGATTTTTAGCAACGGGCGGTCTCTTTTTCTACACAGCCTTCATGCTACTCTGGCCCATAACGACCACGTTCACTGCCGTTTTCGCCGTTACCACCACCATCACTACCCTCGCTGCCATTTATCTTTTATATAGAGACGATTCCCGCCGAGACTATTTAAACTCCATGAATGCTAAAGCCAAAAGAATCAAAGAACTTTTCGATGAATTACACTACTATGAAGATAAACTTCTACGTGAACAGGCTCTATTACAATCGCCTGAATCAGATTCAAACACTCATAAGTGCATCAGCGAAGATGATCTTAACATTATTCGCGGTAAAATAGCTGAACTTAAAGAACTCTATAATGATGCTAAAGAAGATTCACTACCAAAAGTTCGAGAAAAAGCCATTAAATACGTTGGCGGTTTTATACAACGCCATATTATCGGCACTTACAAAGCCTTTATTACATCCTATGTATTTTATCTTAGTTTCCCCTTATTTATTGCATTAGCCATCAATGCCATTATCGCTCCAGCTTGGCTTGCCCCACTTGCAATCCCAATATTGGTTTTCTCAGTCTCTTTAGGCGTATTCGGTTTATTTAAATCGTATTTAGATGAATCACGCGAAATTACAACCTATGATGCAGCCATTAAAGAATCTGAATGGATAGAAAATTCTGCAAAAAAAATGGCTGAATCCTGTGAAGCATTACTGACTAATCAGCAAACAATTGAAAAACGCATAGCTGTTGAAAGAAAACCAGACCAAGAAATTAATCGAAAAAATTCTGAAAAGAAAAGTTCGAAATATTTCCTCATTAAAAAAGGGGAAGAGCTCCTTGCTCGTATTCCGGTTCTAAATGCTTTGACAAAACCGTTAGGAGACCGATTACCGAAATCTGCTTTTGATACTTCCTCTCCTGGAACACCCGGCAAAAAATTCGGAGTAATATTGCAGCAAATTTCCGAATATTTCTATGAATGGACCCTTCTGAGCACCGTCGTTGATTATGCTGCTCGAGTTCTATTTATGGCCATTATGGGCGCGATAGTACCCGGTGGTGTAGCTCTATACTTAAAATTCGTTTTAGGTGTGACATTCACACCGCTTCTCGTCAATGTGTATGCCATTGGACTAATCATCACTACCGCTTTATCTGTCGTATTTAGCTTATTTAACCTGTATTGGAATCATCAAGAAACCTTATTAAAAACCTATTCTGATCATGTGACAGCTCTTACTACAGAGGTTACAGAAGATCTAAAACAGCTTCACATAGAACGATCTGCCCTCAATACACTGAAAGCCAATGGTGCAGAAGCTGAACTTCCTACAACCGTTAATGTGATCGATAAAAATTCCCGCGAATTAATTCTAGAACGTAAAGTTCAATTAGTAAAAGCGGCAAGAAAATTACGTGAACAAAGCGATAAAATGAATGAAGATAATTTCTTCATGTCTTTCGTTAAATGGCTTGGGATTCTCTATAACTCATTGACGACAGGTTATGCATGGTATATGGGATTCCCCTTATTCGTGTTCCTTACACTGGTTACATTTGTCCCTATTACAGCGCCAATCATCACCTACGGTCTATTCATGGCATCCCTTTTAGTAGGGGTATTTGGTGTGATTTACACATTTGATGCTGCCGATCAAGGTGTTGAATTTGCAAATACTACGATTGATGAAGCCAAAACTCAAAGTGAAGCTGCTGAAAATTTATTAACACACTTCGACAAACTTTTAAATAATAAAGACCTCTCAGTCGGTGAATCTATAAAATATTCTGAAAGTAATGAAACGAAACTATTAACCACTCCACCTAGAAATAGAACAGAAATTGCATTACCTGACGATTATTCAGCAAATGAAAAATTTCAATTGCTTCAAGGTTTAAGAAAACCTGAGAAACCTAAACATTTACATTTCAGTGTTAGTGATCCGATATTTATAGGAGAGCTGGATAATCAACTCGGAATGAGATGATGAATGATCACCAATCATTTTATAATCTACTGATACAGCATCGATATAAATTAGTCACTGCCGAATCTTGTACCGCAGGTTTATTAGCAGCAGAAATTACCTCAGTCTCAGGTAGCTCTGATTGGTTTGATCGCGGATTTGTAACTTACTCCAACGAATCAAAACAAGAAATGTTGGCCGTCAAATCTGAAACATTGGAAAAATTCGGCGCCGTGAGCGAAGAAACTGCGAAAGAAATGGCTGAAGGCGCTCTTCAAAAAAGCCACGCTACCATCAGCTTATCAGTCACCGGTATTGCAGGCCCCGATGGCGGCACTCCAGTAAAACCCGTTGGCACCGTGTGGTTTGCATGGGCTAGTAAAGGACTTTTTGATACCTTTGCCTTAGTTCAACATTTTCAAGGTGATCGTACCAGCATACGTCACCAAGCCACTCAATTTGCGCTTGAGACGCTTTATCATAAGTTAAAGTGAGACCTGAGGGGGTGGTGCAGCAAGGGAAGGGGGCAGATCTAAGATTTATCCAGCTTATTCAGAGAAGAGATACGAGACACAGAAATGAAAGCTGGATAAATCTTAGATCTGCCCCCTTCCCTTGCTTCCCTTAAAAAAGAACTGGATCGCCACGCTGCGTCAGCGCGACCCTTGGTGGCTCGCGATGACGGCAAAGAGATTTCAAAGCAGCGAACTTCCATAACCAACCATTACAGCTTCATTACCATAAATCTGTTGCAGCGCATTCATCAATTCATTTTTGGGCGCCACCTTCCACTCTTCACCCAACAACATTCGTGCTCGACCTTCCGAATTTTGATAATCAATTAATACCCTGCAATTTCCTTCCTGGAATCGACTTAAGGCAGATTGAAGCGCAGGTAAAGTTGATTCTAAATTCAACTGTTGAGTCGCATCTATATAAACAGATTTTCCGTATTCACAACGGGCCATCGACAAATCCAAGATCCGACGCGCACTCATTCGCAATCCACCTGAAAACTCATCCGTACTCACTTCACCGTCGATAATTAACAATTGATCTTTTACTAACAATGGCCGTGCTTCTTCAAACACTTCAGAAAAAACAGCAACTTCAATAATATCTTTACGATCTTCAATTTTCACGATAGCCATACGTGTATTTCTTTTAGTCATTAGCGAACGCACACTCACCACATAACCTGCAACAAGCACCGTCTTTTTCCGCTCTGTAGGTTTAAGCGTTGAAATAGTATTCGAAATAAACTGTCGTAGCTCTCTTTCATACTGTTGAATCGGGTGACCGCTTAAATAAAATCCTAACGTAGCCTTTTCTGCTTGCAATCGTTCTTCATCACGCCATTTAGGCACTGTGACATAATCAACTTTTATGGTGTCGTGCTGTGTCATTGCCATTCCAAATAAATCTTGCTGACCAAATTCTTGATTTTTACGATGCTGGTCGGAATATCGAAATGCATGATCAATACTCGCTAATAAGCTCGCACGATGAGCACCAAAATGATCCATCGCTCCCGATTGAATTAAGGCTTCAATCACACGTCTGTTCACTTTGCGCGTATCCACTCGCTGGCAAAACTCGAATAAATCTTTAAAAGGACCTTGTTTTCTAGCTTCAATAATACTTTCAATCGCTGCTTCACCTACTCCTTTCAGAGCGCCTAAGCCATACACAATGTGCGGTTTTTTATTACTCTGTTGATCATTTTGTGCTGTGCATACATCATAATTCACCATGAATTTATAATGACTCACATTAATATCAGGTGGCTCTACAACTAGGCCATTTTCTTCTGCATCTAAGGTAAAATTAACCACTTTATCAGTGTTATCCATGTCCGATGATAATACAGCCGCCATAAATTCAGCAGGATAATAAGTTTTTAGCCAGGCCGTTTGATACGATAATAATGCATAGGTTGCAGAGTGCGATTTATTAAATCCATAACCCGCAAATTTTTCCATTAAATCGAAAATCTGATTCGCGCGATCTTCAGGAACACCGCGCCCACTGGAACCGGTTACGAATATTTCGCGTTGCTGAGCCATTTCTTCGGCTTTTTTCTTTCCCATTGCTCGACGTAATAAATCGGCACCACCCAATGTGTATCCTGCAAGTTCTTGTGCGATTTGCATCACTTGCTCTTGATATAAAATCACACCATAGGTGGATTTTAATATGGGTCCTACATCAGGATGCAGATATTCTACTTTTGCACGACCATGTTTTCGATCGATAAAATCATCCACCATTCCGGATTGCAAGGGACCTGGTCTAAATAATGCAACCAAAGCAATGATTTCATCAAACGCATCAGGTTTTAAACGTTTAATTAAATCTTTCATGCCTCGTGATTCAAGCTGAAATACAGCCGTTGTATTGCACGCTTGTAAAAGTTTAAAGACCTTATGATCATTCAGCGGTATCGATAAAATTTCTATGGGTTCTTGGCCTTGAGATTTTCTGTGTGCATTGATGGTTTGCAGAGCCCAATCAATAATGGTTAATGTTCTTAAACCCAAAAAGTCAAATTTTACTAAACCTACTGCCTCTACATCGTCTTTATCAAATTGTGTGACTAAATTTTCGCCACCAGATTCACAATACAATGGTGTAAAATCAGTTAATTTTGAAGGCGCTATCACTACCCCACCCGCATGCTTACCCGCATTACGTGAAATCCCTTCTAATTTCAGTGCAAGATCAATGAGTGCTTTTACTTCTTCTTCGTCATAATAGCGATTCAATAAGGCTTCATCTTGTTTAAGCGCTTTTTCAAGTGTCATTCCGAGTTCGAAGGGGATTAATTTGGCTATTTTATCGACAAAACCATAGGGATGCCCTAATACACGCCCCACATCGCGAACTACTGCTTTTGCAGCCATTGAACCGTACGTAATAATTTGCGCCACACTTTCTCGGCCGTATTTTTCAGCAACATATTCGATTACTCGATCACGACCTTCCATACAAAAGTCGATATCAAAGTCTGGCATTGAAACCCGTTCAGGATTTAAAAAACGCTCGAACAGTAAATCAAATTCAATCGGATCTAAATCGGTAATATCTAATGCATACGCAACCAACGAGCCCGCTCCCGAACCACGGCCGGGACCTACAGGAATATTATTTTGTTTTGCCCATCGAATAAAATCAGCAACGATCAAGAAATAACCTTCAAATCCCATTGAAATAATGACATCAAGCTCCAAGGCTAATCGTTCACGATAAATCGTTTCTTTCTCAGAAAAATTTTCCGATGAATGCGCAGCAATTTTTTGTAATCTTTTTTCTAGCCCTTGATTCGCTTCTTGTCTAAAAAAATCATCAAGGCTCATCCCATCAGGAACAGGAAAAGTGGGCAAATAATTTTTGCCTAATGTCAAAGGTAGTGTACAGCGTTTTGCAATTTCAACCGTGTTTTCTAAGGCTTCTGGAATATCAGAAAATAATTCCATCATTTCCGCAGGCGTGCGTAAATATTGTTTTTCACTGTATAATCGTGGTCGAGAAGGATCTTCCAAGGTATGCCCGCTATTAATACACACCCGTGCTTCGTGCGCTTCAAATTCATCTGATTCTAAAAAGCGCACATCGTTCGTTGCAACAACGGGACAATTTAATTTTTCTGCTAATTGTATTGTGAGCTGTACTGTTTTTTCATCATCAACACGGCCAGTGCGCATTAATTCTAAGTAAAATCGATCAGGAAATAAAGCTGACCATTCACAGGCTAACTCCTCCGCTAACGAAGTATTGCCAGATAACAGTGCCTGACCGATATCACCCCATTTTCCCGCCGATAATGCAATCAGCCCATCAGTATTCCCTACAATCCACTCTCGATCAATAAGCGGTAATCCACTCGCTTGTCCTTCTAGATAGGCACGCGAAACCAAACGAGTTAAATTTCCATACCCTATTTTATTTTGACACAATAAAACCAAATGATAAGGTGATGCTGGCGCCGCAGGATTAGCAATTAAAATATCAGCGCCAATAATGGGTTTTATTCCAGCAGAGAGTGCGGCTTTGTAAAATTTCACCATGCCAAACAAATTACAATGATCAGTAATAGCAACAGCAGACATCCCTGCTGCTTTTACAGCCGATACGAGCGGCTTGATGCGCACAATGCCATCAACGAGTGAATACTCGGTATGTAAATGTAAGTGGACGAAGTCTCCGGACATCACGTTTTTCTCTACAGTATCTTGCTAGTGTGATGGATAGTATATCTAAAAGGAAGGGAGCAAGTCATCGTATATTAAGGCCTACCCTACGCTTTCAAAAAATTTTTTTACTGGTCCAAAACTTCGACGATGCACCTCGCTAGGCCCCAACTCTGCCAAAGCTGCTAAATGCACCTTAGTTCCGTACCCCTTATGCTGGGCAAAGCCATAGCCTGGATACAGAGAGTCTAATGTGATCATCTCTCGATCTCGTGTGACTTTTGCGATAACTGAGGCCGCGCTAATTAGAGGCTCTATGTCATCACCCCCGATAATGGTTTCAACGACACAGGATAATTTCGGCGCTTGATTACCATCCACCAAGGCCAATTCAGTATCAACCCCAAGACCCTCCAGCGCTCTTTTCATGGCTAGCAACGTCGCTTGAAGGATATTAATCTCATCAATCTCAGCCACCTCAGCTCTGCCTACAGCCCAAGCAACTGCACCCTCAGTAATCTCTTGATACAGCCTCTCGCGTGCCGACTCGGACATTAGCTTAGAATCCTTCAAGCCTTTTAAAGTCCGCACCTCTGGCATGATCACCGCAGCAGCCACCACCGGCCCAGCCAACGGCCCTCGACCAGCTTCATCCACGCCAGCCATCTTTTGATGATAAATCCTTTTTTTCATCTGTTGTCTCTACTCTCTGATGTAAATTCGTAGTTTCAGTTGCCTTTTAATAATACGCATTATTGACAAATATGTCAACATCGTGTATTATTACGCCATGGACACACAATCTCAAAGACAAATTGTTGAGCAGTTTCACCTGCTATTTTTAGATCAGCTCGGTCAGCAGCTTGATAAGAGGTTATATGTTTTAAAAGGTGGGTGCAATCTTCGCTTCTTCTTTCAGAGCATCAGATATTCAGAAGATATTGATATCGACGTGAGCACCATCAGTAAAACAACGCTAGCAAACAAAATTAAGAAAATTCTGACCTCTACCCCTTTTGAGCAGATTCTACAAGTGCGGAAAATTAAAATAGACAGCATAAACCCTGTAAAACAAACAGAGACTACTCAACGGTGGAAGATATTATTGAAATATTCCGACTCCGCATTACCTATTCATACTAAGATTGAATTTTCTAGACGAGGAATTGATGAGGGAATTGAGCTAGGTATTATCAACAAACTATTAACGCAGCAATACCAATTGCCTCCTATTTTCATTCCTCATTACAATGCCAATTCAGCTTTGAAACAAAAGTTCTCAGCATTAATTAATCGTACTGAAACACAGGCTCGTGACGTTTTTGATATTTATTTATTACTTCAACATGCAACTGATATGAATGACATTATTTCAAAATTGTCTGACAATGATCGGCAACAAGCTATCAATAACACTTTAAACATTTCATTTGAGTATTATAACAGCCTAGTCGTAAGCTATCTTGATCCAATATACGTAAAGCAGTATGCAGACGCCACAGTATGGCAGAATATACAACTCAGCGTTATTGAGAAGTTATCATGAGATTAATAGAATTTTATCAACAATTAATTAGTATTGGGCAGCCAGTCTTTAGAACAGAAGATGTCGCTGTATTAGCAAAAATATCAAACCAACATGCCAGTCAACTTCTCACACGCTTAAGTAACACAAATCAAGTACTACAAATTAAACGTGGAATATGGATTTTACCTGAGAAAAGCGAAGTATTCTGCCTTCCCTATTTTCTAACGATGCCTGCACCTAGTTATATTTCGTTACAAAGTGCATTATCCTATCATGGGATGATAATGCAAATACCTGAGGTGATTTATGCAATTTCAATTGCCCGAACAAGAATGTACCAAACTTCACTGGCAACCGTATCAATTCACCATGTCACACCGAAAATGCTGTTTGGTTATAAAGAAATCGCTCCATACATCAACATGGCTTCACCAGAAAAAGCATTGATCGATTTTTGTTATTTGCACCAAGCCAAAAGCCGAAAGTTTGTTAAGCTTCCCGAGCTGGAATTGCCACAACATTTTGATTTTCAATGTTTAGATCGCTATATCGCCATGATACCTTATCAAAAACGACGCCAAAAAGTACAACAATTGATCGAGTCACTTCTAGCCTAGAAAAATATAAAAAATATCAACTACGTTGTTACAAATTTAGCGAAACAAAAACTCAAATACCATAGGTGCAATGCTATCGCCCAACTCGTGATTTGCACAATTCTGCTATAATTGTATTGGAACTCATTTAAAGATGAGAACGTTTGATATTACTTAGGAGAATTAATATGCAAACATTTTTGCAATACTCATCCCCCAGTGAGAAGTTTTTCCTATGCTAAAGTGAGTTCCAATGGGAGATTTGGGGCTAGCCCAAGAGTTTGGCGTCTCGTAAGGGCATTCTTGAAGTGTTTTCAGTAGCACAGCTGCACGTGGATAGTACTTGAAAGTATTTTTACTTTCAGACTTGTGTAAGACTGGGGATGGATGCACATTCTCCCCATAAATTTAAAAAATATTTATGGATGTATTTGTCTGAAATGAATTTTATCAATTGAGCTCTTCACTATCTAATGCCAGACTTGCCATTTAACAAGCGGGACAAGGTAGTACGCGTTACGCCAATTCGATCAGCGGCTTCGGTAACAGTAAGCCCCGTATTGTCAATCAAAGCATCCCTGACTACTAAGCCAGGATGTAAGGGATTATGCATGATCATATGTATCATCAGCTCAGATAATTTTCTCATCATTGTATCATACTAAGTATAGTAGCTTAATACAGAACATCCTACTCAGCCTGGATAAATAGCATTTAGTAATGGTTTCAGGTACCCCTCTTTCAGAGTTGATCAGCCGTACATACAATGGTATCGTGCCTCATGATAGATTAGCTTAGCCTAATCATGAGATTCATCCAGATTCTGAACACAAAGGTAAACCAATGAAAAAATGTCGTGTGGCGGTCGTCGGAGTGGGTTATTTGGGGCAATTCCACGCAGAAAAATATGCTCAATCTCCCTTGGCTGACTTGGTCGCTGTGTGTGATACACATGCTGAACGCGTCAATCCCATCGCTGAAAAATACGGTGTTAAAGCAACAACCGATTATCGAGAGCTCTTAGAGCTTGTTGATGCCGTCAGTATCGTCGTACCCACCTCAGGTCATCACGCAATTTGTAAAGACCTCTTAATGGCACACAAACACGTCCTTTTAGAAAAGCCAATGACTCAAACCATTGAAGAAGCCAATGATTTAATTCAATGTGCGCATGACCAACAATGCATTCTTCAAATCGGCCATCTTGAACGATTTAATCCTGTTGTACGAGAAATAAATACCCTTATTGATAATCCTCGGTATATTGAATGCACACGCATTTCACCTTTTAAACCACGCGTTACCGATATTAATGTTATTCACGACGTAATGATCCATGATATTGAGCTGGTTTTGCATTGGGTAAAATCGCCCATAAAATCCATCGTTGCCACAGGGAAAAAAGTACTCACACAGCGTTTAGATTTTGCTAACGCTCGTATTGAATTTCTAAATGGATGTATTGCTAATCTTACAGCAAGTCGAGTCAGCTCAAAATCTCAGCGTGAAATAAAATTATTTCAAAATAATATTTTTCTTGAAGCAGATTTACAACATAAAAAATTATTCATTCACCAACCACAGATTGCTGATACCCAAGAAATTACAATGCATGAACAATCTTTTGAATCAGGTGATGCATTGCGCGATGAATGCGAGGCTTTTCTTACTAGCATCATCAGTAATTCACCGCCCGTGGTTTCTGGTGAAGCTGGTCGAGCTGCATTAAGTACCGCACTCGATATTACCCGCATCATCGCTGATCAATTGGCTCAGGAACAAATAGGCACACAAACTGACACTCTCTGGACTCAAAATGCATAATACCGATTTACTGATTATTGCTGGTGAACCCTCGGGAGATATGCACGCTGCAAAATTAGTTCAAGAGCTGCGTAGTACTCAGCCACATTTAGAAATTTCGGCCATGGGTGGTGATCAACTAGCCGCTGCAGGAGCACACATTATTGTCGATTGTAAAGAATTAGCGGTTGTGGGCGCGATTGAAGTACTTAAAGCTTGGCGACAAATTCGCAGTGCATTTCAGACAATAAAAAACCATATTCTAGAGCAAAAACCAAAAACCGTTATTTTAGTCGATTATCCCGGTTTTAATATTCGCATGGCAAAATTTGCAAAACAACATAATTGCCGCGTGGTTTATTATATTAGCCCTCAAGTTTGGGCCTGGAATCAACGTCGAGTCCATAAATTAAAAAAATGGGTTGATGTCATGGCGGTTATATTCCCCTTTGAAGTGACATTTTTTAAACAATTTAATATCGATGCAAAATTTGTAGGACATCCTTTAGCCGAAAAACCCCTCTGCCCTCTTACACCAGATGAAGCTAAAAAGAAATTAAATTTATCTAATAATAATCCTGTGATTGCTCTAATCCCTGGAAGCCGTAATTCCGAAGTTCACACGTTATTACCAGCTCTTCTTGATGCTGCAAAACAGCTTTATGCGACTAATCCTTCACTACAATTTATTTTACCTAAAGCCAATAGCATCGACTCAACGTGGCTTAAGGAACAACTTGCCACCTGCTCTGTTCCTATCAAAGTGACTACAGAAGATCGCTACACATCAATGCAAGCTGCGGATATCGCCATCGCCGCAAGTGGAACAGTGACATTAGAATTAGCGTTACTCGAAAAACCCATGATCATTATTTATAAAACAAACCCCATTACTTTTTGGCTAGGAAAAAAAGTCATCAAACTCAAATTTTTAGGTCTACCTAACATCATTGCAGGAAAATCAATAGTACCCGAATTACTTCAATCTAAAATGACTGCAGAGAATATTTCTCAACAAACCCAATCACTTTTGACCCATTCAACCCTCTACACGGCTCAAAAAAATGCATTGGCTGAAATTCATCACCATTTAAAAGACGAAGACAATAAAACCTCGCTGTGTAGTCTTATTTAAACTTTCGTGATCTTTTCACTATTCCATCACAGGAATTAATAGCCTTATTGCTTGTAATGAGATCATAGTGCTCCAATCGTGATACGATTGCTTCGTGTAGAGAATAGCACAATGGCTCAGATGTAGATTTCTGCCTTTAAAAGGACATTGTTTTTGTTGAATCAGGGATCGTTAAGCTAAAGCGTTTGCGAAGTAATGGTATTAACTCTGACACGCCCGTGATCTTAGATATCATGTCAATTAACTCTTCTTGATTCGGAATGTTAGTAATTATAAGGCCTGGTATTTCAGTGTTGAGTAATAGACTGGCCTGATGCGCGATATAGATTTCCTCACTCTCATTTATTTTTTCAGGTAGGCACAATAAAGCAATTGTCATGCACTGCAAATATTTAAGTTGCTCTACATCTTCGATACTTTGAATATTCTGAGCAATCGCAATA
>JAKORL010000225.1 GCA_029777855.1 Pseudomonadota bacterium
CGGGTGATGTCTTGTCCCAGCACCTTGTGCCGGGATTAAGCGATTAATCTACTATACTTCGATTACGCAGCAAGAGCATAATTGTCATTGCCAGTTATTGATTTGACGCTTGAGATTATAGTGCAAAAACGTCAACGCACTGCATGCTTACAAACCTCTTCTACTCGCTGTCAAAACCGGTCAACCCCATATGTTTAGTATCTTATTGATACTCAAAAAGAAACGAGGTGTTATTGAAAAGTCGGGTAACAAACCAGTAACAAAATGTAAAGATTTAAATCTTTTCCCCCGTTTCTTTATACAAAGATAGAATTTTTTTCCAAAGGTTTAATCATATCCACCATTTTTTTGATAAAATACTTGTTTTCATTTATCTGGAAAATATGTTAGATTGTATGGTTGTAGTTGTACCTTGCTTTAAATTCTTTTCTGCAAACGGTTTGAGCAAAAAAAGAGGTGTAACCGATGCATTTTAAGGTGATTTAAGGCATTATTTTAGAGGTAGACAATATTAGGAAAGTGTCATTAACAGCAAATAAACTGCCAAAATATAGCAGCTTGGTGAAAGGTCATCTAATTTGTCAGTACTGAAAGCTTTGATATTCATCTTTGGTGATAATTCCGCCACCATCATTCCCCCATCCGAATTAATTCTCCAATTACCGCATAAATCATGACTATACCGGCACAAGCTAAAATTGCAACTATACGTAAGTTCAACTTAGAAGTGCGAATTTACACTAATTGTTTGTAAAACTCATTTTTGTGTAAATTAAAGTCTAATTTTTCTCGAGGTCTTCGGTTTAGTTTGTACTGAATTTTCTTGATATCCGCATCCGAATATCAAGTGCGCCATTACGTGGTCGAGGGATAAACATCTTAAAAAGCTCAAGTTTAATTCTTGCTCTCTTTTCATGGTTTTCTACTCTTTCGATTTCATCAAAAAAATCATCAATTTTAGCAAATTTATTTCATATTATTGGGGGATACATTATTATCATTTATTTTTAATGTTCTTAAACTCTCACTACGGTCACTTCGAATTCCTTACAACGGCGTTTCTCCTGATAGAATTCGGCGATATCGAAGCGGCCAGAGGTCTTCTGCCAGATGTCGAGGCCACGGCCAAGGATTATCTTCCAGCCATTATTCATCTCAATGCAACGGTCGTGTTGAATATCGTTGAACTCGTAGGTGAACTTGATACCCAACTCCTCCAGTGAGTCGGCCAATTCATTGAATCCCTGTTTGGTAGTTTCCATGAATTCCTCTGTATTATACGTGATCAGGTGAATTCTTATTTCTTCTTCTTCGGGTTTTATTTCGGCAATCAGTTGGCAGAGCTCCCCTAAATTGCGTATCTGATAAGGTAGGCGGATGTACGGATCCTTGATTATGTACTCTGTAGCCCCCTCCAGATAATCTCCAAAAAGTCCCTTGTAGCTGATATTAGTCTGGTTATCGCGAATACTAAGATTGAAACCTTCCAAATATTTCTTCGAACGTCGTTCTTCATCTGACTTCGGCTCTTGCGGTATTCGTTTGGCAGTAGGCAAGATATTGAGCTTTGCATCGCCATATTCCATCACTTCCAGAGTCTCTATTTGAGTTACTTTTCCATCCCTTGTTTTATATTCAAACTTAACAGGGTCATCGTTAAAAGTCTCATCCATTTTGCGAAGCTGGTCCTTTACACGTTTACGGCACTCAATAGCAAAATCCAACAACACTTTAGCCTCCTCTTCATTAAACTCGCCATTTGGATAAACAAGCTTCACAAGGCCTGAAAATGTTTTCTCTATACTCATTTTATCACGAGTAGTAATAGTGGGAGACAGCTCAAAATATTTCTGATACGATTTAGTCTGATCCTCTTTACGCAGAGCTTTTAGTATCTCCGCAAGGTAATCTACAATAAATCCAAAGTTATCGGTAAACATCTCATTAC
>JAKORL010000226.1 GCA_029777855.1 Pseudomonadota bacterium
AATATTGTTTCTTTTCCATATCTTCTATAAGTGTTATTAATATCCGTCACATTGAATAAAGCTATAGTTTATGATGTTTCACGTGGAACATCGTTTTGATTCTCCCTAAGATTTGAACTTAACCAAGTGAAATATGATCATGGTCGCAATCTCGCATCAAACCAAAAAGTTAATATCATTATATTTTTTGAGCGGAGAGCTTAAAAACGTAGCCTGACAATCAAGTTTTTGAATGGATCAGCATAAAATCTCGTGCAAATCCCAACTTCTGCATGGGCATGATAAGATCTATATCAAGCTTTTTGAGTCGGGATGGCGTGACCTGCGCTGCTACAAAGAATGAACATGAGATCCAAGCTCAGTTGTCATAGTAGAAATCTCATCGGAATCAAAAAATAAATTAATTTCTCGCTGAGCGGAGGCACTATCATCTGAACAATGCACCGCATTCCACTTAATTGTATGACCAAAAAGGTTTCTTAGTGTATTTTTTTCAGCTTTGGTTGGGTCAGTTGCTCCTTTGATTGACCTTAATTTTTTTGCAGCCTCTTCTGCTTGCAATACCATAACAGTACAAAGTCCGGAAGTCAGCAAATCAAGCACTTCAATTCTTTCGGCTTTCATGTTGGGGTACAATTTGTCAACATCCTGGGTATTAAAGCGCCACATTTTTAAGCCGATCACCTTAAAACCTTGTTTTTCAAGAAATGATATAACCTCACCGATTCTGTTTTGAGCTTGAATGTCGGGTTTTAGTATCGCGAGTGTTATGCTCTGATCCTCAGACATTTGTAAAGGACCTGGGTTTTTTAAATGTAATTGAGGTTCTTGGTTGAAAAAACGTAAAGGTGAAAAAACAATAGGCGAGCGGTGCACAGAAATGAATTTATGTTTAGATTCCGGCGGTGGGAGCATTAAAAAAGGATAGGGTTTTTTGGTCATTGCAAGTTTAGTGACATTGTCAAGATGCTTTGTAAAGGAAAGGGAATCAATATGCTTTCTGCAATTATCCATTCTTACCGAATGCATTTTTTCGAATTCACTGGAAGAAATTGAATAATGATTATTGATTGCTTGGAGTTTTGCCCATACTGCCAAATGAAATTCTACTAATAACTTTTGCAGTATTAGACGTGATGAATTGATGGAATTGGTGGCGCCAAAATAATAAATTAATAACCTGTCTTCTTGTTTATCATTAAAATTTGCTTCCACTGATAACTTTGCTAGATCCCAAAAAACGTCATTATTTCCAGAACATTCCCAATCTGAGATAACCACATGCTGATCGCTTGTTCTATATAATAAATTATAGATCGAAATATCGTTATTGCAGGGGGCTTTATTTTCACAACATTGATCAAGGATCTCGGCAACACGATGGCAAACAACGGCTATTTTATCCATATCTACAGGAAGTAAAGCCTGACGTTGACGTAATGCAAATAATACTCGCTCATCATATTTTATGGGAACGTAGTCACATTCAAACAAGGGAGACTGATGTAAAGTTTTTAGCGCTGATACCACTGATTTAATAAATATATCAGATTGATGAACCTCATCATATGTAAATTTTCGATAATCATTCAAGTACGGAGCAATATAGGTATATGTCTCGAGATCATAATCTATTATTTTAGGGTATAAATTTAAATCATTGGCCTGTTTTAAGCTCAGTAATTCTTTATCTCCAGTAATACGATAAATATCTTCAGCATCTCCTGCTATTCTTACAAAATATGACTGCTCGTAGAGATGGTCTTTTACTTTGAATGTCCTGTTGTTCAGTGAAGAAAGCCCTTCAATCGAAATATTATCAACGTCGATTTTGAATGTAGTATCTTTAACTGCGAGTTTTTTGAGCACCCTATAAACCTTGAAATTTAATAATAATTCCGCATTTTTTATTTGCTGTTTCTTAAGTGTAAAATTGACTGAATCAATAATAGATCTCAACGCCTCGCTCGCTTTTTCAAGATTATCATTGATAATGAGATAGTCGTAATCATTGTAGCTTGCCTGCTCTAGTTCACGCTCAGATTTTTGATAACGTTCTTGCATTGATTTGACGTCTTCATTACGAGAACCCAACCGATCCATGATTGATGCCATTTTAGGTGGGCATATATAAATGGCTTGTAAATCAGGCACCTTCTCGCGTACCTGTGGTAAGACAGAGCTTGAAACATCTATTATAAGTGAAATTCCATGGTTAAGCTTATTTAAAACTACATCTAAAGGTATGCCGTAATATTGGTTGTAATCTTCGAAATGTTGTAAAAACACTGTTTTCTCTCGAAGTGCTTCATAGTCTGTTTTCGTAATAAAATGATAAGGCTCGCCTTCGCTTTCATTCGCTCTTTTTTCCCTAGTACTATAAGGGACGAGCCGCTCTATTTCTGGCATTTTTTCGATGACTTTTTTGATTACACTTGTTTTCCCAACGCCTGAAGGTCCAGATACGATATACAAAGTACCTTTTTTAACTAAGCGCTTAGCAGCATCGAAGGTTGGAACTGCAATATTAGTGGCTATTCTATGTAATGGTTTTAGGTCTTTGCTTTTATAAATAAAATCAAGCACCTCATTCAGATTCATATTAAAACCACGAGAAGAATTATCTAGAGTTATATCCGCAATGGGCTTAACAATGGGGACATACTGAGTGTTTAAAAGCTTTCCAATAGTTTCATAATTTGCAAGGAATGCTAGACTTTCAACTGTGATACGTTGAGCAAGGCGTGCCAAGCAAATATCCGGGGGGGTATCGACATAAATTAATACATCTACTTTTGTGCGTAATTTTTCACAAGAATCAAGATTGATTTCTAATACTATGATTTTATCAGAGATGTCTTCTTCTGTAGGAATATAATGTTCAGCGCTGAGCAGAGCGACAGTTTGAGATGCAGGAAAATATGTTACCAGTTTTTCGATTACGGTGGTTTTTCCTGCACCTTTACTTCCTGTCACACCAATAATAATCATAAAAAAGCCCTCGTCTAGTTTATTGTACTCATTAAGTCTTTTAAAACAGTGAATAAATTTTTTAAATCACTGAATTCATCGTTAGCACTGATATCTTCATAAGAAAAACAATATTGTGGATACTTTATTTTATTTTTTAAATACTTCATTTTGTCGTGTGCTTGATTATTCAAATGATCTAAATGCAGTACATCGCTCATCAATTCGCCCAATAAAATTGCATCTTCATTAGTCCCACCATAACGAGTGAATTCCGCTAAAGATAGTCTAAAGGCAGGTTGGTGAATACCTGGTAAGGCATCGAATCGATTCGTGACAATACCAAGTGTGCATAATTTTTTGATGTAATCCTCAATATTGTAGTGTTGATTGGGATAAGCCCAAATCTGGTGATTTTGTGTATAGTCACGTTCTTTAGCAGCAACATAAAATCCCTGCTGATCGAGTGTTTTGGCCAGAGTTTTTGAATTAGAAATTATTGTTTTAGCATATTTTGTGCCCTGACAGTATTTCATCTCCATGAGTGTAATAGCTAATGATAATGAACTTGCGGGATTGTGGTGACTCACGAAATGGTTTGCTTTTTCTTTTATTATTTTATCCAATACCTGATTATTGGTTGAAAGAAATCCTTTATGCGGCCCTGGCAAGGTTTTGTGTGTTGACCCTCCAATGATATCAGCTCCATTATTAAGCGGATTTTCAAGCGCTTTACCTATGATTAGACCATTCGTGTGGCTTGTATCATAATATAGTATCGTTTCAGGGGAAAAGGCATCAATTAATTCGCGAATAGGTTTAGGATTTAATGGAAATAAAAATACCGAATGGTCTACATAGATCAATGCTGGTTTTTTTTCCTTTAATATAAGTTCCAATGCATCATAATCAACATCATAAGCATTCATGAAGGGAATGTATGTTACATTCAATCCAAATCGCTCCGCAATGACCGAAGTACTAAAATGGCCTCCATTTTCTAAAGGGACTGCTAATACAGTGTCACCAATTTTTGTCAAAGCAGCCAAGGCGACTGTCATACAGTTCATTCCCGAAATAGGACGAACATTCACATAAGATGCCTCTGTTAATTCTTTTAACAATGGAACCAGATAAACATCCTCTATATTTTCGACTACCTCTCCATTTGGAAATAACCACTTGCCAAATCTACGTATATCGTCTAAGTAGTATCGGGAGTGAATATCAAGTAAATAGGGGATTCTCGCTAAAGGTGACAATACATTTTCGCTGGATACCAGACTGATGCGTGTATTCGCTTGATACTCATTTTTTAAAATAACAGACACAAGGCTATGTACACTAGGATTTAGAGAAGGGGTGATTTCTTTATTAGCGCACATTTTATTTTCCCTTATAGTTTGTCTAATTCAGCTGATATCCCATCATAAAACTTAGCCCATATTGTAGCTGCAGTCATTGCTCCAATTTTAAACAAATTACGAGTAAGGTCATCAGTTAACATTGGCAATAGAGTGTCCTTGAGTACATCGCCGTGTATCTCATCCAAGGATGTGTGTAAATCAAAAAAGTACAATTGATGAGAATTAAATTCATCTCGTTGAAGTAATTGTGAGTAAATAAGGTTAAACCATTCCGATGAAATACCCTCCATGCAGGCCATCGAAGCTAATGTTTCAGTCAATGTGGACTTAATGTAGAAGTGATCAAAAGATTCCATCAGTTGAATTGTGTGTTGACTTTTTTCTGCAAGCGGCTTTTCAAAAGCCATCAAAAATCTCTTCAATAAGTTAGCGTGAGTTTCGCTATAATCAAGATCTTTAATTTTTTGGAACCCCCCGCATTCATCAATTAGATTTTCTGTTAAGACAAAACGTATTTTTTCATTATTTGCTTTCCAGAGTAGCAAGCCAAGATACCCAGGGAAATTATTAACAAAATAATAAATCTGAGAAAATAAGTGGTGTAGCTTCTCTTTTGAAATGATATCAAGTTCATGCAATAATGGCGAAGAAAACATGACGTTTTTTCCCTCACTAAGGACACTATCATAATATTCCAGCGCTTTCATTGGGCATTCTCCTGTATAATTTTGTCTGTTTCGGTTTTGCTTAATTCAAGGTAGCGTCTTAGCACTTCTTCTAACTCAGTAGTAGATAAATATGTGGGTATTACATTAGGCACTTTATCGTTAACAATGATATTACGTGAAGAATTCTTAACCAGAGCTGATCGACACATTAATGTTGCCGACATCACGTCATCAGAAGAGACAATCCGGTGTAGTACATTGGGATCAAGGGTATAACACTCACCTGCTACTCGAGTGACTGTGTTAACGTAGGTAACTTTTGCTTTTCCAAGATAGAGTGGCTGCTGTTCTTTACCTATATACATGTACTCATCATAACTTTTGGTATTATCTGAAACAGAGTTTTCCCATATTTCGCTTTTTAACGATCCATTAATAATGGCTGAAGCAAGATACCAACGATGATCATGTAATGTTTCTTTAACATCGATACCATTTAGCCATATATGTAGTCGTAATGTATAAGATTCTTCGTCCAATAATATTATTTTATAAAAACCATTTTGATGAAGATAAGAATTCTTGGCGATAGATTCTAGAGTATCTGAATTCTTTAATATCTCTACTAAGATTTCATGGACTCCTTGTCTTCCAAATAATTGAAGCGCTTGTGCAATTTTATGCATGGTGTCTTTAGATGATGACGTACTATTAAAGCTTTCTTTAATTACGTTTTTCAAATTGTTTAGTCTCAGAGAGACTTTTTCATTTAAGTTTAACATCATGCTTATCCCCCCCTTTGTGATAGGTAATCTCATTAAAATTCATTCATGGGATATAGTCTATCTCACGAGATTAAGATTTTTCTCCGTAATACTACGTGATTGCTACTTAACTTCAACAAAGCTACACTCATTATAAGTGGCTTAAAGAGGCTTATGCAAGCCAAGTATATTTTCGTCTGTTATCTTGTGGGGGCAAAATGCAAAAATTGATACAAGAGGCCGTATTTTACATTCAAAAAAGCGTATTCATGTCAGAATTTCGTAAAGGCAAATCGGGAATTCTATCTCAAACGCTCCTAACAAAAATAGATTCAAAAATACGCGATTCCTTGCCTGTGGATTCATCAATCACATTAGAACACATGCAGCAGTGGCGTTCTAACAAGCCAATACCATATAAGCAGAGACTCCATATTGAAGATTTTCTATTGAAGACACTCCCTACTCAGCAAGATATCCAAAAACATCACCAAAATGATTATGAAAAACTTCATGAATGTAGCAGTTTTATATTTCTTCACCGTTTTGAGGCTATGGCAAAATATTATCCCAATAACACAGCCATCATCTTTAAAGATCAGATTTTCACTTATGAACAGGTAAATGAGAAAGCTAACCAAATAGCACGCAACCTAATAATGCATGAACACATTAAAAAAGGTGATATTATTGGCACTTTTTTACCTAGAGAGCCTGAATGGATCATCACAATCTTAGCAATCTGGAAAGCGGGAGGTACCTTTGTTGCTATAGACCCCACTGCCATCGGTTCTACACCGGATGCAATTGATGAATACTTCGAAAAGTTCGCTCAAACCATCAGTGATGCTAAACCCGTACTGATTGTCACTCGCTCTGATCACCAATACCTTCTGCCTAAATCATCAGAATCAAATACCTTTTCATGCCTTTGCTTAGATGATCGTTTTGATATTATTGATAGTATGCCCTTGACCAATCTAGATAATGAACTAAAACCCGATGATTTAGCCTACATTCTTTACACATCTGGATCATCGGGTAAACCCAAGGGTGTGGAAATTACTCAACGTGGTCTGATCCCGTGTTTAGAGGCACATCGTGAATGCGTTGATCTCACGCATGAGTCAATTATGGCACAATATGCAACATGCGATTTTGATGCATGGGTAGCGGAAATGTTAATATTAGGAATAGGCGGCGCCTTAGCCATCGTACCCAGTGAGATTAGGCTTGATGAAAAAGCTTGTGCAGCATATTACCAGCGCCATAATATATCTATTGTCATCTTCACTCCCGCATTTTTGAACAAACTGGGCGGGCCTGAGAATTTTAGGTCCTGGAGAGCCCTATTCATCGTGGGGGAATCATTTGAATGGGAAGATGCTAAAAAATGGTTTAACTCCAACCCATCTCTAGAAATTGTTAATGGATATGGTCTCGTAGAAACAACTATTTGTACGACGTTGGAGAACCTTGATTTTTCAGAATCACAAAAACCATTGAGCATAGGTAAGGCCATCTTTGGAACAGAGATTGTCATCAAAAAACCGACCAATCTCGATTGCATAGAATATGGCGAGAATGTGCAATATTTTCCTGATGAGGTTATTGATCAGGAAGGAGAAATATGGGTAAAAGGGATTTCTCTTACCGCAGGTTACCGTGGTGATGCGAAAAAGGAAAATGCCTGGCGCTTTGTGGATATACATAACAATATAAAAGCAATTATTGATACAGAGACCTTCTATAAAACGGGTGATAAAGCCATTATGCATGCCGATAAAAGACTTGAACATCTAGGTCGGTATTCTCGGATGGTTAAAATTAGTGGGCAACGAATCGAATTACCAAGTATTGAAAAAAATCTTTGTAGCAAATTTAATCTAGAAAAAATGAATCTTGCTGTAGACGCAGTTGGTAGTTCGCTCGAGGATAAAACACTAACTACTATACTTGTTTTTATTGTTAAAGATAAAGATAAGATTATAAATGAAAATGAGATTCGCGAAGCGATTGTAACCATTGAGAAAAATATAGACAGAAAAAAACAATTAGTTATCATCTTTAGAGATGAAAAACTACCCACCACGCATTCAAAAATAAACTATAAACAACTTAAGATATCTTACTTTGAATCTACAAAGAAAAATGAATTTCTAGAAATTGAAAGATCAATTAATGATATTCTCCCATCATATGAAGAGTTGATATATCAGGCGTTAAGAAATATTTGGAAAGAAATCCTTCCAAAATCTGACCCAAAACTTCATGATAGTTTTTTCGTGTTGGGCGGCAGGTCAATAGATATAAGCGCACTCACCAATAAAGTGCAACTCCAATACCCAGAAATACAAAATTATATTAATAACCCCTGGGTTTTTGAATGCAATACCCTGTTTGCACAAGTCAAAAGTATTTATAATTTGAGAAATCCGTGTGATATTAATCTTTTATCAAAAAAAATTGATATGGACGCGCCCTACATAGTATTTTGCCCACCTTCCATCTTAGGTAACTCTAAACATGATTATTCCTATATTGCTGAAAAGCTAGACGGAAATTTTCAACTTTATGGTTTAAATGCACGGGGTTTAGATGATCCCTCACATATGCCAACGACGATTTATAGTATGGCTATGGATTATGCCCTTGCCATAAAACAATGGTGCGAAAAAAATAACAAACTTTCTGCGCCTGTTTTTATATTAGGTTGGTCATCAGGCGGCATATTAGCGCCTGAAATTGTAAATGCACTCTCGACATGTAAAATTTCAGCTTATGCTTATGTGTGTGATTCTATCGCACCGTTTCCCTTTCATCATTTTACTCCTGAAGATCATGCTCGTGAATTAGTATTTTTGGCAACAATGCTTAGCGAACGTTTAAATTTAAAGTTAAATGTCGAGGAATTAACAGCCTGCTTAATCAATAAACAAAAACACCGCGATCGAATAGAGGCATGCTTCGACTACTTGATAAGTCTTTCCTCCAAAGAGGATCACAATATTATACTGACAGCAAAAATTATTCGATTAGCCGAGCATAATTATATATTAAGAAATTCCTTAAAACCCTTTAAGCTATATAAGGCCCAAGATAATCTGTTTAAAAATGTTTTGCCTACTGATGAAAAACATCACTGGCCAAAAAAATATATCGCCAACCCTAATGAACCCAACTTTAAAGCTAATCATTTTGAGCTGATAAGAAACGCTTTTCTAGCCGAAAAGCTGAGCACTCAAATTAAGCGTGATTATGCTACGCATAAATTTTTAGACTTAGCGGGGCTTTTGGAAGCTCAAGAAAAATATGTCGTACTTAACATAAAAATTATATCGGAAAATGGCATTAAGGATTCGGTTTCTCGAGGCATCACTAGATTTCTGAATAGCCCTGTAAAAAAAGTTCTTCTTATTCAGGGAGAATCAGGAATGGGTAAAACAATAACGAGTGAATACATATTCAATACCCTAATAGAATCAAAGGTTTCAACTAAGAGACTACTGCTAAATCGCTACTCCTGCGAGGAACTTAGAAGAGGAATAAATCAGGAAATTCAATCCTGGAAAACGCAATCATGTGAAATGAGAGTCCTATTCCTTGATGGCTATGATGAAAGGAGTGGAAACATTGACTTCAATTATTATGAAACGAATGGGTTGTCAGATTTCGAAAATATCAAGTTTATTTGGACATGTAGAAGTGAATCATTAAAACCAGGTTATCATTCAAATTTTATCACATCTAATCGAGATGAATTTGAAGAATGGAAGCTACAAAATTTAACAGGAATCCAAATAAAAGAATTGATCAAAATAGAGTTAAAATCAGAAAATAAGAATAATAAAAATATTACTCCCGCAGATATTCAGCTCATCGCCGAAAATTACTATACAGATATCCAACAGCGCCGAGAACTTTATGAGATAACTAAAAATCCATTGCTCTTAAAATTTGTCCTTCGAGGTTTAGCAAAGCTTACTGCATCAAAAAACAAAATAACACGTTATAAAATTTATCAAGAATTTATCAAGGATTATTTTGAGCGGGGTGAACAAAAGCTTAAGGGGCAAGTCGGAATTACTCAGGAAGATCAACCATTTCAAGAACAATGTAATATACTGTGCCAAGAAGTTGCCATTGCTTTTTTTTCAGAAGACATTACTAGCTTTAAATACACACCTGCTCCTAAAAAAAGCTTACTGATCACTAAGAAAAGAGAACAGGTTTCAGAAAAAGAAAAGACTTCACACGCTCGCTTGAATGCACTCTTTTGTACAGAAAACAGAATCATATTGAATGCCTGCCCTGTCAACTCTCAAGAAAATGTGTATCAGTTTAAACACAAATCCATACTCGAATTTTTTGTAGTTGATGCATTAGTTGCTTTGTTTATTAATGCTGAAAATGAGGCTGTGGATATTCAGGAGTGGCTCCAAGACAAAAATTTTTCACCACAATTATTAGTTAAGAATGAGGCCATTGTTCGTTTTTGGCAAGAAGCTTATCAAGTCAATCCATCTTTACGTACAAGACTCGCGAGTATCCTCTATCAGACACGTGAGGATAAAACCCTAGGGCCTATTGCTGCAATTGCATTCACATTGCTTAATCTTGCCGAAGAGCCATTCATTGGTGATCTCAGTGATTTAAGTGGAATTTCTGTGCCTTATGCCATAGTAGACTATGCAAACTTTGATGGTACCAATCTTTCTAATTCGGACTTAAGCCATGTTAGCCTCAAAGGTGCATGGCTAAGACATACGAATTTAGCTGATTGTAATATGAGCGGGGTGAAATTAGGTCAAAATCCAATGTATAAACTAAAATCACCAGCGAATTCAATCCAGCACTCCCCAAATGGTGAGTTATTGGTGATAGCAGATAGTGAAAATATTCTTTTTTTCAATCGAGAATCCAGAAAATTACAGAATAAATTTAATATTAAAAATGGTAAGATACTCGCAATAGGCTATAATAATGCTGGAAAATGGTTAGCACTGCAAGTTGATCAAATAAAAGCTACTGTACTGTTTGAGAGGAAAGATCGACAAAAGCAGTATTTGTTTCGAAACAAAGCGATTATATTGGCCGCAGCTTTCCATCCTGAAGGAAATCTTCTGGCTGCTGCCAACAAGGATAAATCTATACAGTTTTGGAACATTACAAACGGTGAAAAAGTCCACGCCATACGTGGTCACACCGATTGGGTAAACAGTGTTAATTTCAGCTCTGATGGTACAATGTTAGTATCAGGATCCGGCGATAAATTAATTAAGCTATGGGATGTCGGTACTTTCAGCTGCATTGTCACTTTTGAAGGCCACATGCACTGGGTCAATCAGGTGGTGTTTAGCCCCAATAATCTTTATTTGGCCTCATGCAGCAAGGATCAAACAGCAAGAATTTGGAATTTACAAACAAAGACGTGCCAACAAATTCTTAAAGGTCATACAGCCAATATTAAGACAGTAGCATTTAATCCTACAAGCACTCAAATCGCTACGGGTAGTAAGGATAAAACTGTACGTCTATGGAATATAGACGGAACATGCTTAAAAATTTTTACAGGCCATATCAATACTGTCCAAGGAGTCAGCTTTAGTCCTGATAGTGCACAAATAGCTTCTGCAGGTAATCTTTTAGATCGATGGGTAAGACTTTGGGATCTTAATGCAGGAGATTTACATTTAACGTATCAAAAAAACAACATCCAAATGTTGGGGGTTGCACTTAGCCCTGATGGTGAACGTGTTGTAACAAGTAATAGTAATTATTCGATACAAATATGGAATCTTTCGACAGCTCAAAATGAAATTACTATGATAGGGCATACGGATGAGTTGCTCTGTGTAAATTATAGCGCCAGTAATCATCTAGTTGCTTCTGGAAGTCGAGATAAAACTATTCGCTTTTGGAATACCACTACTGGGGAATGTGAAAGTATTATAGATCAAATGATCAACCCAATCACAAAAATTGTTTTCAATCATAATAATAATTATTTTGCTACATGCAGTAAAGGTACGGCTATAGATATCTGGGACATGGAAAAGAAAATTTGCCAACACAGTATCACAGGACATACTAATAAGATCAGTACCATTGTTTATAATCATGACAGTACATTATTCGCATCAGGAAGTTATGATTGCACCGTTTGCCTGTGGGATGTTACCAAGAATTATAATTATTTATACCAATTAGTAGGGCATAAAAGCGTAATAAATAGTGTGGCCTTTAATCACGATGGCACTTTAATTGTCACTGGTAGCTCTGATAACACAGTTAGAATATGGGATATAAAAACAGCCAGATGTATAGTAACATGCACTGAACCTACAAATAGTGTATTTACAGTTATGTTTACTCCAGATGGGCAACATATTGCAGCTGGTGCAGGCGCTACACTCTTTTTTTGGAATATTCATTCCAACACTTGTGTTAATCGAATCTATTTCCCCTCATTAGTCAACACATTATCAATGTCATTAGATAAACAAACTCAACGACTCAGGCTTATTGCTGAGTGCTCAAATTCATTTCACTTTTTTGCTGAAAAAAAACCAAAAACGTATGAATTTACCTTGCATTGGAGAACATCAAATGTACTTCACGCATCAAACGCGCAAATGCACAATGTTGTAGGGTTGTCGCAAAACAATGCAACATTGTTTCGTCAACTTCGTGCTGATGGCCTCCCAGAAAGACCTTCATCAAACAAGGATTTTGTTCAAAAATCATCCCCAACTTTAGAGGGACAAAAATTTAAATAAAAAACCATCATATTCACATTAATTCCAAATCACAAAAATAAAGCTATAACTTACCAAAAACGTTTGTCCCGAGAAGATGCGGCTCGGGTATCTAAGGATGCTTTCGTAGCGAGACCTAAGCCTAGAGGTACCTAAAAGTCAGTGAAAATAGTCATCGTGATGAATGCATGTGAGGGGGGCTCCTAGAAATACGTAAATGGACTCTAGTAGGACTTATGTGATATGAGGATCTCCAGTACAGGCATAGTTTCCATACCAATTTTTTTCAGAATCTGGTACACTTCATCCTTTTGATGGTGAGAATTTGGTATGTCTATTAATGAACTCGATGCGACCTATGATCAGTCTAAAATCAAGGTTTTGAAAGGTTTAGATGCGGTACGTAAACGCCCTGGCATGTATATTGGTGATACAGATGATGGCACCGGTTTACACCATATGGTGTATGAAGTTGTAGACAACTCCGTCGATGAGGCGCTTGCAGGCTATTGCACACAAATTGATGTCATTATTCACGCAGATAATTCGATTACGGTTAAGGATAACGGACGCGGTATTCCAGTAGGTATTCATGAGGAAGAAAAGCGGTCTTCAGCTGAGGTTGTTATGACTGTTCTCCATGCCGGTGGTAAATTCGATAGTGATTCATACAAAGTATCAGGTGGTTTGCATGGTGTGGGTGTTTCCGTTGTTAATGCACTTTCAGAATATTTGAAACTGAAAATTCGTCAACTTGGCAAGGTGCATGTACAGACTTATCACTTAGGGGTTCCTGAAGAACCATTAAAAGCCATTGGTGATACAGACTCAACCGGAACTGAGATTTCATTTAAACCCAGTGCTCAAATTTTTAATAATGTTCTTGAATTTAATTACGATATTCTTGCACGCAGATTACGCGAATTAGCCGTATTGAATTCTGGTTTGAAAATTTCACTTTATGATGAACGAACGGCCAAAGGGGATGTATTTATCTATGATGGCGGCTTGAAAGAATTCATCAAGATGCTAAATAAAAACAAAACCCCAGTGACTAATGACATTCTGTATTTTAAAAAAGAACAAGATGGAATTACAGCAGAAGTTGCTATGCAATGGAACGATGGTTACCAAGAAACCGTTTTTTGTTATACGAATAATATTCCACAGCGGGATGGTGGAACACATTTGGCAGGATTTCGTGCTGGTCTTACACGCTCGATTAATCACTACGTCACTGAATCGATGAAAAATGCCAAGGTTGCTTTAGCAGGTGAAGATATTCGAGAAGGTTTGACCGCAGTAATTTCAGTTAAAATTCCAGACCCTAAATTTTCTTCTCAAACAAAAGATAAATTAGTTTCTTCGGAAATTAAACCGATTATTGAGTCATTGTTCTCGGATTATTTAACACATTATTTGCTTGAACATCCAATGGAAGCAAAAAATATTATTAATAAAACCATTGATGCTGCACGTGCGCGCGAAGCTGCGCGAAAAGCTCGCGAATTAACACGCCGTAAAAGCGCGCTTGATATTGCGGGTCTTCCAGGAAAGTTAGCCGATTGCCAAGAAAAAGATCCTGCGTTATCAGAGATATTTATTGTCGAGGGTGATTCAGCAGGTGGATCAGCTAAACAAGCACGAAATCGCAAAAATCAGGCGATTTTACCACTCAAAGGAAAAATTCTTAACGTAGAAAAAGCTCGATTTGATAAAATGATTTCTTCTGCTGAAGTAGGAACGCTTATCACCGCATTAGGTTGCGGTATTGGTCGTGAAGAATATAATCCTGATAAACTGCGTTACCACCGCATTATTATTATGACTGACGCGGACGTCGATGGTTCACATATTCGCACTTTATTGCTGACATTTTTCTATCGCCAAATGGTCGAAATAATTCAACGAGGCCATATTTATATTGCTCAGCCTCCGTTATATAAAGTGAAAAAAGGTAAGCAGGAACAGTATATAAAAGATGATGATGTTTTAGCGGAATATTTACAACAAATCGCATTGGAAGAAGCTAGTCTTCATGTGAATGCTACTTCTCCACCGATTTCTGGGACTGCTTTAGAAACACTGGCGAATGAGTATCGTTCTATACAGCGAAAAGTTAAATATTTAAATCGTCGTTATCCAGAAGTGATTTTACAGCAATTACTGATGATGCCTCGCTTGGCTGTTGAAGAATTAAGTGAAAAACAGCGTGTAGAAGCGTGGTCTGAAAAATTGAAGGCGTTATTGAGTGATAAATCACATAACAATGATAATACAGCTCAATATAATATTGCTGTTCTGGAATCAGGTGAATTAGGTCAATATTATCCTTCAGTTACTATAACAGCGCATGGCGTAGATCAGCAATTCCCTTTAAAACAAGAATTTTTTGTGTCACATGATTATCAACTGTTTAGTTCTTTTGCTGAAAAAACAGGGGATTTACTCGAAGAAAGTGCTTTTATACAACGAGGCGAAAAACGACAAAGTGTCAAAACGTTTGCAGAAGCAATTGATTGGCTGACACAAGATGCTCGTAAAGGCATTACTGTTCAACGATATAAAGGTCTTGGTGAAATGAACCCAGATCAACTTTGGGAAACAACAATGGATCCCGAAACACGTCGTATGATGCAAGTCCGCATCGAAGATGCTGTGGCGGCTGATGAATATTTCACCACATTGATGGGGGATCAGGTAGAGCCTCGTCGTGTCTTTATTGAAAGTAAAGCCTTGGATGTTGTTAATTTAGACGTTTAGAGGAAGGTGTCAAGGAAGGTGTCAGATCTAATATTTATACTAGCTCATTTAGAGGTGAGATAATACTAACAGACATGAAAGCTAGTATAAATATTAGATCTGACACCTTCCTTTTTCTTTGACTTAGGAGAAAATTCAGTGGAACAAAAATTTATGCAAGAGGCCATTGCTCAAGCAAAAATAGGCATTGAAAAAAATGACGGTGGTCCTTTTGGCGCTGTAATTGTTAAAGACGGAGAAATTATAGGGCGAGGTCATAATTGCGTTCCATTCACAAATGACCCAACAGCTCACGCAGAAGTGTCTGCAATCCGTGATGCATGCAAAAAATTAGGGACTTTTAATTTAGAAGGTTCCACTATTTATACTAGCTGTGAACCCTGCCCCATGTGTTTAACAGCAATTTATTGGGCGCGTATTGATAAAATATTTTTTGGTGCTAATCAAAACGATGCCGCCGAAATAGGCTTTGACGATCGCTTTTTTTACGAACAATTGAATAAACCTCTGGGCGATCGAAAAATTCCCGAGGAGCAATTATTGCAATCCGAGGCCAAAGCTGTTTTAGCCGAATGGTTCTCAAAAGAAGAAAAAATTCTTTATTGATGAACTTCTGATGGCAGCCAGGATGAACGTAAGACTCAAATAGAGATTGTTTTGAGCTTGGGCAGTAAGAGACGAAGTAGCTGAAGACAATCAGGAAATAGAAATAACAAATTAGAAGCCATGAAAGAGTTCAAAGAGTTTGTTGAAATTGCTATTCAAAGTAAAGATTTGCTATAGGATACTCTTTATCTTAACGTAGTATGACTTCATCTCGTGCTTTAAATTAATGTCTATAGGCACGTGTATCCAAATTTGAAATGAGTTATTGTAACCCGAAACAAGTTTGGTGAATATGCATAAACACATATCCCTTACGCAGGCAACAATTCATTACAAACAAGGGTCAATGACAGCTATAAATTAAGAAAACGTGTGTATGGCTACTTTGACTTTTACCCGCCTCAGGGGGTAAGTTTGACTTTACCCGCTATAAAGGGTAAAATTATATTTACCCGCTGCAGGGGGTAAGTTTTTAATAAGGAGGAGTGCTCTAGGATGCTTGTAATATCGCCTAAAGTGTTAGCAATTTGCGTGGTTGATCGACGTAAAAAGTTGAAGTTAAGCCAAGCAGAAGTGGCAGACCGCGTTGGATTGAAACAGCAAACAGTATCGCAGTTTGAAAATAATCCAGAAGGGACTAAGATTGAAACTTTGTTTCGAATTCTTTCGGCAGTAAATTTGGATTTACATTTATTGGCAAAAGAGTTATCAAGTAAAATTAAAACTGAGTGGTAGTCTATTGAAATGAAAAAGATAGCCCGTAAATTACATATTTTAATGAATGGTCGGAGTGTAGGAATATTAGAAAAACTATCAAATGCAGAATTGCAATTTTCATATGATGAAAATTGGCTTAATTCTGAATTAGCTCGCCCTATATCATTATCTTTACCGCTTAGGAGTACACCATTTATAGGCGAGGTGGTAAACAATTTTTTTGATAATCTATTGCCAGATAATTCCAAGATAAGAGAGAGAATACAAAGGAAATTCCAAATCCCAACACAGCAGCCATATGATTTGTTATCAGTAATTGGAGAGGACTGCGTTGGTGCAATACAGCTCGTTTCAGGTCGAGTTCCTCAATTCAAAGAGAAAATCAATTGTGAGTCTCTCGATGATCATGAAATCGCAGATATTTTAAATGGGTACCAAAATAACCCGTTGGGAATGAAAAACATCGAGGATGATTTTCGAATCTCTATAGCTGGAGCTCAAGAAAAGGCGGCCTTTTTATATTACAATGGTAGATGGAATAGACCTTTAGGCAATACTCCAACAACACATATTTTCAAGTTACCGATAGGCATTATCCAGCATCAACAGATTGATTTGAGTGATAGCTGTGAAAATGAATGGCTATGTTCAAAAATCATCTCAGAATTTGGTGTGCCAGTTGCTGATTGTGAAATTCAAAAATTTGACAAGGTAAAAGTGTTAATTGTTAAAAGATTTGATAGAGTTTTGGCGCCTAATAAGAAGTGGATTATTCGATTACCCCAAGAAGATATGTGTCAGGCATTAGGATTTTCACCTAACTTGAAGTATCAATCAGATGGCGGACCAGGTATAAAAAATATTATGAACTTATTGCTTGGTGCAAAGAATCCAATCGAAGATCGTAATCAATTTTATAAATCACAAATATTGTTTTGGTTACTAGCTGCGATTGATGGTCATGCAAAAAATTTCAGTATACTTATTGAGCCAAGTGGACAATATAAATTAACCCCATTATATGATATTATGTCAGCGTATCCTTTGATTGCAAATAAGCAGTTACAAGCTCAAAAAATTAAGATGGCGATGTCGCTCAGAGGTAAAAATAATCATTATCATTGGTTCAATATACAACGAAGACATTTTTTGGAAACAGCTAATTATGTGAATTTTTCACCGGAGAAGGCTGAAAAAATGTTAGAGGAAGTGCTTTCACAAGTTGATGCGGTGATTAACTCGGTGTCAAAAATACTACCTAGATCATTTCCTGAGCACATTTCATCACCTATCTTTGAAGGTATGCAGAAGTTTACGAAAATGTTGATGTGACATTATTTAATAGATTTGGGATATATTCTGTTAACATCAGGATTCTCTCGACAATATCTGTATGGAGCCTAATGATGTCGGTTGTAGCATCTTTGTCGCAATCTGCGATATTTGAGCCGTTATGGCCCAGTTTGGGGTTATTTGCTGACTTGGATCAGCTGCCTGGCCCTGGTCAGCTCAATGAGAGGCTGAGGGTGGAGAGTATTCGATTTGTGCCTCAGGGTGCTAAGTCATCCGAATTTGAGGATGGCTATGAACCTCGCATTTATTTGCAGGGCGAAGTGCAGACTCGCGAGGAGAGCTGGCACGATTTTTTTAATGCTCTGGTGTGGCATGAATTTCCTCAAGCAAAAAAAATGATTAATAAGCTTCAGTATGAATTATTGAGACAACGTTATACTCCAAGAGTTCTTACCGATACCAATAATATAGAGGCCGTGATTGGTAGCGAAATTGATCATAAGCAGCATTGTTCATTTCGCACGCCTGCTGAAAACATGCTCACTTTATTTGATGAAAACGGTGTGATCGTTTTGTCTAGTAATCCCCTTCTTTTAGAGCTAATTAAATCGCATCGATGGCATGAATTGTTTTGGGAGCGACGAGAAGAATTTAAAGCACATGCCAAAGTTATTATTTTCGGGCATGGATTATACGAAAAAGCGATTAATCCCTATATTGGAATTACTGCTCAAGCACTACTCATAGAAAATCAAAATATTACTAATTTAGATACTTTTTTAGTAGAATTTTTCTCTGTAAAAGCTAACACATTGGCCACAAGTGATTTATATCCGTTGCCAATTTTAGGTATTCCTGGCTGGTGGCCTGATAATGAGTTCGAATCTTTTTATGCAAATGAAAAGTATTTTCGCCCGCTCGTTAAATCAAAATAATGCCATCAGATCGTTTTTAAAGTATTTCTTAGAGGAAGTTGTAAATTTCAAAGCATGGAAATGCGTGATAGCGTTATTGTTAGTCAGGAATTGGGGGCCTAAACTCTTTTGATGGTGGATTTTGGTAGTTTTGTTTGAGTATACTCACAGTGAACTGTGCTTATTAAAACAAGGAGCTAATCGTATGGAAAAACGAGATGAAGAGTTTATCAAGGCTGTTGTAGATGATGAAGTAGAACGCGTTAGGCTCATGATTACAGAGGACAAAGACCTAGATCGCATCGAACTTTATGAAGGTATGCCCTTATTACGTTACCTAATACAGCAAAAAAAATACGAGATGTTTAGCCTATTTCTTAGACATGGCGCTAGCGTGACATCGCATTTAGATGGTAATACAAGTATTGTAGATGAGGTTCGAAAGAGCGGGGACCCTAAACTAATACAAATACTGGACGAACACCTTGATCATGTTGGTCAAATCGACCAAGAAGTTAATCAGGCCACTGCAGCACGTGATTTCTCTCAATTAAAAGAACAGGCTGGTGAACGTGAGAATGAACAGTTGGAACGTGATCTATATAAACCTACACCCGCAGTACATCTACGTCATAGGCTCATTGATTTATTTAGTGCTGATATTGATTATGCTCTTTTCTGTGAAGAGTTTGTTCAGTTGGATAATCCGTTTCTTTATAGCAATGATCGGCAAGAGACACTGCTACATTTAGCAGTAAAATTCCAGCGTTATGATATTATGAATATCATTACAAAACATGAACGTTTTAAAAAATATTGTAAGACTCAAAACCAATTCGGAAAAACAGCATTGCATGTCGCTGTTATCACTGGTGATTTAGAGGCGTTTAAAATATTAATTGCTGCAATGGTTACACAGTCACAAGTAACATGTAGTAATGGACTCACGATTTTACATTATGCGGCTCAATACGGCCAACTGGGTATTATTACAGAGATGTTGTTTGGTGTGCTCGATATATTGGCCTTTCAACTCTTCAATATGTGTGATGATGCTGGTAAGTTTGCATTGCATTATGCTGCAGCTCAAGATAAATCAGTTGAATGCCTAGAAATATTATTAGAAAAAGAAACGCGCGCGATAGCCATAGATAATTTACGGAATACCCCACTTCATTATGCTGCAATATATGGTATTTATCAGAATGTGCGCGTTTTGTTAGAAGGAGGTTTAAGTCCGTATCAAAGAAATAGTGCAGGGAAAACACCTATCGATCTCGCCGTTGAATTAGGTCATCATGATATTGCAGATCTCATGAGTCAAACACGAGTGCCTGATAATCCTATCATTGGTTATGGGCATATCTTTTCAGCAGATGAGCGCCGAAAACTTTATCAAGCAGATCAGTATTTATTAAAGAATCAAACGGAGCTTGCATTGCCCTTGTTAATCGATTTGAGATATTGCGCTAAAGACAGCAGTAATCATCAGCTCGAAATTTTTGTTATGCTGAAGGCGGGACAACACATTATTTTTGATACTGAAAGTAATTACCTTAGTCATCTTTATCCTCAAATGAAATTATCAGAACGTGATTGGGATAGTGTGAAAGCTATTGCCATGTTACTCGAGGAATCTGAAAAGGTAGGCCATTCATTTTTAATGGTAAAATGTTTAAAACGACTAGGTGATTTTAGTCTTGAAAAAAAACAGACTCTAAAAGCAGCGCAACTGTATAATAGCGCTTTAGCTCTATATCAAAACTCAATCCCATCTATTCGAGTTGGTGGGACACAAACGGCTAATAAAGACGAACAATTTCTGCTAAGGTGTATCTTATCAACAGTGGAAAAGATGGGGTTATTTTTAAATCTCGATTTAAAATATGACCAATCTAGAATTCAATCTTATCGTGGCCAGCTAAACAAGGCGAGAAGTGAATGCTCGTTTACAGGAGTTGAACAATCGCAACAAAATCATGCCATTATGACTCAATGCTATAGGGCTGTTTTGGGTGCAATGGTAGAGCATAATAGTAAATTGTTAGGGATAAGATTTGATCAATTTTCCGTAGTGCTATGTGGATCTGTTGCGCGAAATGAGACTTCTTTGTATTCAGATGTTGAATATTTAATTATTGCTGTTAATGATGACCCTAAACTGGTGCGACAACTCGAAAATATGGCTAGATTAATCGAGTTAGATGTTATTAATATCAGAGAAACAGAATTTAGAATTCTAAATCGAGGTCAAAAAAGCATACTTAAGCCAGGATTTTGTTTGGATTCTCACGGTATTACACCCCGTGGCCGCATAGATCCAACGACTGAGAAAACAATAAGTGAGTTTAAATTAATTGGCTCTCCAAAAACAATTGCTCAGTTGGTGAATCAGAATAATTTTTTCAGTGAACGAGAATTGGTCGTGTCTCTGTGTACAACTGCCCATTTGATAGGGAATACGCAGCTTTCGCAGAGCTTGGTCACCGAAATTACTGCCCAATTGGATAACTCAGCTTCCATTTTAAACAGAATGATCCGCTTTTTTTCTCCACAGGTTACTCTACGTACTCTGATGAGTCAGCAGTGTTTGCTCGCACTGACTGATGAATTTCAAGTGAGGTTGGATCAAGTGAAAAACCAAGAAAAATTTTTCATGGTTAAACAAGAATTGTATCGGATCTTAGAGCGATTTATTTCGAGTTTATCTATGCTTGCCCATTGTTCTGAAAACAGCGCTTGGTTAAGGCTGGATTTTTTTGTGAAAGAAAAAATACTCACTCCTCAAGCTGGGAATGATTTAAAAAACGCCCTCAATCTAGCATTATTGTTGAGATGTCGGGTTCAGAATCATTATCAATCGGAATTCGATGGTGTTTGGCATCTGCGCTCAGATTCAACGCAGTATGTCTTGCCCAATGGGATGAAAGCCTATGAAGTTTACTTGTTGAGTAAAGCGGATGTCGAAGATATACAATCTATTTATCGTGTTTTATTGCCTATAGGTGATGCCGTCAAAAAATTAATTGCTAAGAATTATAGTGTCGTTGTACTACAAGAATGCAGTTTTAAAGCGAAGCTAAATCAGGCGCAAGGAAGGTTTTATTCCAGTATGCATGATTATGAGCATGCAAATGAATATTATGAAAAAGCTATAGCACTAAACCCCAATAATGCTGATGAAATTGCTTCCTATATTAAGGCATTATCGATGCGAGGTGAGGCAAAAAAAGCAATGGCGATTGGTCTGGAGGCTATGCAGCGTTGGGAGCAACAGAGTAATACAGTCGACCTTAATTACGCTTTGTTGCTGAATAATTTGGCTTATGTATTTTCCAATAATGGTAGGAAGTCACAAGCACATGAAATCGCGCAAAAAGCCTTTAAGATTGTTCAGCAACTAGCACCAATGTCAGTGTTTTCTCATATGGTACTACTCACTCTTGTTTCGTTGTGTGATAATCAAAAGGATAAAACAGCTTATTTATCAAGTTGTGAAGAGATTGAACAGACTCAGCCTGTAGATCCAAGTATGGTTGCCAAAAGAATTCAAAAGAGTGCCGCAATACTCAGAGAAAACAGAAAGCTTGAAGAATCGGTAAAACTAATTGATATTGCCTTAAAGATAGTTACACAGTCTCAAGGCGATTATAGAATCGCACAGTCAGACATACTCGCAGACAAAGCGCTTATTTTATGGGAGCTTGGGCATGCTGTGGAAGCTTACAAATTATATCAAGAGCTACTTGAATTATCCTTAAAAATACACGGCGAGTTTCACGAAACAACAGAAGCTTCCTATGGTGGGAAGTCGGTAAGTTTATTAAGAATGAAAAAATTTGAGCAAGCAAAAATAGACGCTGAAAAAGCACTTGCCATTAATTTAAAAATTGGCCCAGATCCAAATGATCGGTTAGGGATACGTTATAATGTCCTTGCTCGTATCTATCAAGGTTTAGGAATGCATGTTGAAGCTATTGAATATGAAAAAAAGGCTGTTGCAGCGGATAAGAAATATTATGGTATTGATCATGAGAAAACCGCCATTCGACTAGGTGATTTAGCTGCTGTTGCATTGGGTCATAATATGCAAGTTTGGGAAGAGGCAACAGAAGAATCTTTAGAAATTACTCAAAGGATCAACCCTTCTAGGTTAGGCGCGATTATATCAAACATAGCTTATGGTTTATTTGGCTTGCATGACTATGAGCGGTGTGTGAAATATTTTATACGATTAATACCTTTCATAGATAATCATCAGGAGCTGTCGGTTGTATACAGTAATATAGCTGGCTTGTATCACAAAATGGGAGATTTTGAAAGATCAGCTGAATACCAGGGTAAATTATCATCCCTGCAGAAGGAACCCCCGCCTGTTCTGATTTCAAATCAAGCTGTTTTTTTCCGTCAGCAACAAAATTACCCGGCAGCAATATTGAAGCATAAAGAGGCCATTGCAGCTGAAAAACCTTTAAATGGACCAAAGTCGGAGATGTTAGGTAAATTAAACAAATATTTAGCAGACACTTACGCATTCAGTGGAAATTACCTCGATGCTGCAGAGCATTATAATGAGGCAATTGGGATATTTCGTGCGATTTTTGGCGATGATCGCCATCCTCTTATACAGGAATGTTTTTCGCAGTTAGAATTTGTCCAGCAACTCTTAGCAATTGCGTTAGGTTCAACGGAGGCGGGTACAGAGGACCCCTCTTTATCAAAAAGAGTAAAAAAGTGATTATAGGAAGGAAATCAATCTATGAAAGAAATTGAAGAAAATCAATTTAATGCTGACAACGAAATTGTGAACGCCATTTTGCAAGATCGAATTGATATTGTAAAAACGCTATGTATCTTGGGTGTTTCTATTGATGTTCTTCATACGTATGATGACGTCCCAGTATTACATTTTTGTTTAGAGAAAAATCGCCTAGAAATGTTCAAGTGTTTATTGGAATTTAATGCTAGTTTAATGGTAAAAAATCAAGAGGGTGTCACAGTATCAGAGTGTTTAAAAAGAGAAGAGTACGCGCCATTTCGGCGAGTAGCAGAGCGATTTAGTAGACAAGCAGAGGGTGCAGATGCCCATTCGCAAGTGATTGCCGCTGCACGTGATGTTCGAGAGTTAGAAGAGAAAATGGCTCTTGAGAAATCGTCAGAAAAAAACAAACAACCAAAAGTACCCGTTGTCTTGGAGAGTCACTCTATTTTATCGATGATAAATTCAGATATGATTACGGATGATTTTCTCGCAGAATTTGTAGCAATAGACAACCCTTTTGATTATCGTGATCAGCGCGGGAATGGTATTTTGCATTTACTTGTCCGCCATAATAAAGTGCTTAGTTTAGTGATCGTACTCCAGCACCTTCAATGCAATGATCATCTGGGTGATGTCAATTTAGCGCAGCAGACGCTCTTGCATTTGGCTGCAATTCATGATGCAAAAGATGCTTTTGCTGTGTTAATCAAGAATAGAAAAATTCCTTTTGATGCGCGATGTGCTATGGGCATGACAGTTTTGCATTATGCTGCGCAGTATGGTCGTTACGGCATTATTCAACAAATTCCACGGGATGTTTATGATAACGATGTTGTAGAGTTGCTTAATAAATCAGATCTGCATGGGAAGCTTGCCTGTCATTATGCAGCGTCTCAAAATCACTCCATGCCTTGTTTGAAATGGTTATGTGAAAATGAAGAGATTGCATCGGCTTTTGATCGAAAACGTAATACACCCCTGCATTATGCTGTGATTTACCAGCTCGAAGAGAATGTTAGGTTCCTCGTTACTCTATCAAAGTTGCGTTTAGACGCTCCTAATATTGAAGGTTTAAGCGCTTTAGATTATGCGCTGCGCTTACGTCATCGTAACATAGCAAAATGTTTGATTAATGCGCTTGCTGATAGAGACTCACAAAGCTATTGGGCCCTCATAAGGGATCAGGGATTGCTTGAGCAGACACTGGATGTTCTAATGGAAATAAACAATCCCATGGCGTGTAATGAAGCCTATTCGCCGAAGCTCAATGCTCATATAAGATTATTGCTTGGTCTTCCACTGGCCTTTGACGAGCGTTTTTTAAAGCAATTATATCCTAATCACAGCATGGGATTGATGACTTATTCACCTAAATTGTTAAATAGTTTAGAGTCACAATTACCATACTTATTGAGTCTGGCCACTACGCAGCAGCAACCGTTTTTGCAAGTGCTTTATTTGCGCAAATTGGGCGAAGTCAGCTTATTTAAAAATAATTATTATCACGCGATGCAATTCTTTCAGAGTGCACTAGCTTTGTTTCGCGCACAACAAAAAACGCATCCTTTGAAAAGCCTGCACCCAGACGAACAGCATATTCTTGACGAAATATCCCGTGTGCGTGTATTACACGCACAATCATTAGGTTTCACATTGACTGATGCCCCGTCTCATTTTGAGCAAATCAGATCGGAGCTAAAAGAGGCTCGTGCACGTTGCATGCATTTTGAATTTGACCAAATCCAAAGTGCCTGCGAGGTGATGACTCAGTGTTATCGGAATATACTTACTCGCCTTATTTTGAACTATGCGGATAAGATTGGTTTTGGAGTAGCAAATATAGCCGTAGTCTTATGTGGTTCTGTTGCTAGATCTGAAACGAGTTTATTTTCCGATCTAGAGTTTTTCATACTTACAACTAACGGTACTCCGCAAGAGATTCAATCTATACACAAGTGGATACAGTTGGTAGAAATGGATATTCTTTCTTGCGGAGAGACATCATTTCCCATATTAAATAATGGACGTGTTAGTGCTTTGCCTAGTGGATTTTGCCTAGATCCACATGGAATTGCACCACGAGGTAAAGTCGATTGGTTGTCTAATAAAACACTGAGCGACTATCAATTAATTGGTTCTCCAAGTCAGCTGGCTAAATTAGTGAATGAACAAAAATTTTCAGAGAATAGAGAGCTAGTGGTTTCTTTATGTACTACCGATTTATTACTAGGTAATAAATCATTGTATCAACAATTTCAGGTTGATGTGCAGACACAATTAGATGGACAGACCTCCTGGTTTGATAGTGTCTTTAAATATCTTCGTCAGCCCAAACGAAGCTTACGTGAAAGAATGAGTAATGAATGCTTATTAGCTATGATGAGTGAATTTCAACCCAAGCTAGATGGTGTCAAAGCAAAAGATCAGTTTTTCATGGTCAAAATAGAATTATATCGGGTAATAGAAAGACTATTATCATCGTTAGCGTTAAAGTTCGATTATTCAGGGCAAAGCGCATGGCAGCGAATAGCTTATTTTTCACGGAATGGCGTCTTCCCTCCGGCAACTTGTTTGGCATTACAAGAAGCATTAAATCGAATTTTGGCGTTGCGTTTTAGAGTTCAGCGTCACTATGGCAATGAATTCGATGGGATATGGCATATCAACATGTTAAATGATCATTATGTATTGCCTCATCAACTGCGTGAGGAAGAAATTTATATCATTAGTCCTTACGATATTGAGCAGCTATTGTCAATTTATCAAGTTATTTTACCTATAACAGAAGCAATAAAAGATTACTCCATAAATAATTATGATACAAAGTTATTAAATAATTTAGTCCTCGATCAAGATGACTCACAATCGAAAGCAATGATGATGTTGAATTTGTATAAATATCAAGAGGCAAGTACTTTTTCTCTCAAAGCGCTTGTCATTGATCCTAATAATCTTCAACTTGTATTTATGCGCTTAAAATCTTTGTTGATGCGCGGAAAATACGCGGAATCTTTAGATTATGTTGAGCAGGTGTTAGTCAAACAGGTCAATAAGAAAAATACACAAACACTTTATTATTTTAAGTTACTGCAAATTGCTGCAGTGATCTATTCCCAAAATGGGGTAGTAAATACGGCCATCAAATATCTTGAAGAGGCGCTATCAATAGTTAAGTCGCGCTATCCTTACTCTGTCGATTACTATGATACTTTAGTTAAATTAGGAACTGCCTATCATAGAAATGAAATGATTGAGAAGGCACTAGACTTTTATGATCAGGCAGCGGAGCTAGAGAAACTAATATCTATACCGTGTGATATGCTCACTGTCAGGCTAAACGCTCGAGCCTTAATGCTTTGTGATCGTGAAGCCTATGATGAAGCATTGGCTTTAATAGAAGAAGGCATAACCCTCCTTAAGAATGTAACAAGAGATGTGAGGGTAGAAATAGAAACACTCTATCGCAATAAAGCGTATATTTTACTTACTTCAGGGCATCCACGAGAGGCACTAAAAATATTTCAGCAATCTTTGTTGCTCTGTAAAGAATTTTACGGGGAAATTCATCCCCATGTGGAATCAATACTGGGTAATATAGCCTACTGCTATTTTGACATGGACAAAATAGATATCGCAATTAAGCATTTTTCAGAAGCATTAGAAATCGTTAAAAAAGTTTATAAAGGGCCTCACTGGCGATTTGGGCAGTGTTACAGAGGATTAACCCTAGCCTATAGAAAAAATGGGCAGCCCGCTCTTGCTTTAAATGCAGCAAAAGATGCAGTAGCGGCCGATCTAAAATATTATGGTAATACTCACCACAAATACCGCCAGCGGTTATATGACCTTGCAGAAATAGCTTTAGATCTGGATATTAACTTATTCTCAAGTACCTCAGAGAAGATCTTTACACTGATTGATAATGAGGATGAGCAGCAGGCTTTTCTTTTCAATATGATGCTAACTTTGCATCGACATCATCAACCTGATTTAGCAATCACCTATGGAGAGCGTGTATTAAAGTATAATATCCCACCGGATCGTAGACCATTTTTACACAATAATTTAGCGGCGCTCTATGAGGAAACGGGTAACGAAGAGAGTGCTGCGTATCATTATCTAATCTCACTCGAGTTGAGGCCAGACGAGCCTATATTTTTATGTAATTACGGAATATTTTTACGCGACCATGGGAATGTAGGAACAAGTATACCTTTTTTGCGACGTGCCTATGAACGTGAATTAGAGCTTCATGGCCCTAGAGATAATCGGTTAGGCGGTCGCTTGTTACATTTGGGTGTTGCTTATGATATGCATGCAGACTTTGTTTTAGCCAAGGAATCATTTGATCAAGCGTATCAAATTTTACGAACACTACAGGGTGAAATGAGTCCTATGAGCCAAAGAGCGAAGGTTTTTGCAGAGAAAGCAGCATTAAAATTGGTAATGATAAGTAATAAACTTCTGGATATATCTGTGTCAGATGGTACGGAAAAAAGTGAAGAGGAACGTCAACAAATCGCTATGCTTATGGACTATTTATTACAGGACATTCAACCAGAGAATCGTAGCCCAGTCATACGGGCTGAAGAGACAGAAGAGCATCCCGCTGAACCTGAAGATCAGGAGAATGATAAAGAGAAGTGTATCTTGATGTAATTCTATTTTAGATAATGAGTATCTTGGATATGCTTAGCTAAATAAGTTGGATTTAGATCTAGAGCGTAGCTTTTTCTGCTGAAGCGTCTAAACGATAAGGTATCGTGAATACAGCGCCACATCTTGGATATGGCGCCGCACCACAATATCAACCACATACCTGTCGCGACTTAAGATGCTCTTGTAAGCTGACATACAACACGTTTACCCCTCCCTAAATGATGAAGTTCATCATTTGTTGAGGTAACTATAAACGAAAGTTGGTTTGAGAAGATACCGTAAAAAATACCTATTTACTTTGTGAGAGAGGAATTGAACCGCTTTGTTGTGAGCTTTGTGTAGAATGATAGTCGGCTTCTGGAATTGGATGGTTATAATACCTGAAATTATTCAGTACGGATACATCATTTCCTAAAAGTGTAATAACATTTCTTATATAATATAAGCATCCTAACAACGGCAGTTGTTCAGATGCGGGTCTTACCACGGATGCAAAAAATTCAGCCATCTCTTTAGCTTCGTTGAGATCCTCAACTGGAGCAGTACCAAAAAACGGCAGTGATTTAGATTTTTTTCTCATCTGGGGTGATAAATCTTTTTGACCGTCTTGATTTTGTATTTCTACAGCATACTGCACGAGTCGACAAGCGGCTTTAATTAAGTATTCCTTGTGTTTATCAGAATCACGCGTTCGTTGATATTTGTGGGAAAGTGCCTCTAATTTTAGGGTTAATAATCCCTGGTCTTCCTGGGGTTGTTGAAAAAAGGAAACGCTCATTGACATCGTTTGTTGGGATCCTGAGACTTCAGAGGGTTGTTGCTCGCTTGAAAGCGCGTTGAAAAATTCAAAAATCGATAAAATCGGATTATCGTTATCCCAGATTAATTTTCCTTCTTGGCAACATCCATGAATCATGTCCGAATAGTGTTGGTATTCATCAGAGAATCTCTGTAAGAAAGTGGCATAAGGGCCAAGTTCAAATGTGGCCTGTTTTTCTAAATCTTTTTCTGCTACTTCTTTTAGAGTGGCTTTCATAGCGGCATTTGCAAATTGAACACCAATACCCACTGGCACAGCTGCATCGATGAATTTAATTTGACGCATTAAAGTGTCGTTATCTGGTGAAAGCCGACGACCAGCGACATCACATTTTCCTAAAAACAAAGAAGCGTTCTTATCTTGTTTAGTATCTTTGGGATTATTTTTTTCTGCTTGTAGGTAAATACAGCTTACATCAGAGATAGGTATTTTCGTAATAAGATTTTTACATACGCATGCGAGTATTTTTTTTCCAGTATCTAATAACATGTTGAGAGGGCCCGGATACATCATTGCGGCGCTTCTTACTTCGCCAGGTACCGGAGACGGCAGTATTTTGCAATGGATCATGATATCTTCGATAATGACGTAGGCTAGGTCATTAACCTTGACGTCGGATGCCCAATTAACAAAAGCATCTTTTTGATAAAGAGTTTCAATTTCAGTTGGAAATTTTTTACCCTCGGGTTTTCTTTCATTAATTGCTTGTGCCCCTAATTTAAAACAATGTTCAAGTCTGTTGATGATGTCCGTTATCGTAGGGTCATTATAATGACGTTTGAGTGAGGACCAGCGAATAGTCTGTGATCTCCTCATTCTCAGCGAGACGTCAACATCTTTATTTTCGGTATTTAGATTTTTGGATAGTAGGGAGTAATAATTTTTCTCTAATGCACGACCTTTCTCTACGAATTCACTTTCATGATTAATCAGCCGTCTGTCTTGTAAAAGGGTATTGCATTGTCCGTATGGAGTAAAAAGGTCGATTTCAACAGGATCGATCTTATTTAATGCTTGTGTCACATCTGCTACCACAACGCAAATATTCCATTTAATTTTGGTTTTTTTTGGCGACACAGTGTTTCTGGTTATTTGATCCTGAAGCCAAGATTCATAGCTATATTGCAAATTTTGTAGGCAGGCTACTTGTGAAGCAGCTGATATGTCTTCGTGATAGGGTTGACCAACGCTTAGCGGGACATAAATTGTGATGGGAGTATGGCAGACGTTGAAAAATTTTTTAAGATCGCCGGAATGAATAAAATACTCTGGTGATTCATGATTTGGTTTCTGAGGCTGATTTTTTGATGGAGTTAATCGATTTGATTTTACATGCCTTACCATATTAATGAGTAAACCCGCAAACTTAATACATAATTCTAATTCGGGCATTTCATCGTGTATTAATTTCATCAGAAAATCCTTTTCTTGCAGTAATGTAGTCAATAATACAAGAATATAAGGTAGATTGGAAACAAAAACATTATTTAAGAGATGCTTTATAGATTGGGATTAGCACTTCACTCTCTTCATTATCGAGGGTTAGCCTGTGTTCTTTCGAGGTATTTAAGGCGGATTTAGCTTTTTTGGCTTTTCTTTGATCTGATTCTCGTTCGCTCCGACATTCTGATTTGATTCGTAAATACGTGTTTCTGACACCATTTCGTCGGGTAATGGATTCGCCGACGCTGCTGGATCCGTACCAAACTCGTCTGACTTGTTTTTTATGCTCATGTTGCGGTGCTGGAAATAAATGTGAAAGAAGGATCATTTGTTGCGCTAAATCAGATAAATGTTTTGCTTGTAGTAGTGGAAGTAAGGGTAATTTATCGCAATAAGATTTTTTAAAATGTTTGTCGATTTTTTTGCATTTGTAGCCATCGTAAAAACTGAATGAATGATAATCACGGATAAAGATAGGGCGCCATACATTATCATGTTGACTCAGCGCTTTGTTGAGTCTATCAGTTTGAGCGAGTCGACCTAAATCCTGTATTGTCAAAAAAGTTAAGATGTAGAAGTAAATATTTTTGTCGAGATCTTTGAGCTGCATAAAATTTTCACCCCTTGTGAAGTGCTAGATCGAACATTAAATAGATGATTCGCCAAAATGTAGAATTTTAGATTAGCTCATTCGAGCTGTGGGCAACAGGGTAATAGTTTCCTAAGACTTCTCTTACTGCTGTCGAGGGATATCGAGTACAAGGTTAACATTCAGGTACGTTGACGGCCAAACCACCTTTGGCCGTTTCTTTATAGATGCTCAGCATATCTTTGCCGGTTTGCTTCATCGTGGCGATAACTTTGTCCAGTGATACTAAATTAGGCCCAGTTTCGGCAAGTGCAAGCCCGGACGCATTGATTGCTTTAACAGCACCCATCGCATTTCTTTCTATGCAAGGAATTTGAACTAGTCCGTTGACAGGATCGCAGGTGAGACCCAAATTATGTTCCATAGCGATTTCAGCCGCATTTTCAACTTGAATGACAGTACCACCACGGACTGCTGTTAATGCCGCAGCGGCCATCGAACATGCCACGCCGACTTCACCCTGACAGCCCACTTCTGCACCTGAAATTGATGCGCGTTTCTTATATAAAATGGCAATTGCGCCTGCTGTGAGTAAAAAATCAATGATTTTATTTTCAGTGACATCTTCAAAAAAAGTCCGATAATATTCTAATACAGCGGGAATAATTCCTGCTGCACCGTTAGTTGGTGCAGTAACAATTCGGCCACCCGCTGCATTTTCCTCATTAACTGCCATTGCATAAACATTAATCCAATTCATCATTTCGGGGTGGTGATGATGAGGTTTTCCAATGTTTAATAATCGATCAAAAAGATCGGCCGCTCGACGTTTTACATTGAGCCCACCTGGTAAAATACCTCGTGTTTGACAGCCTTTTTGAATGCAGCTTCGCATGATCTCTGCAATCAATAATAATTGTTTACGAATTTCATTTTCGCTACGCCACATAGATTCGTTAATCATCATTAATTCTGCAACCGTGATGTTTTCTTTCTGGCAATTGTTCAATAATTCAGCACCTGTATCAAAGGAATAAGGTGATTTTTTGTTGGTTGTTGGTTCATGGTCAAATTCGTCATCTGTCACAATAAAGCCGCCACCGACAGAATAATAAATTTCACGTTGTATGATCGAGCTATTTTGATCATTTGCTGTAAATCGTAAACCATTAGGATGTTTTGGAAGTGGGTCGTCATGAAAAAGTAAATCAGTATTTTTTGAGAATGTAATTTTTTTTGTATTATTTAAATTAAGAATTTCCTCGTTACAAATTGTGAGAAAACGAGGCACGATATCATTTGGATCAACTTGATCGGGCGAATGTCCTTCTAAGCCAAGTAAAACCGCTTTGTCAGTTCCATGACCCTCCCCAGTGAGTGCTAAAGACCCAAAGAGTTCGATTTGAATGGAGCTTACTTCTTGTAGTTTATTATCAATAGCCAGTTTTTTAACGAAAGCATTGGCGGCCGACATGGGGCCAACTGTGTGGGAGCTAGAAGGGCCAATCCCAACAGAAAATAAATCAAATACACTGATATCCATCAACTTGCCTCGATACTCAATATTATGTGGAAGATAATATGAGGGGAAGGGGGTGGGGTCAAGCTTTGATGGCACCCTTCCATTGGAACCTTCGGTATTTTGTGCTAACGTGGACTGAAATTTTTGGAGAATATATTATGCGCATTTCTGAATCCGAGCTCATTCTAAACAAGGATGGTAGTATCTATCATTTAAACTTATTACCGGAAGATTTGGCTGATTGTATTATTCTTGTGGGTGATCCTGACAGAGTCCCTCTGGTATCGAAATATTTTGATCGCATTGAAGTTCGAAAACAAAAGCGTGAGCTCGTGACTCACACCGGCTACGTAGGCAGCAAACGCATCAGCGTTCTTTCCAGCGGTATGGGCGTGGGTGGTGTTGATATCGCCGTGAACGAGTTAGATGCACTGGCCAATATTGATTTTAAAACCCGTACTGTTAAGCCAGATATCAAAAGCCTTCAAATTGTTCGTCTTGGCACTTGTGGTTCACTTCAAAAACACACTCCCATTGATAGTATTGTTGTATCAGAGCGGGCCTTGGGATTGGATGGATTGGCAAATTTTTATGATATCAACTACAACAATGAAGAAACAAATCTCAGGCAGACTATTATCGATAAGTTTGAAGGCCACCCCGCCATTCAACAGTGTTACGTCGTTGATGGTGACACTGCATTAACAACATTATTCAGAGGAACCGAAGCGGTTATTGGAACCACAGTCACCACGGGTGGTTTCTACGGAGCGCAAGGTCGTATATTACGAGGTCAGCTTAAAATAAAGGATTTTGTCGAAAAGCTACAGCAACTCAATATGACAAATTTTGAAATGGAAACCTCGGCCATTTTTGCCTTAGCAAAAATATTGGGGCATCAAGCATCTTCAGCCTGCGTCGTTGTTGCCAATCGTGCAGCACAAGAATATAGCAAAAACCCAGAAGCATCCGTGGATAAAACGATTCGTTTCTTACTGGAAAAACTGAGCAATAAGACAGTGGCAGAAGCTTGAAATATCAATTGCGAATTATAATCGATATTCTCATTAAGAAAGTATAGATGGGCAAGCCTTGAGATGTTTATTCACATTCAATGATCTTGAGATCATCTCATAAATTTCACGTAGCGGTTATATTTTGTTATACAAAAAACCCTGTGAAGGGGTTATTACGCACTCAAATTATCATTATTTATCGATTTTATCATAATTTGAGTGTATAATACACCTACAGGAGGTGTATTTTGCACACAAAATATAATTTATCTAAAACTCTAGGGCCATTAGCTGCCCGATTACTTGTGACACTATACAGTCACAATCGCCTGGTATTTCATTTTAGGGATGCGGAAGAAATTTTAGCTAACCGCGCACCCGCCACTAAGGCACTGTCTCAGTTAATACGTCATGGCGTAGTGACTCGACTAAAACCAGGTGTATTTCGTATCGTTCCTTTCGAGTTAGGTTTTGAGAGTGAGTATCTTGGGAACCCCTATGTTGTTGGACGCGAATTAGTGTCAGCTGGTCATAAAAAAACTGAGGCAACTTATTATCTGTCATATGGCTCGGCCTTCGATCTACATCAAATGGTGACGCAGCCACAATTTGTGATTTATGTAAGCTCACCAAAAATGATCCGTTCTCGCACAATACAAGGAACTGAATTTCGTTTTGTACGTTGCAAAGAAAATGATGTTTTTGGAATTACAGAAATGTGGATTGATAAAAATGAGAAAGTTCGTGTGAGCGATTTAGAGCGTACCTTAATAGATGGTCTAAAAGAACCTAGCTATTCTGGTGGCTTTTCAGAAGTAGCAAAAGCTTTTTTGATCAAACGCCAAACCATTGATCCGCAAAAGCTAATCGATTATGCCATTAAGCTGGATGTGGGAGCAGTTACCAGAAGACTCGGATTTCTCATGGAACTATATAAAATTGGTTCGCGAATTCACTGGGAATTTCTGCAAACAAAACTTACCAACACTTATCAATTGCTAGACCCAGAACTTCCTTCACAAGGCCCCTATATTGCAAAATGGCGATTAAAGGTAAATATTACACAAGAAGAACTATTAGCATTAGGAGAAACTTAATCATGATACTTCAAAGTCAAATTTCGAAATTATCTAATCGTTTACTGAAAGAAAATGGTGGTAGACGCATCCCTATGAACGGTTATGTTTCATACGAATTTATAGAGCTCCCAAAATCGGCGTGAGAATCCGACTGTCTTTCCGAAAATGGCTCACTCGGCTCCGCCTCGCTGCGCTTTACTTTTCTCCAAGAAAGATCGAATTCTTCGCCTACACGACTCAGGATAATGAAATTTTATTGCCACGAAAATATCTAATGAGCCATGCATGTTTTTTTAGGAATACATTCCAGAGTTAAATAACGCTAGAAATTCAACTGCAACGAAGGTAATATTTCATATTAAGCGGAATTCTTCATCCGGAACCAAATTTATCAGAAGTAGATTTCCAAACTGAAGAATGGTACCAGATTCTAAAAAAACAAACAGATAGTTTGGTGCGTTCAACAGCAACATCCATAGGTCTGTTAATTGTAATTCTATATCGTGATGCTAAATGTAAAACGAAGACCCAAATTAATTGGTAATTAATAATGTTTTGATTTTATTTTCCTCTAAGTCTTCTTGAGATAGTTTTGCTTCGTAATTACTTTTTTTCCAGTTCGGCCCTCAAAATCTTTTCTATTATTATCGGCAGCTTGACCACCGTAACGTGGGACAACTCTAATCCCGGTACATCCTGTATTAGCACAGTCTGCACGGTAACCTTTCCCATCCGAGGACTCCAACTTCAGTTGTCGACAAAATGTCGACAACTCGGCCCCATCAGCATTTCTTACACGAACCTTCATTTTGTGCCAATAATCTCTAGCATCAGCGCTATCCGTTAATGCTTTAACGATATCTATAACTGAAAACCACCATTTACCTTCATGTAAGGTTCTGCGAATATTACGATTATTGAAAACAACAGTGTGTTCCTCTGATGGTACTGTATTGCCCATAATTAAACCTCCTTCGTGAGGACTTTAAGTATTCATCTTCTAATCGACTTACTGCAGCTATTAGAACAATTAGCTTATAACAGCGCAAGCCCGTATTTTTCAATACTTACTCGTTCTCCTAGAGAGAGATAAACCTTCTTATTCATTTGCTTTTCTGAGAAATCAGCCTGAATGAGATTTCCTTAGCAAAATTATTAGAATTCTTAAAGACACCAACCAAAATACTAGACCAGATTGCCGCCGACCAACGTGCTCTCACACCATCAGTTGACCCAGATTCGTCAAGCATTCAATTTTATCTTTGATTTTTACTAAGAAACACAACACTTTTTTTTACGGCTTAAAATTCAAGACGCGTAAGCTTAGGAGAAAATGTTAGAATTTCTTAACTATATAGTTGGTTATTAATTTTTTAGAGTATCAATAAATGGTTATTCATAACACATAATATAATCAACGCCAAGCCAAAATCCAATAGGATCAAGCTCAACGATCCATTCTTTGTTTTCTTTTAAGCCTCTCAACTCTATCTTAATGTTTTTCAATTCATTACTATTAGGATTAGGAAGATATAAAGGCGCAAATTCACCCGCGTGAATTATTTTATTGCAGGCTTCGATAATAGTGTTTAATTTTTCTTGTCGATAACCCTCTTTAAAAATTAATATTGATTGGCTAGAGATCTTCTGTTCAAAATCATCCAAGTATTTTTTATAGTTATCTCTAGTATAAATTCTTGTATAATGATCATTAAATACTCTAACTTTAATGGCGATCTCTATTAAAAGCTCAGATAGACGCTCTATCATGTAGGACTGATAATTGTCAGCTATCAAACTATAATGATTTTTTAAAGTCAAATGAAGATACTCAATATCTGAAGAGCTTTGATTTTTTAAGGTTATTACCAAATTGTGAAGTTCAAAACATCTGCTTCTAATTGTGTCTGTACTCACATGATGTATGTTGCCAGTACAACTGATATGAAAATTTCCCATAAACCACCTCCTGTCGTCTTTGCTATAATAGTAGATTAATAGTGTTAGAATGAAAAGTACCACATGGAGATAAGAGGGTACTGAAATTTATAGTATATTTAGTATTTAGGGAAAAAGACGAAAAAATAGAGTGAGCGCTCAAACTCTTAGTTGACTATGATGTTTCTAATTCAGACACGCAGAAATAGTCAAATGGTCTAAGGCAAACAATATTAGTATTTTCTTAAAATTTGGTTACAATAATAATTCAAAACCGATCACTGTGAGTCATGCGTATAAATAAATTCAATTTAACTTGGTAAATTACTTTAGAGGAAATTTAATTTTCGAAGTATCAAGATCAAAAAAACCAGAGCCATTATAAGAAGGGGCTTTATTATAAGGCCAGATTTTATCACATTGAAAGATATTCATTATTTTTTCCTGGAAATTTTGAATATTTCCAACGACTTGTTCATTCATACATAAGACTTTCCAATAGTCAGCTCCTAATTCTGGTTCTTTGCGTTGTAGAACAATGATAGCAGTGATTTTCTTTTTTATTTCAGTAATATGAAAAAATCCATCACCCGCTCTTGTCCATTTATTCAATAGGGGTAAATCATGCTCAGTACCAAACATTGCCTCAGTAATATCGATATCATCGAAGGTGGTTGGCAATTCAATTGCTATCAAATTTATTACATTTTCAGATGATTCCCATTTGAATGCTTCAGCAGCGTTCATTAGTGAATTTAATAATTGATTTTTGCTCTTATTTGTTTCATTGATAGCATCAATATCACTTCCAAAATCCAATGATAGATTCTGTAATTGATTATTTTCTGGTGTTTGAAAAATAATATCTATATAAGAATCTGAATTAGGTGCATGATAGGTGTATTTTTTGTTATCAGTCCCAGATTTGGCTTTTTCTTCGATGAAGTTAACGATATCTTTAAGATTGATGTCCAGACTTTCGCTAAATGATAATGAGTATCTTCTATTGATTTTAATAGAATCTGTTTTGATTTTTATTGCTTTAATTAGCTTTATTAGTCGATTATCTCGTTCTAAAGACTTTGCAGATTTAATTTGTACATAAATGATAGTGTCAGAAATCTTTATTTTAAGATCTGGTGGTTCTTGATATGTTTTTGGTTCGTATTCTAAGGAATATTTAGATCGTTCTTTTAAATTTCTGATGATGTTGTCCGCTAAATATATTTCAAATAGTGTGGATAAAAAATTATTTCTTTTTTTTTGTTTGTATAATCGTTTTGGCAATTGATCTAAGCCCTCAAGTATTATTGTTTGAATGTTTTGATGAATTTTATCGATATCTTCATTGTTAAATTTTAATTTTAGTTCTGTAAGAAGTGTGTTTAGAAAATTTTTATCTTTCATAGAATTTTCCTCTCATAAATATATATGGAATAGTTCAATATTATGGTTTCGTTGGCTTTAATAAAGCTTTTGATAACCATCACGAAATCCTGGATAATCAAAAGCCGGCTTAATTTTTTCGCAATCACGTTCAGAGACACCTGCTGTACGAGCGGTTGAATACCAGGTACTTCGAATTTGATTTTCCATATTTTGCACAATACTTTCGGCTTGTTCTTTTTCAAGCATGAAACGTGCGCATTGTGACAAAATATTTGTGGCATTAGCAAATCGACCATAATCTCCGCATATCATCGCAAGATCACGACGTTCAATGCTAACCGGTAAAGACACGGTCAGATCGTAAGCAGGAGATAGTTTCCAGTGATGGTCTTTAGCAATAATTGCGTGATTTCGTGGGTGGTCATCAATATTTGATATAAGAGCATTAAAGCACATGCGTTTAAATAACTCTAAAGACTCTTTTTTGGGCTCTGAACAGCAGCGACGTAATTCTTCAACAAAGAGTATATAGGACCATTTATCTCTACCCGTGTAATTGTCTTCTGCACGTAATAAAGTTAAAGCACTGATCATTCGAGAACGCAAATAGCCATCCTGTATTTTTTCGCGATCAAAACGCTTAACAAGCAGGATATCGCGTCCACTAATGTTAATTATCCGACTTTCTGAGCTGGTTATTCCACATGCGCGCGCAAGAGCTAACATAGCATGTTCTACACTCGCATTATTCCATTTATCATCAGGGCGATTAAATTTTGCAATCCATAATCCATCTTGATTTTCAACGACAGCTTTTGGGCGTGCTCCGCCCATTGATGTTCCAATCAACAGTAATTCTTCAATCTGTTTATTGATTAGATCCTCGGGAGGGTCTTCATCATTAATTAATGCATCAGCCATTCTCTGTAATTTTTCAAGCTCAACAGTTTGATTGAAAAGACGCCTCGGTGCAGGAGGTGTTTGATGAAGACCAAATCCTAGGGCACCAGCACGATCATCGGCGGAGTAGAGTAGATACCCCATCTCATTTATTTGTGAGGTTCCAAGATAGCGTTCTATGACTCTACGTCCCCAATAATCCGGCCCAGCATCTCGTAGTGATCCAAACACACCTTTAAGTGCCACCGTTTCATAGTTTTTCGTTGATAGCTTCAATTCAACAGGGTCAAGCGGCACAGCGTCTGATCGAGCAAGATAATGCTTACCATAGATAAATCGACCTACGGGAACACTTTGGCGATTGGTAGTTAACGTAAACCGGCCTGCAGTGATTGGCAGAGTCTGTCCTGGTAAGGTTATGTATACGTAACATTCCGAGGGATTAGTGTTAAAAGTCATTGTCATTCTCACTAGAATTTCGAGCTCGAGTTGGCTCTCGCGCCAATGCCAAAGCCTGTCCTTCTAAGTCTTTTGCAGGATCAGCTACCTCGTCTAGTTGGTTGAGTAGATCAAATACCCAAAGTAATGCAGCATAAACCGCTATTCCTGTAGAAGGTTTACCTTTTTCAGCGCTGAGGACAGCGCGCACCCCGGCGCCAATTTTTTCAGCCACCTCAGCAATTGTCAGGCCTCGGCGTAGGCGTGCTGTACGAAGATTTGCACCCAGTACCTTAAGTGTTTGTTCCACTGGATAAGGCGGGGTGGTTAATAGTAAGTTTATTTTTGCCATGTGACTGCTCGTGCTAGAAGATAAGGAGGTTAGTTGAAGGATATCTTATATCGCTAAGCTTGTCAATAATATATGCCTTAAAGAGCACTTTATCTGGCTTAAAGTGCTCTTTAAAGTATATTGATGATATTGTAGCAGGTTGAAATTGGGACAATTTTAGACAGAACCCGAATTTGATTATTATCAGATAGTGTCGTATAATGACACTATCTGATAAAAATTGAGGTTGAACATGAATCCAATGTTGTTAGATAGACTAATTATCTGGCCAAAAAACTTCATTACGGGAACAGATTTACGAATCATCCTTGAGGGTACTGATGACGCGAGAAAATCAATCCTTAAAAGGGCAGTTCAAGAAGGTTATCTGGAAAAATTGAAAAGAGATTTATACTTAATCAAGAGAATACCCAAAAAACTAATCAATACTTTCGAAATTGCGCAATTGATTTATGGCCCGTCCTATATTAGTTTTGAATCATCACTGCGTTACTTTGGTTGGATTCCAGAATCAGTGCCGGTCACATGTAGCGCAACGATTAAACAGACAAGAAATTTCACCAACGTTTTGGCGACTTTTAGCTTTGAAAAAGTTCCGAATAGTATTTTTAGTGTGGGCGTCACCTGGATAAACGATGAAGAAGCAAAATTTTTGATGGCGGATCCATGGAAATCAATCGCCGATATGATTTATCTGCGCAATAAAAAATGGGACGATGTATGGAGTTTGATGGAAGATCTCCGTATTGAAAAAGAAACCATTTTAAGTAGTAATTTAGCATTGCTGGAATTACTTGTGCAAGTATATCCACACAAGAATACACGTCATATTGCAAAAAATATTTTAGATTCTATTAAAACTTTAAAGGAGAAAGAAATTGAAAATTGATATCATTCAAGATCGTTTGAAAAATTATGATCTTCGTTCTAAGCAAGCAGAAGAAAATGCTATCAAAGAAATTTGTCAAGAAGTTGCGCTGGCAGGGTTATCACGAGCAAATTTCTTCAAAATTGCACTATTTCAAGGCGGTACCTGCTTGAGAATTATGCATGGTTTGCAAAGATTTTCGGAAGACTTAGATTTTATTATGCTCAATGCTGATGATCAATTCAATTGGGATTTTTATTTGCAATCTATCAAGACTGAATTTGAAGCTTTTGGCCTCTCACTGGAAGTTACAGATCGCTCCGATGCAGATAATACCATTAAAAAGGCCTTTTTAAAGGAAAGCTCTTTTGGCAAAATTCTTACTTTGAATTATCCAAGATCTGTATCAGATAAACAAAAAATACTAATCAAACTGGAAATAGATACTAATCCACCAAAAGGATCCATTCCGGAAACGCATTATTTAGATTATCCATATCCTTTTCCTGTGGTCACGCAAGATACATCGAGTTTATTTGCAGGAAAATGTCATGCATTACTCTGTAGAGAATATGTGAAAGGCAGAGATTGGTTTGATTTTATTTGGTGTCTTCAAAATGGGCACCAAGTTAATTACACACTATTAAAAAATGCACTTGAGCAGTGCGGCCCATTTCAAGGAACAGATATTGATATCTCTGCCAATTGGCTAATTTCTGCCCTTGAGAATAAAATTAATCGCATTGATTGGAAGCTAGCAAGAGAAGATGTTGTTAAATTTATCTCAGAGGATTTCATTCATACAGTAGAGAATTGGAATAATCAGCTATTTTTAGCTCTTTTGAGAAAAATTAAATGAAGCGTAAAAAGACGTTTAAGTTTCCTTTCAATCATAGATGTGGAGGTATTATATGAAGAGATTTTTTACTACATTGGGTAAAGCCAAAGTTAATTCGTCAGGCACTAATGTAAATAAACAACTTTTAAGAAATATGGAAAAGATGCAAGAACGATGTCGTAAAGCTGAAGAAGAGATTAATAAATTGCCTGCAGAGTTAAGGCCAAAACCTGTAAAGTTCGATGAAATTGAAAAAACTCTTAAAGAAGCCGAATTAACTCAGAAAACCCAGTCAATATATTGATTTCAGAAACTAATTTCTACTGAAACAATATATGTGTCCCAGGTACAATCGTGCTTTTAGTTACGGTTATTCGGTCGATAACGTGACTAAATGATACCCCACCTGGCCGGTGAATTTAGATTTTAGGAGTTCCCAATTGGCGGGGATAGGTAGGGGTGAGAGCTCTCGTTCGGCTTCGATGTAGATTAAGGCGTTTTGAGATAATAAATTGGCTTCAATTAACCAGGCGCAGCATTTTTCAACGAGGCCGTGCTGGAATGGCGGGTCGATAAATACAATGGAAAATTGTTGGTGGGATAATTTTTTGGTGAGTGATTGTGAAGGGATGGCGTCGTGAATTAAGGTGAGATTTTTTGCTGATGATTTTTCTGCGGTTATGTGTAGGTGTTTAATCACGTCAGAATTTTGATCAACGAAGGTGACTGAATCAGCGCTACGTGATAAGGCTTCACAGAGTCAGGAGTCAAATCTTTGCATGTCTCATTTGCTATGGTTGTGGTCACAATAGCTTCTAGTTTATAGGCTAATAAAGACCACGCTGCATCATGACGTAGATTTCAATGTTTGATATGACCAATCTCGCGCACAATATCAAAATTTTGGCTATAATACAAAATAATGTATATATTATTTAGTTTAGAGGCAATCTGATGGAAAATACAACCAATAAATATATGCTTGAAACCATTATTAGTATACTACAAGGGTTTGTGGCAGACACCATATATATTAACGATGCACTCGACGAAGAAATTAAAGTTCGTAAAGCGGTTCTTCAAAGTGAATCCGGTCGTTTATTGCTGCCAATATTCCAGCCCGAAATGCTAAATAAAATTAACATTCGCATAACGTTCTTATTATACGGGGTTTGTATAGAAGACATCTGTCAATTGTTGAAGCCATATTCAAAGAAAAACTGGGGGAAGGGATTCCCTAAAAATTTTTTAGAAAATTATCATTATGAGAGAAAAGAAGATATCTTAAAAATATACACGATGTATAACGTGTTCAAACATTCAAAAGGTATAATTGACAAAAATGAATCATCGGGAAAATACCTAATAAAAAATTATTTTATGTCAGATCGGGAAGATTTGTCGCGAAAGAAAAACAAAATTTATTTGATTGATTATGCTGCCAATGTATATAAAGGACTGGAAAATTTAATACTGTTATTCAAAGATCTGGGCCAGATAAGTCTTTTAAATCCGATCGATAATATAAAAATAAGCGCCGATGATAATTTAGAAATTTGCAAAGAGCTCTTGAAGAGAGCCTTGTATATCAAAAGGTAGGATACCTTTCTTTACATTCAGATGGAAAGGTTTTAAAAGTCATTGTCATTTATACAAGATTTTCGAGCTCGAGATGGCTCTCGCGCCAATGCCAAAGCTTTACCTTCTGGATCTTTTGTAGGATCAGCTACTTCGTCTAGTTGATTGAGTAGATCAAACACCCAAAGTAGCGCAGCATAAACCGCTATTCCGGTAGAAGGTTTACCTTTTTCAGCACTGAGGACAGCACGTACTCCGGCCCCAATTTTTTCAGCCACCTCAGCAATGCTCAGGCTTCGACGTAGGCGGGCTGTACGCAGATTAGCACCTAATCGTTTAAGCGTTTGTTCAACTGGATAAGGTGGCGTGGTTAGCAGTAAGTTTATCTTTAAACCGCTCACTTCGCGTGCTACCTACAATAAGGTATACCAAGTATTGTTTTTATCATGATTTTATTGTATAATCTGACTTAGAATTAAAGTATGTGAGGGAATTTAATATGCTATCAAAAACACAAAATGATAAAGTCCCTGCTGGTTGGGAATGGGTGGAAGGTGTTATTGACTCTGCAAAATTACCCTATTTAGGATTGCCAGTGAAATGGGATACCACACAAGAAAAACACGCAAAAATAATATTTCATCCTGAGACTGGTGAAATTATTGATATACCCTCAGAAAAACATAGTAAGAATAAAAACGCCGTTGGATTTATTACTGCTACAAAAGGCAGAAACCCTATGCCAGGTGCGGAAACTCCCGCATCTGTTCGCTATACACGATTTTTGGAGCCTTGTTTACAAGATGTTTTGATCACAAGCGCTACAGGTGGTTCGCTAGTCCCTTGTATTGCTCATGGTGACTATGTAAAAGTTGAATCGTTAGAATCCGATCATGTCCAACCTAAAGAAACCATATTAAAAAGGCAACAAAAGCTAGTTGCAAAATTGAACGAAGATTCTCAGTTTGCGGAATTCTTATTAACAAGACCAGGAATGAACAAATTCTTTGTTAATTACAAAGGAAAATACTACGGCACACTTCTTTTTTATGAGCTTTATTTTAATGATATTGATAATATTTGGCTTATATGTGATGCATGCAATTCAGGAAAAAGTAACAGCGACGTTTTTGATTGGTTTAAGAGCCAGTGGTTGTATGGTGAAGAATTCCTAGATTATCTAACTAAACAGCAAATTAATGATAAGGGCATCTTAATTAAAACACAAAACCAAGAAGGTTTAGCTCTAGTTGCGATTGAATGGTTTTGGGATAGGCACGCAAATTATAAATCAGTTGCGAAAAAATTGTATAGTGAAATTGTTGTTCCTTTGCAGATTCTTAACATGAGAGTTGATCATGTCGTTGGAATGGGAAATCAAATTAGAACGGAAAGATTGCAAGAAAGCCTATTGGCTCAAGTGCTATTCGCGCAAAGTGCTGTTAAGGCAAAAATTGGTATGCCTAGAGGTTCTCAGGAGTCTCCTCATTCATCAAGCGATGAAAGTTATCGATTAGGTCCTCTTATAGATCAAGATGGCAAACCAATTACTGTGGATGTACAAATGTATAAGGAAGCGATTGAAATTGCATCTGGACGAATTCCTGATTTATTGGAAGATGTAGTCAAAGAAGAATTAGAAAGTGCTTCAAAACGACGTAAGCCTGATGTCAGTGATCAATCTCAAACAGGTAATGTACCATTATGAATAGTAATCAAATCACATGAGAGGAGATCCTTATGTTTTTTCGTGAAGAAGTCAAAAAGCAAGATACTACAAAAGCTGAAATGCTTAGAATCGCAAATAGTGCATTGATGTCTAAGCTAGAGCAATGTTTAGCTGGTCAAGAAAAGGATATACGTGAGCAATTGACACGGCAAGGAATTGTTGGTGAGCAACAAGAAGAATGTATCACCAGAATTAAACATAAAATGCAACTTAGGATTATTGAAGAGTTCAAGAATGCAGTACATGCAAAAACCGCGGGTAATCAGCATAACTAATCTTAAAAATATTTTTGATGCTAAATCACAATTATAATTGTCTTTGACGAGGATGAAATAGAAACACTTTAAGACCACTTATCTTTAACCGCGTAATCGTTTTACGCACGTAGCACAGTTAAGGCGCTGATCATTCGAGAACGCGAATAGACGGCCTGTATATTTTCGCATTCAAATCGCTCTCAGCCGTCGGATTCTCGAGATCCATCCGATGTTCAATTTTATCTTTGATTTTTTTATATCATGTATGCTTAAAATGTATTAAAATAATGATGTTCCAAGTGACTAGATATAACTTCAATATACCTCGACACTATATTAGACAGGTTAATAGAAGTGAACCGTGTAACAACATTTATCGAGGATGAAAAATGCTAGCAGAAAATTTTCCTGGTGTGCCTCTTTTTGGTTTATTTGTCGCTAGAACTAAAAATATGTGATGCATTCGTAAAAGCTTCTTATTTTTCAAAGAACGAAAATAATATTCATTGGTGGTGCGATGTGGACATAATATTCAAGTAGAGCTGTGTTAAAAGTCATTATCATTCTTACAAGATTTTCGAGCGCGGGATGGTTCTCGCGCCAATTCCAAGGACTGATCTTCTACGTCTTCTGCAGGATCTGCTACCTCGTCCAGTTGGTAGAGTGGATCAAATACCCAAAGTAATGCGGCATAAACCGCTATTCCGGTGGAAGGCTTACCACGCTCAGCATTAACGACGGCACGACCCCAATGCCTTTTTTTTGGCTGCTTCGGTAATGGTCAGGCTTAGACGTAGGTGGGCTGTACGTAGATTATCACCTAACCGATTGAGGATTTGGTCATTATGATATTTATCAGATAGTGTCGGATAAAGACACTATCAAATAAAATTTAGGGTTACGTATGAATACGATGTTCTTGGGCAAGCTTATTACCTGGCCAAAAAGCTTCATCACAGGAACTGATTTGCGTATCATTCTTGATGGTGCTGTATTGCTCATAATACTACCCCCTGCATACTGTGGTGAATTGAAATAATCAGCTATTTTGGCTCTGTTGAGCAACATTAAATGAGTCTGAAGCGGGAGGGCAAGTCTTTTCAAGAGCACATCCCGACGGTGGTGTTTGGTACCCATGGGGTGAGAACACCCTCAAAACATTTTATTAGCCAGGCCAATTAATAAAAAAAAACGACTTTTCTTTATTAATCTTGTTGCTTAATAAAGCTATTTTAGTTAGAGTTCTTCCTTAGTAAACGAAAGGCCACTTATCTTTATTAAGGGTGGGGATATGACAATACATTATGAACGTGTCGGAGAGTCCATTCAATGCTCCGTAGCGGGAGAGGTTTACAGTGCTTATGTACCTAAAGCGTTGCCTCCCACTCCGGCCATAGAAATGGAAAAAATCTACCCTTTACTGGACCAGGCTAATGTGGCATTGGGGCGCTTAGACGGGCTCAGCATTATATTACCAGATCCGTCATTATTTCTTTACATGTTTATTAGAAAGGAGGCAGTACTATCTTCCCAAATTGAGGGGACACAATCCACACTTTCCGATCTTTTATCTTTCGAGAATCATGAGGCTACAGGTGCGCCCAATCATGATGTTGTGGAAGTTTCAAATTATGTTGCTGCAATGGAGCATGGGCTAAAGCGCGTTCATGATGGATTTCCTCTTTCACTACGTTTAATTCGAGAAATGCATGAAGTCTTATTAAGCAAAGGTCGAGGCAGTTCTCAGCAACCAGGCGAGTTCCGTCGCTCTCAAAATTGGATTGGAGGCACACGGCCTGGAAATGCAAAATATGTACCGCCACCACCAGAAAAAGTGATGGATTTATTAGGCTCGCTAGAGAATTTTTTACATGATGAGACGGTGTTATTGCCTACCTTAGTTAAAGCAGCTCTTGCGCACCATCAATTTGAAACAATCCATCCATTTTTAGATGGTAACGGTCGACTGGGTCGCCTTCTGATTACATTTATACTATGTGCTGGCGAGATGGTACGAAAACCGATGCTTTATCTTAGCTTATATTTTAAAACTCATCGCCAATCCTACTACGATCATTTGCAACTGGTTCGAGAAACAGGTGACTGGGAAGAATGGATTCAATTTTTTCTAAAAGGTGTTGTCGAAACAGCTAATCAAGCAATTATGACAGCGCAAATTATTTTGAAGCTTTTTGCAGGAGACCGAAAAAAAATAGAATCGATGGGCAATCCTCCTGCTTCAATGTTAATAATTCATCATTATTTACAGAGATATCCTATTACAGAGGCTAAAAAAATTGTTGAGATCTGCAAGGTTTCCTTGCCGACAGCAAATAAATCGCTTCACCATTTAAGAGAGCTTGGTATCGTCAGAGAAATTACAGGTAAGGCTCGTAACAAAATTTATGTTTACCAAAAATATCTAGATATTTTAAATGAAGGTGCTGGCCCCATAAAAGAGTGACGATTGATTTGATATATTGAGAATTATTGGTCTAAATAGGATTAATTATTTTGGGGAGATCACCCCTTGGCTTCCTGAACCAAATGATACCCCACCTGGCCGGTGAATTTAGATTTTAGGAGTTCCCAATTGGCGGGGATGGGTAGAGGAAAAGCTCTAGTTTGGCTTTATACTTACTACGGCAATTGGAATTTATAGAGCTTGCTCGCCGTGAGATCTATGCCCCCCGCAGTGATTGGAAGTCCAATAAATAAAACCGTAAAATCAGGATTAATAACATTACCAGCAGCCACTCCAGTTGGAACAAAAATACTATTTCCATCGATAATGGGATGGTTTGACTGAGTCCATTGCAACCCTTTAATAACAGTAATTAGTTTTCCGCTATCGCTATCAATAACGTATAGACCTGAATTCGAATCATTTTCTGCTATTCCACAAGAAATGAGCACCATTCCTTGGCTCAAAATGGGGGGGCTTGTACAAAACCCGTAGGCTATAGAATTTGTTGGATCTAAAACTGTATTCATCCATGGAGATTGCATCGGTGGACCAAAGCTATGGACAGGTCTTTGCCATAGGATATTTCCATTTTGAATGTCGACTTTACTAATGATTGTGCTGCGAGTTCGTATTTTGTTTCCATCCATGTAGGTGCCTATTCCATCGATGTATGGGTGTCCAGGATCGTAAGGTGGATTTATGAGAGCCCAATCTCGGCTGCCCGATTGAATCATAGTGTTATCGGGTTCGACGATATTTCCATCGACGTTCGCAATGAGGCCGCCGCCTGATCCGCTGTAGGCTTCTGGAAAACCAAAGAAGTTAAAATTGAATCTTAAATAATATCCAGGTACAACCGGGTTAAATAGTGCTCCGGGGTATTCATTTGACACAGTGCCATAGAGTGGGTGCGAAAATCGAGGTTGAGTGGGACTACGGCCAGCATTCGCCGAATTAGTGGTGTTGGTATAGACATACCGACCATCTGTGGCTAATCCATATTGTAAGCCACCCAGCAGTCCACCGGGTCCAAGTTTCTTTTTCCATACGACAGACAAATCATCGGCATTCAATGCCCATAGTGTCCCAGCCTTTTCTCCTGCTATGAGTAAATCCACTTTTAATTTATCATCATTTTTTTTAGAATTTTGTAGTTCATCATCGATAGTCACTTTTGGAGCGTACGCTAAGTGTCCAAAACCTGAATCAGGACCCACCATACTCAGGGTGCGCATGGGATTATTGGGGTCAGTTATATGGGGGCAATTTTGATTAGTACTGTCTGGAGGAGAGTTATTAAGCGGTGGGTAATAAGAAATTCCACCATCAGGATCAAGACAAGCCCCAACCCAAGTATCGTATTGACGGGCTTGAAAAGATTTGATCACTGCCCCTGTTTTGAGATCAAGTGCCACAATGGAGTCGATATAGTTCCCAATTTTTTGATTTAGGTTAGAGCATGTCATCCCCGCTGGAAGTGTGGGTGCAGAATATTGTGTGGGATTTTGCAAATACAAATTGCACAACATGGCTTTTTTAGGGGCCTTATAGTTGTTTCCAGTTGCCACATAAATTCGGCTTCTTTTTTTATCGATGATGGGATGTTCCATCCAAACTCCATTCCCATAAAAGCCATCCTCACCAGGCTCCAAAATACCGGCTGGTAAATTGTTTCCTGGTGACATGTAGGTTTTCCAGAGCATTGCTCCTGTGTTTTTATCGAGGGCAACAACACTGCCTCTGAAAGAGCAGCAGGGATAAGGTAAGTTTCCATCAGCAGCGCTGCCAGTTATAGTAGCTTTAGTTCCGGTTTGGGTAAAAGTTTCTTCCCAACTGGAAACAGGTACTATCAGTTGATTACCCGTGACTGTAATGCCGCCGCGGATTTTAGCTGCAACGTGAGAGTCGACTTTTGTTTTCCAGAGTAGTGAACCGGTAAAACGATTAACAGCAAAGACGATTGCTCCTTTATTTTCCTGGCATATTGGGCCGCTGACAGGTGAGCAAGAAGGGAAGACATCATTAATATCGCTTCCTAGATATAATACATTCCCAGAAATAGTGGGTTGGGCGTATACAGAGTTCAATGGCATGTCGGGAGATGAGTAGTCAGGGACGTAAGTTTGCCAAATGATGGCACCACTTGTTTTGTCGATGGCATATAAACCACCGGCAGAATCGCCAAAATAGATAATGCCATCGGAGGAGAGCGTTATTTTTCCTTCAATACCCGCGTTCATTCCCCAGAGGAAGCTACTGCTACCGCCCACGATGGGGCTTAATGGGGTATGCAAATTGGCATCAAAGGCCCAAATTTGCTGTACTTGGCTAATGTTGGTCTTGTTGATCAGGGTGTTGTTTTTTGCCCAGTGGTGGTGATAATCGTAGTCATCACCCGAGTTTTGCCCATAGTCCGCTCGGGCTATCCCAGATATCGAAAGCAGAATCGCAATAGTTCTCGCAATATGCCAAGTTTTGTTAGTTTTCATGCGTGCCCCTACCTATCTTTGCTACTTCTTGTTTAATTATAGCATAATTTTGTGAAATTGTTGTTCAGGGCAGTTGGAATGGTTAGTTATGAACTTTAAATTGAAGCAATTGCCAATAAGTTATTGCTGAGGCAATAGCAAATGATACCCCACCTGGCCGGTGAATTTAGATTTTAGGAGTTCCCAATTGGCGGGGATAGGTAGGGGTGAGAGCTCTCGTTCGGCTTCGATGTAGATTAAAGCGTTTTGAGATAATAAATTAGATTCAATTAACCAGGTGCAGCATTTTTCAACGAAGCCTTGATGAAAAGGAGGGTCGATAAATACGATGGAAAATTGTTGGCGGGATAATTTTTTGGTGAGTGATTGTGAAGGGATGGCGTCGTGAATTAAGGTGAGATTTTTTGCTGATAATTTTTCTGCGGTTATGTGTAGGTGTTTAATCACGTCAGAATTTTGATCAACGAAGGTGACTGATTCAGCGCCACGTGATAAGGCTTCAAATCCTAGTGCGCCACTTCCCGAAAATAGATCTAAACAATGTGCGTCTTGAATGTTATTTTGAAGCCAATTAAATAATGTTTCCCGGATTCGATCCCCGGTGGGACGTAGACCCTGGGCGTCAGGGAAATTTATTCGACGGCCGCGCCAGCGACCGCCGATGATACGAAGTTGATTGTTGTTCAAAAAATGCTATTTCCAACGGTTATTGTTACTAAACTTTTTGGGTTAATATGACGTTGAAAAGAAGCTTTAATATCTTCTGCTGAAACATTGCGGATATGATCTCTGTAGGTATCTAAATAATCGAGCGGTAATCCATAAGTCGTGATATTAACAACGTTCGCCAAAATGGCTTTGTTGCTGGCCAATCGAAGTGGAAATCCATTGATCAGATTATTTTTGGCTTCATCGAGTTCTTCGGCGGTAGGGCCTTGGGTTACATAATTCGCAAGTGTTTCTCGTGCAAGTTTGATCGCGTTTTTAGCTTGTTCATTGCGTGTTTGTAATCCAATAATAAAAGGCCCAGGCATTTTCATTGCATCAAAATAGCTATAAACGCTGTAGGCTAACCCACCTTTTTCACGAACAGTTTTGTAAAGTCGTGATGTTAAAATTCCGCCCCCGAGAATTTGATTGCCTACGCTGAGTGGGAAATAATCAGCGGATAATCTTGGAATTGCACGTTGTCCTATAAGAATGTGAGTTTGTGCAGACGGAAATCGAATATTTTTCACTGATGAATTAAAATGTGAGTCCGATAATTTTAAAGCGTAAGTGTTATCACCGCGTGGTAAGTCGCCGAGAATTTTTTCAGCTAATTTTTCTGCATCGGGTCGTTTGAGATCGCCGACTAAAACAATATGGGCATTTGAAGCGGTGTAGTGATGCTTGTAAAAGCGTACTAAATCTTCAACAGATAATTGTCGCACTGTTTCGGGGGTGCCTAAAGAAGGCTTGGAATAGGGCCCGGTATTATAAAGGGCTGAATAAAAGGCTAGTTCAGCAATTGTACCAGGTTCTTGTTCTTGCTCTTGCAGCGCACGTAATACCTGTTGCTGTAAGCGTTTAAAATCCGCGTGAGGAAAAGTGGGGTTATTAATAAGATCTGAAAAAACACTCACTGCTGGATCTAAAAATTTTTTATCAGACATACTTCGAAGAGATACGTGGGCGTAATCTAATTCAACTCCTGATCTCAATTGAGCGCCTACGTCATCGAAAGCTTGTGCAATTTCATCAGAGCTAAGTTGTTTTGTGCCTTCATCGAGCATAGCGTTGGTTAATGTTGCTAGGCCTGCATGTTCACCATCAAATGAAGATCCGGCTGAAAAAACAACACTTAGATCGACAATAGGAATTTCGTGTGCTTGTACGAAATAAACATTAATGCCATTTTTAGTTTGCCAATGCTCGATAGGTACAATTTGTCGATTTGTAGATTGTGCCGAACCGTTTGTTGAAATTGCCATAAATACCGTCCATATTAAAAAAGAAATTCTAGTGAACATGTCCTTCTCCTGCCGTCGAAGGCGCTTGTGATTCTTTGCCTGTTAGTGGCAAAGGTTCTAAAATTGCAACGGTGAGTCGATCTTCATTCAAATATTTTTTGGCGACTTTTTGAATTTGTGCCGGAGTGATTGCTTGAATATTTTTGACGTAATCTTCGCCTAAACGCCAAGATAATCCTACGGATTCTAAGCTTCCGATCTCATACGCTTGGTCAGATATAGAATCTTTTTTGTAAATTTTTTGAGCGACAACTTGCGCTTTAACACGAGCGAGTTCGCTCGGTGAAACAAGCTCTTGTTTGAGAAGATCAATTTGTTTTAACACAGCTTGTTTTACGTCAGCAGTGGTGTGTTTTTCTGCAGGGGTTGCGCTAATGGTCAACAAGGTATCTAATCGATCAAAGGGTGAAAAACCTGCGCTGATCGAACTTGCAATTTGTTTTTCACGGACTAATTCTTTTTCAAACCGCGCACTACGGCCACCATCTAAAATACCCGATACAACATCCAGCGCATAAACTTCCCATGCTTCTTTGGCTGTTTTTGCTGTAGGAACATTATAGCCCATGACAATCCAAGGTAATTTAGCCGGTGTTTTTACGACGATCTCGCGTTTGCCAAGCGATATGATTTCTGGGGTCTGTTTTACTGTGGCGATATTTTTTGCCGGTATGGGGCCAAAATAACGTTTGGCGAGTTCAAAAACTTCATCGGGAACAACATCTCCAACAACGACAACCGTTGCATTATTGGGTGCGTACCATTTTTCGTACCATGTTTTAAGATCGTCCAGAGTCAGTTGATTAATATCGCTCATCCATCCGATGATGGGGTGATGATAAGGGCTTGATGTATGAGCAGCGGCCATAAAACGTTCGTACGTAAGCGATTGTGGATCGTCATCCGTGCGTAATCGACGTTCTTCCATGACCACTTGATGTTCTTTGGAAAATTCGGCCTGATCAAAAATCAGATTTTGCATACGGTCGGCTTCTATTTCAAAACTGATCGGGAGTTTACTTTTTTCGAATACTTGATAATAACCAGTGTAATCTTCGGAGGTGAAAGCATTTTGTTGTCCACCATTTTTTGAAACGATGGTCGAAAGCTCTCCAGGCGCTAATTTTTTGGTGCCTTTGAACATCATATGTTCAAGCATGTGTGAAATTCCGGTAATACCGAGTGGTTCGTAGCTTGACCCTATCTTGTACCACACTTCAGAGACGACAACGGGCGCACGATGATCTTCCTTAACGAGAACCCGTAGACCGTTATCAAGTTGGTATTCATGGACTTTAGCTTGTGCGCTTAGAGAAAATGCACATAACGTCGCCAAACCGGTGTATTGTAAAAGGCTTTTCATAATTCCCCGCATAGACATTGTGACTTGAAGGCGGACAGTGTAGCATCAGGAACGCTAGTAAGAAAGGTCACATGACCCCGAATTTGGACTGACATATGCTACGATTTTTAAAATCTAATAAAGACCAAAATGATACGAATCCCGAAAAAGCAGGGCTGTTTGCTCGGCTGCGATCTGGACTGAAACGAACTCGTCATCAATTGACGGAGGGATTGGCTACACTTTTTCTTGGCAAGAAAGTCATTGATGCGACTTTGCTCACAGAAATTGAAACTCAATTGTTGCTCGCTGATGTAGGCATGGATGTATGCACATCAGTAATTGATCAGCTCACTCAACACATTGCTCGGCAAGATCTAAATGATCCTCAATTATTATTGCTTCAACTCAAAAATATTCTGGGTGAAATTTTACAACCTTGTTCGATACCTTTGATTTTGAATGATACTCAAAAACCGACAGTCATTTTAATGGTCGGTGTAAATGGCGCCGGTAAAACAACCACCATAGGCAAACTTGCAAAAAAATTCACTGACGAAGGTAAGCAGGTGATGCTGGCTGCGGGTGATACGTTTCGTGCGGCCGCAGTGGAACAATTACAAGAGTGGGGAAAGCGCAATAACGTCCCTGTTATTTCGCAACAAGCGGGTGCTGATAGTGCGTCGGTAATTTTTGATGCGCTGCAAGCAGCACAAGCGCGTGGCATTGATGTTTTAATTGCCGATACGGCAGGCCGTTTACAATCGCAATCGCATTTGATGGAAGAACTCAAAAAAATTAAACGCGTTATGGCAAAATTAGATCCTAATGCGCCTCATGAAGTGATGTTAGTGTTGGATGCCACCGTTGGACAAAATGGTTTGCAGCAAGCGAAACTCTTTTTAGAAGCGGTTAATGTGTCGGGCATCACACTCACAAAATTGGATGGCACAGCAAAAGGCGGTATTATTTTTGCAATTGCCAAACAATTAGCGACACCCATTCGCTTTATTGGCGTGGGTGAGTCTGCAGAGGATCTACAGGTTTTTGACAGTAATGCCTTTATTGAGGCATTATTCACACCTCAAATGGAGGACAAACATGATTCGGTTTGAGCATGTTACTAAAGAGTACGCTAATGGGCATATAGCCTTAAAGCAGGTTTCTTTCGAACTCAAGGATGGAGAGATGGCTTTTTTAACGGGGCATTCTGGCGCCGGTAAAAGTACATTATTAAAAATCATTGCCTTGCTAGAAGATTGTACAGTGGGCAAAGTATGGTTAGGTCACCATGCTATTGCCAATATTCATCGTCATACTAAGCCACTATTACGTCGTAGAATGGGTGTTATTTTGCAATCACCCATGCTTTTTCTCGAGCAAACGGCCTATCAAAATGTTGCCTTGCCATTATTAATTAACGGTGCACCTACAAAAGAAATTCCACGGCGTGTTCGAGCTGCATTAGATAAGGTGGGGTTGCTCAACAAAGAAAGAGTGCTTTGCAGTAATTTATCTTTGGGTGAACAACAACGAACGAATATTGCAAGAGCTGTCGTGAATCGGCCTACCATTTTGTTGGCGGATGAGCCTACAGGAAATCTCGATCCTGATCTTGCTAACGAAATTATTCAATTATTTACAGAATTTAATCGTATTGGAACAAACGTTTTAATCGCTACTCATAATTTATCGTTGATTGACGAAAGTCAGTACAGAGTGCTGCATTTAAATCAAGGTAGATTGGTTAGTAATTAAATTAATGGAGCAGGATGATGAAAAATCGAGGCCTAAAGCAATTATTTAATATTCTTACGATTTGCCTTGATCGTATCACGCAATATCGATTAGCAAATTTAGTAACGGTGCTTTTACTCACAGCGACCCTTAGTTTGCCCGCATTATTTTGGTTGGTGACAGCCAACTTAAATAAACTGAGCCATCAGTGGTATAATAGTACTGAACTCAGTGTCTATTTAAAATCAGATACAAAGAATAGCGATATTGAAAATCTAATGGCTCAATTGCGCAAAAACGAGAGCGTTGCTGATAGCCATTATATATCTCCCGAAGATGGCCTAAAAGAAATGGCCCAACAATCCAATTTGCAGAGTGTCTTAAGTACACTTCCAAATAATCCATTGCCGGGTGTTATTGCAATTAAGCTCAAAACAACTGAAAATTTAAGTGAGGCTGCAAAAAATCTTCAAACCTCACTCTCTGCTAATCCTATTATAGAAACAGTACAAATTGATAGTTTATGGCTGCAACGATTGCAAAGTATGTTATCTACCCTCAAGAAATTGAGTTTTATATTGGGTGTGTTATTAATTATTGGTGGTATATTAATTGTCAGCAACAGTATTCAATTGATGTTGGAAAAACACCGACATGAAATTGCAATATATCAATTAGTCGGCGCAAATAGTCTCTTTATACGAGCCCCCTTTTTGATTTCAGGATTATTTATAGGTCTGATCGCAGGAATGCTCACATGGATCGTAGTGAATTCGATTTTAATATGGTTACTGCCGAACGTTGATAATTTGGCTGCATTGTATCAAACCACTTTTCAACTAACAGATTTTGGATTTTTCGAAGGTTTGATTTTATGCTTGGTGAGTGGCGCATTGGGCACTGTAGGCGCTGTGGTTGCTTCTAGGCATTATGGATGATCGGATAGCAGTATTTTGAGATGATGATAATAACCCGCTAGTTCTTGTGAATTAATAGCACCGTGTATTTTTATAAATGTGCAAATGGCATTTGCCTTATCATGATACTGTTTCTCGTTTGAGTGACATCAATCCATGGACTAAATTCAGAAGTATCACCTGTTTGCAAATCTGTTGCCGTCGCCAGACCCGACACTCCAGAAAGTCTGACGTTACAAGCCACTCTTCACATCGAAGCTGCCGCCAGCCAGTTAATAGTGAAATCTCAACAGAAAGCAGGGTCAAAAAACTGGGCAAGATTAATCGCAAAGGAATATGAGGTGGATCCATTAAAGTGTGAGGGTTGTGGTGTGGAGATGAAGTTAATCGCTTTTATTAGAGATACGATCAGAATTACAAAAATACTCATTCATCTTGGTGAAGAAGTCGAAGCGCCAAAGATGCAATCTGCAAGAGCACCACCTGACGATTATCAAATTGAGCTAGAGCAGGAATTTGTGTTTGATCCCGAGCCAGACTATCAGTTTGATCAAACGGTCAGTTTGTGAAAACCCCACCAATAAGGGTTTTCGTCTGCGAAAAAATCACTAGAGAAAATGATGTGCTATTTCATGATATTAAAATTAAAAAATAGCGTTATAAATTTTTCAATTGAAAGAATTTTGCGATGCAGTAGAGAGAACGCTTTTGACAATTGACGAAAAAGTTTCTGATTTGTAAAAAAAGTGCGTTTGGAATTCTTATAAATCAGTGGGATTTTTGCATCAAAGTAGGTTCAACCCATGAAACCCAATAAGAGAGCACAGGGGCACGTCCTAATTATAATCTTAATATTTTTAATGTTGTCATCTTTATTATTATGCAGTGCCCTCGAGACCTTGAAACAAGACAGCTTGGTGTCATTGCGTTCGAAAAGGAGGCAGTTAAGAGATCCAACAAACGCGTCCTAATTCCTTGTCATAAAGGCTGTCGATATTTGGTGCATAGATAGCAGCCACTTTTATCTTATTATTTGACAGTTCATGGGGTTTTGCTAACATCGATACGTTATGAGGTGGTCTCAAGTGGTTGAGCCTTACGACCCACGATAATAGCAGATTATAGGAGAATTAGCTTCATGGAAGAAAAGCCCGGGCAGCATTTACTTAAACCAGCTTCAGCTCGCAAATCTCGCCATGATTCACCTACACCTCCCGAGGAGCTTCATTCGAATACTCCTGACCATAATACCGCATCTCGGTTTGGTGTCAGATTAAGATCTCATACTCATGACAGCGAATCTGGGGGCAGTATGCCTTTAGTTTCCAGTTCTAACTCTACTAATAATCCACCTAAGCCTATTCCGAAGCCAGTGGGGCGTAATTTTGCAGCTCAACCTGTTAAAATGCCTCAGAAAACCACTTCACCTCAAGAACTTCGTGCTGGGCCCCCCCCTCATGATGTGATAACTCAAGATGAAAGCGCGGTGCATCTGGCTTTGCCAAAATCTAGCTCGGTAGCGGAGCAGCCAGCTAAAATTGAGCGGAAGAAGTCTAAATGTGCGGAGTTGAAAGAAAAACTGGCTCTGCTAAACCAAGAGGCTATAGAAATAAAGTTAACGCTTGATAGTAGTAGCGAAGATAAGCTGAAGCAGGAAATGAAAGATCAGCGTAAGGTAACAGAGGGAAAGCGAGATGGCCTGCAAAAGAAAATACAGGAGCTACAAGAAACCATCGAAGCTGATGTTGGTTTATTATCTTTGTCCACAAGTTTAAAAACAGAAGATTCAAAATCTCTAGGTGAGGATAAAAAAGAGTTTCAAACTCAATTTGACGAATTTGTAAGTGGAAATACAAAAGCAAAGTTATGGCAAGACATTGCAATGAAAGCTGTCCAAGATAAAGAAAAATTTACAGCTCTCAATAGTGCTTTGCAGCGAGAAGAACTTGAATCTTTAAAAAAACAACTTGAAAAGAGAAAAGAGCAAATTAAGCAAGAGATACAAGGTTTAAATTCAAGAGTTGATGAACTTAGTACAAAAATTAAAAATAACCAAACAGAAGTAACCCAGTGTCAGAAAATAAAGAAAGAATCCGAGGCTCAAAAAAGAATTAATGAAGATCATTCTCAAAAAATACAGTCTGACATTCAAGCCAAAGAAGGCGAACGAAGCCAATATGTAGGTGCATTCGAGCAACTATATCGTGAAAATAATGCTCAAATAGCTCGTCTTAAGGCATTTGACATCGAAACAATGTCAAGAGGCGGTCCTAAAGATTTGTCAGATGATAATTTTATTCGTATCGATGGAAAAAATGTTGGTAACGTTTCTATAGGCGTTTGTATTGCCATTATTGATGCCTATACTGGGGAGTGTAAGCACTATAAAGCTTTCGATATAGCCTACACTTCAGGTGACTTAGCTAAGGCCTCTAAATTTATAGAGGATAACTATCTTAATAATCCATCAGGCTCGGTATTAGTGGTTATTCATTGTGATAATGCAACAGATTGGCTTGGTCCACAATTTGCGAATTTCATGAAAACACGGCTTGAGAGTACTCAGTGTCCTGTCGGGTTTCGTACGCCCTGGTGTTTTATAAAAGATGGTAACAGAATTCGGGAAGATTTTCGTGGTAGGAGTAGTGGCTGTGATGACCTTGTTCGTGCTGCTAATCCCTCAAGAAATGCTGAAATAAATAACTCTAGAGCATCGAGCCTGCTTAGGGTGGACTATGTTGCGACAAAAAAGCGTGAATTTGATTTAAATATTGAAAGTGCTCGAACTCAATTTGATCAACGAGTTGCGCCTTGTGATGAAGCAATCAAGAAATTCAGGGAAGAGAAGTCAAAATACGATCAGGAAGTGTTCAGAATTACAGGATCTATTAATGCCGAACAATCTAAAATTGAAAACTGCAATAGCCAAATAGCTCGCTTTGAGCAAGAGAAAAAAGACGCAGAACATGAAATTAGTAGTAAAAAATCTATTTTATTAGGTTATGAAGCTTTAATGGCAGAGTATGCAGAAAAGCTAAGGCAAATCGGTGAGACAAAAAGTGCGGGTGAGCTTTTGGAAGAAACTAAGGCTCCCAAAAAAGAAGAGATTAATCAAGAAGACGAGCAAAAAAGATCAGGTGCTATATCAAATCTTATCAAAAACATTGAAAAAAACCGGATTGAACTTCACAACTGTTTGAGATTTCTGACGGAGTGCACAGCAGAGATAAAGAGTCTGGATGTAAAGATTTCTGGTATTGAACTGACCTATCAAAAATATACCGATGATCAGCAGAGAATACTCATTGACAAAAATAGGGCAATTCAAGAAATCCAAGACAAAATTACTGAAGAGACGTTCAAAGAAACTACTCAAATCGAGCTGGAATTACTTCTTAGGAATCTTGTCTTCTCGGGCTATCCTTCAACTGATCAGGATACTTTATTAAGTCGGCTTATTTCAGCAGCTTTGCCAGTCATTTATAATGAAGAGCCCTCGTACAGGTTGAGTGATAATCAATTTGAAAAGCCTCCTGAAAAGCACAAAGAAGTCTTGAAAAGATTGGTGAGCAGCGCACAAGATCTTTTAAAAAATTTTCTTACCAGTGCAGAAGGCAAGCGTGACACTGAATTTGACTTAGAGAAAATGATACAAACGTTGGAAAAAACGCAGCCCCAACTTGTTTATGATACTGCTACAAGAGTCATTAATGATGAATATCAAAGTGATGGTAGGGTCGTAAAAATCAAAAAGGTCGAGTCTATCGACCAACTAACGGCACCTAAAAAAGCCCATCAACATTTAATGGAAATCGATTTTTGTGAGATTGATGGCCATATTTTTACGGAATTAGATAAAGCAAGGGATGTAAGTACCTCGATAGAGCCTTTAGAAGAGAGGCTGCTCCTTGCGATATTGCCTGTTGTTTTCAAAGGAGTTGATGCCCGCGATAAAAGCAATCTATATGAAATTGTGAATGCTCCGGGCTATAAGGAAAAAGAAAAACGGTTACTAGAGAAAGTTCGCGAAATGATGACGGGTGTTGTGGCTCAATGGAGGGATGATGCGACTGAGGCTTCTAGTGGGGGTGAGCAAATAGAGATTGGTGAGTCTGAGAAATGCCACGCAAGTCTTATTAGAGCAACAGTAGCTCAAGTTATCAATGGTGAATATCAAAAGCGCGATATTCAAATAAAGCTTAATGCTGTCGATAATATTAATATGATCAAGCCAGTTAAAAACAATAATTCAAACGTGACTGAAATAACGATTTTTTCATACAATGATAATTTTTTAACAGTAAGAGATAAGTCTGTTTTTGATGATGATTTAGCTGTGTATGAATGGGCTTCGCAACTTATCAAAGTTTTTGTTTATAACAATAATAATTTTTTACAGAATTTTTTTGTGGCACATTTTAATTCTTGGGCCAAAAAAAATAAGTTAGGTCAGTTTGATAGTGTTGATGTTTCTAAGTTAGTTGAATACTATAACGAAATGCAACTGAAGCTTGCGGGGCTCAATAATTTTATGGCCCTTTATCGCTTTGGCCAGGTAGACGCTCAAGCTTTGGGTGAGGACATACAGGCTCAAATTGTATATAGTCTGATTAATAAAGTTTGTGATCATGTTTTACTGCACCATGATAAACTTTCCGAGAGGCAGCATGGTAAACTGTTAAGATTTCTTAAAAATGGCATTTCTACCGTTTTGATGTCCCTTGTTCAAAATGAAATATTCCGCAGGAATAATCAAGAAGAAGCAAAAATAGACTATAACCAGGATCCGATAGCGCGCTTAGAAAAAGCAGTGAGTGCCAAATTTCAAGAAGTTCAAGCGCTCAAAAAAATTGTTGAAGAGAAAAATAATGATTCATCAGATAAGGCTTCAAAATCTGAAAGATTGCAAAGCGAGAAAGAGAGATTGGCGGCATGTTTTCATGAGCAAGAAGATCAAATAAAAAAAGAAGCTCTGGAAAAGCAAGTTGCGATAGATAGCAAAAGCTTGTCTAAGGCGAATGCCGATGAAGGTATAGCTCAGACACAGGAGGAAATAGAAGTCAACAAGGCGAAAAATGAAGAAACACAAAATGAATTGCGAAACTTGATGGAAGAGCGGTCGCGGCTCGAAAAAAAATTAGAAGGGGCGGAGCAGGAGAAAAAAGAATATGATGCTAAAGATAATAAATTACAAGGTGAATTAAAAGCACATCAAAAAGAATTTGATGATGTTAGCTCTTTTAAAAAGG
>JAKORL010000227.1 GCA_029777855.1 Pseudomonadota bacterium
ATCGTTTTAATCGTTGTTGAACACGGCGATCAAATTGTTCTACTTCTTCATTAGAAAACGCATTGTCGAGCGATAACATAGGAATTAAATGCTTGGCTTCTGCGAATTCTGTTTGAGGAATTAGCCCTACTCGTTGCGTAGGAGATTCAGGAGTGATGAATTCAGGATGTTGTTTTTCCAGATCTTGTAATAGACGAAATAATTTATCATATTCAGCATCAGATATAATGGGTGAATTTTCAATATAATAATGATAATTATGTTTGTCTATTTCTAATCTTAATTGCTCAATTTTTTTTTGAATACTAGCGGTCATCGATACTATCTGCCACCGGTGTAATTTCGCGCAATTGTTCACGTAGGAATTGGATGCGTTCGGTTGTCAGAGGTTCTCGTTGGTCATCTAGTAAATTACCATCCAACTCATCGTTGAGCTGACGAGCCGTTTGAAGCAATAATTCAAATGAATTCAATAATTCAGGCGTTTGTTCGATTTCAAATATAAAAATGAGACCGGGTGTGCTAAAAGCTCCCATGTTTTCTAAAGAGAATATCCCAGGTTTTGCTATAGAAGCTAAACTGAATAATATTTTTGTGGGATGAGTAGAATCATAGCGATGAAAAATTTGACGTTCACCATGTCGAAGACCGCAGCCTAATATTGCTTGCAGTAGCTCATACCCCCCAAATGATTTATCTTTGTCAGCCATGATTGAAAATGTGAGATACGGAGGAAGTGTCGTTGATTTTTGTTCAGCTTGTTGAATCTCTTCAGTACTTTCTGTTGTAGTTGATAATTCTTCACTTGCTTGCTCAACGGTGTCTGTAGAAAATTCAGTGGACGTAATAACAGTTTCTTCAAATAAAACTGAATTATCTTGTTGGTTCGATTCATCCGTTATTTGAATGGTCAGATGAGTCGATGCAATCTCTGGGATTTTTAAATTATCTGACTGTACTACTGATTCAGTTGTACTTAAACTTTGAGGCACAAATTTAGGATTTAGGGGTTTTTGTTTTATCGCCTGCAGTCTCGCAGCAGACTGCGCTGCTTTATACCCAGGAGTTTGACCCAGTGGCGGTGTTGGATAGGGGGTGATACGAGGGGTGCGTGTTGTTGTCGTAGTCGCTGAAGAAGCCTGGATGGTTCGAGCTGTTGGAGGTGCGGGCGGTCGATGTGTAGGTATAGCGTTTGTCGAGGGTGTGCTTGTAGAGGCGCTTTGACTCACTATACGCGGTGCAGACAAAATACCATCATCAAAAGGGCCGCTGCCACTCACTTCATTTAATAAAGGATCTTCATTCGAGCGAGATCGATCTCTATTTTCCCTATTTTGTCGAGCAATTGTACGTAAACGTTTTTGCTGACGACGCTGATCGGCCCACACAAAAACAATAATAATACCAAACAGCATTGCCAATATGCTTAAAATAATAACAGTCCGAATGCCCATTTTATATTCCTTAAATGATGCAAGCTTACCTATTTTGACATTATCGGTGGTATGAAGAACTAAAATTATTTCCTCAACCCAAACTTCGTTAAAATGAGCAAGTTTTGCAATCCTCGCCAATGTGGCGAATGGTTGTTACGTTTAACTTTCAGCCATTGCGATGGCTTCATCAATATCCACCGCTACCATTCTTGAAACACCTGGTTCATGCATTGTTACACCGCATAATTGTTTGGCCATTTCAATTGCAATTTTATTATGACTGATAAATAAAAATTGTACTTTTTCTGACATTGCTTTTACGAGGTTACAATAACGACCGACGTTAGCATCGTCTAGCGGTGCATCAACCTCATCCAGTATACAGAAAGGTGCAGGATTTAACTGAAATAGTGAAAATACGAGTGCTATCGCGGTTAATGCTTTTTCACCACCTGAGAGTACGTGAATCGATGTATTACGTTTGCCGGGTGGTTGTGCTTTAACAGAAATTCCCGCATCTAATAGCTCATCACCTGTTAATTCCAAACACGCTTGCCCACCACCAAAAATTTTGGGGAAGTAGGCTTCAAATGTTTGATTTACTTGATCAAAGGTTTCTTTAAATTTTGCTCGAGTTTCGCGATCAATTTTTCGGATAGCCGATTCGAGTGTTTCTAATGCTTCGGTAAGATCCGCATTTTGTTGATCCAGATATTCTTTTCGCTCAGCAGCTTGCTGAAATTCTTCAATAGCCGCTAAATTGATAGGGCCTAATCGCTGAATACGAAGTTCGTTAGACTCAATTTTTTCATTCCATACAGAGACTTCTGCGTCTTCGGGCAAGTCTTGTAAAATTTCTTCGTTGGTTAATCCGCTTTTCGCAATATGCTCTTGATGCGTTTCAGATTTAACTTTTGCTGTTTGCTCGCGAAGTCGAAGCTGCTCGTGTTCGTGTCGAATTTCTTGGCACTCTTCTTCAACGCCAGCACGTCGTTTTTCAGCATCACGTAATTGTTGGTCGAATTCACTCAATAGCTGTTTTGCTGACGTCAGTTCTTTTTCAACCTCTAAACGTTCTTCCAATAAAGTATTTAATTTTTCTCGCATTTCTGGCAGAGGCTCTAATAAAGAGGCTATAGAATCTAAAGCATTTTCTCGACGTTCTGTTAACTGCTGAACTTGTTGGCTTGCACGTGCAATGCCTTGTTCCAAATAGTGAATTTGATTTTGTGTTGAAGCACATCGAATTTGCATTTCATCCGCTTTTTGTTTACTCAATTGGGCATTATGTTGTAATTGACGGTAATGCTCCTGAGCCTGTGTGCGTTGATTTTGTAATTCGAGCTCATCTTGAGCATGGATAGCTAATTTTGCTTCTGTTTGCTCAAGTACTTCACGGTAGTTTTCTATGTCGGATTGGATTTGTGAATTTGTATCATTAATTTCGTGAAGTTCTTTTTGTATATCGTTTTGACGTTCTTGAAGTTGCTCTAATTTTGAATGCTGAGCACTTAAATGAGAACGAATATCAGCAAGATTTGACGATTTCTCGCGATAATGCTGCTGTTGAAATTCAAGTTCGTGTTCAGCGTCGTGAAGTAGATTCGTGATGGACTGCAATAATTCTTGTTTAGTATCCACTTGCTCTTGAGCGTGCTCGATTTGCGTAGCGAGATCGGTGAGCTCCTGTTGTCGCGCTAAAACGCCAGTATGTTCGTCTACAGCATGGTGAATACGCAACCATGACTGACTCAACCAAACGCCGTCTTGTGTAACAATGGATTCATGGGGTTGTAATTGTGGTAATAATGCTACCGCAGATGAAACGGTTTCAACACAGTAAATCCCACCTATTAGATTTGTTATGGGTAGACTGCTTTGTACTTTGGTTGAAAGAGGTGTTGACGAATTTGAGGAAGATATTTCGTGTTTCATTGATGAATTTAAGAAACTAATTTTAGCAGCCGCTAGCTGATCGATATGATCAATTATATCGGTATAATCGTTGATAAAAATCGATTCTAAATGTTGATCCAATACCGTTTCCACGGCTTTTTCCCAGCCTGAATCCACTGTTAAGACTTCTGCTAATCGAGAATTTTCTGACAAACCATGCTCAGATAACCACGATTGAAGCTGAGAATTTTTACGTCCCATTGCCACTTCTTGTAAGGCTTGTAATGAACTTTGTCGACCATTTAATCGTTGTAATTGACCTTGGATATCTTGCAAGGATTCACGAGCAGACCTTTGCGATTCACGGTATTCTGAGATTTTGGATCTTGCTTCATCCAAGGATTGTTGCAGTTGTACGAGTTCGTTTTGTAATTCACTGATTTGCTGTTGATGCTGCTCTACTTGTTCAGAAATGGTGTCTGTTGAAAGCTCTTCCAGTGATTGGAGTAAACGTGCGCGTCGATTTTCTAGCGATTCAGCTCGATGCTCATGATGTTGTAATTGAGTTCGCGTTACTTCGAGGTGGCGTTTTGTATCGGCAATTGTAGCTTGGAAAGCATCCCAAGCTTGCTGTGAAGTTTGAAGTTGTTGCTGAGCGTCTTCCAGCAATGCTGCAGTCTCTGCGGCTTGTTCTGCATAGAGACGAGAATTTTCTTCAATTTGTTGCAAATCTTTTTGAGCATCACGTAATTGATCTTGATCAGCCAGTTGTTGCTCATCGAGTCTACGTAAATTGCTTTCAATTTGAGTGAGATCATTTCTTAATTGTTGCTCTCGTTCAATCGAATGAGAAATCGTATGTTCTAGTTTGGAAATTTCCGAACCTAATTGATAATATTGGGATTGAATTTCGTTACATTCATCATTTTTTTCAGTGTGTTGTATCCGAATTAATTCAATATTTTTATCAATGTTTAATTGCTCAGCAATTTTTGCTTCGATAAGCGTTTCATTCGATTGAATTCGTTGTGAAAGATCCGAGATTGTATGGTGCAAATCTCTTAATTGCATTAAATGAGCTTGTGCACTCAAGACTCTCAATTCTTGATTGAGCACTTTGTAGCGTTCTGCGGCACTGGATTGACGTTTCAGTTTGTCGAGTTGTTTTTCAAGTTCTTCGCGTAGGTCGGTTAATCTCTCGAGATTTTCACGAGTATGTCGAATGCGGGTTTCTGTTTCACGTCGACGTTCTTTGTATTTAGAAATCCCTGCTGTTTCTTCAAGGAATACACGTAAATCTTCGGGTTTGGCTTCAATAATCCGAGAAATCATTCCTTGTTCGATAATAGAATAGCTGCGTGGACCTAAACCTGTGCCTAAAAAGATATCTAAGATATCTTTTCGTCTACAGCGAGTGCCGTTAAGAAAGTATTGGGATTGACCATCGCGTTGGAGTATTCTGCGCACAGAAATTTCGTTGTATTTGGCGTATTCGCTGCTCAATCGACCATCGGTATTGTCGAAAGTGAGCTCAATGGAGGCCTGACCCACAGGTTTACGATTGGTGGTACCATTGAAGATAACATCCGCCATGGATTCAGCACGGAGATTTTTGGCAGAGCTCTCCCCTATCACCCAACGTATGGCGTCAACCACATTAGATTTTCCGCAGCCGTTTGGGCCTACAATGGCGGTTAGGTTTGAAGTCAACGTGATCAGAGTCGGATCTACGAAGGACTTAAAGCCCGATAATTTAATCGATTTTAAAGGTGTATACAGCATGCTTCTTCCACTAGTAACTTTCCATAGCCAAACTCGTCATTCTAAGCATGCTTGAGCCTGAGATCAAGGCTTCTACCTCAAACATCGACAGCAAAGGCCTACAGCATTGAATATAAGGGATTTTTTCAAAATTGATGACCTGAAAATGCCGTCAGTATATCCCCGGCAGTAATTTTTTTACATTTTTTTTATAGGTGGCATATTCGTGAAAATTCTGCTCCAACACCTGTTCTTCAAATTGTATACGATAGAGCTGAAAACCTATTTGAAACAATAAGATAAGAAAGGCTGTTAAAGAAAAATATTCTAAGGCAAGGCCGATTATCGCTATTTCTTCACCGAGATAGATTGGGTGGCGGACGATTTTATAGGGGCCTCTCGTAACCAATTTACGCGCTTCGGGCATCACACTGAATGAACGCCCTAAGCTCATTAAACCATAAAGAGCAATGCTAATGCCGACGATCATCAATGTGAGTGATAAAAGCTGTATGCCCCACGGTATGCTCTGAATAGGTAGCATGAGCAAGGCTATACCGAGAAAAGCACCTAAGAAAGCGACTATTCTGGGTATCCATCCCTGCGTTCCGCTGGATGCAGGGCCTCGCAGGATGACAAATAAGATTAACAGTGCGGCAAAAACAAGCCCAACACTCATTGTGATAATATCAATAAGTTTCAGGATGTCTATTTGATTGATATTCATTGATCTTATTTTTTCAAGAATTTGTGGAATGAGTTCTACGCAGCGTATTCCATACCAAATTATCAATGGTGATCCGGCAATTAGGTCATACAATTTAGAAGGATGATTGGTATGTGTACTCATTGATGTATTGTAGCATGAAAGGAATCAACTCTTGAGACTTTTCTCTATTTGTCAATATGTCCTCTCTTTAGTAAACTGATATACTCCATTGCACTGCTCCGGTGGCGCAACTGGATAGCGCAATCCCCTCCTAAGGGATAGGTTACAGGTTCAAGTCCTGTCCGGGGCAAATTGATTATCGTTAGTTACTGAGGATTTTTTATGAGCAATTCAACGACTCGATTAGAACAAGATAGTATGGGCACTATAGAAGTTGACAACGATCGATATTGGGGCGCTCAAACAGAACGATCATTACATCATTTTGCGATTGGCTTTGACGTAATGCCACGTGAATTAATTCGAGCATTCGGAATTGTTAAAAAAGCTTCAGCATTAACTAATTTTGAATTAGGAAAGCTTGATAAAACAAAAATGGAATTAATTTCTAAGGCCGCTGATGAAGTGATTGAAGGAAAATTAGATGATCATTTTCCATTGCGTATTTGGCAAACAGGAAGTGGCACACAAACGAATATGAATATTAATGAAGTGATTAGTAATCGAGCCATTGAAATAGCCGGTGGTGTTATCGGTAGTAAAAAACCGATTCATCCTAATGATGATGTGAATATGTCTCAATCATCGAACGATACATTTCCAACGGCTATGTATATTGCAGCTAGCGAACAAATAACACATCATTTGGTACCTGCATTGGTTGCATTACGTCATGCCTTCGTCAAAAAACAAGAAGAATTCAATGATATTGTGAAGATTGGACGCACCCATTTACAAGATGCAGTACCTCTCACATTAGGTCAGGAATTTTCGGGTTATATCGCACAACTTGATGCAGCATTGCATAATATCACGTACGTTTTGTTAGGATTGCGAGAATTAGCATTAGGCGGTACAGCCGTGGGAACTGGATTAAATACTCATCCGCAATTTGCTGATAATGTCGCAAAACATATTGCCGAAATAACGGGCATTGATTTTATAAGTGCTCACAATAAATTTGCTGCATTAGCTGCGCATGATCCTATTGTGATGGCAAGCGGCGCATTAAAAACCTTAGCCTGTGCATTAATGAAGATTGCTAACGATATTCGTTGGCTTGCTTCGGGGCCGCGCTGTGGATTAGGTGAGCTTACTCTACCAGAAAATGAACCGGGCTCTTCTATTATGCCTGGGAAAGTCAATCCCACTCAATGTGAAGCATTGACAATGGTATGTGTTCAAGTGATGGGAAATGATGCGGCAATTACCTTTGCAGGATCTCAAGGAAATTTCGAATTAAATGTTTTTAAACCTGTGATGATTCATAATCTATTACATTCTATTCGGTTGTTAGGCGATGCCTGTCGGTCATTTAGAGAATTTGCAATTGAAGGTTTACAAGCCAATCGCGACACAATTGCGAATGATGTTGCGCAATCGTTGATGTTAGTTACAGCCTTAAATCCTGTCATCGGTTATGACAAAGCTGCTGCCATCGCTAAAAAAGCTTATAAAGAAGGGACAAACTTAAAAACAGCCTGTCTCGCACTAGGCTATTTGACAGAAGCTGAATTTGATAACGCTGTCGATCCTGCTGCTATGGTGAAGCCATAGCAGCCCGTATAAAGGGACCTAATCGGACTCACAGTACCTGTGATATTAGACGATCTGTGCGCTTAATTTTTGAAAGCAATATTATTCTAAAACAAATTAACAATTATAAAATAGAGCGAGAACCATAATGTTGACCACTCAAGAAGAATATGCCGCCTACGTTGCACGCCATTTCAAATTATTTAATTTGAATATCGATTTATGCGACCCAACGAATTTAAAGTTGCAACCTAATCAACTGTTCAAAATATTATCTAAACTACACAACCGGCTGCCAAGTTACTTGCTTAAACTTCCGATTGTGGATATCACATTTCAATTTTCAGTTGACAACAAAATCACGCTGAATGTTTATTCTCCTTTTTCAAGTAAGGAAATGATGGTTTTTGAGTTGGAAATTAACGCTCAACGTATTGCACTCAATTGCATATATGAACGAGCCAAAGAAGAAGTTAGAAAAGAATCTCTTGGTCCTGAAGTTCGCGCTGATATAATTCTAAGACAAGATCCAAATGAGTTTGTTATTTTGATTGTTGATGATGATTTTCTTCTTCGTCAAATGTTGAAGCGTTGGTTGGTTAAGTTTAATCCACAATTTATAATTTATGAAAGAGAGACAGGTAAGGATGCCCTTGAATATATAATCTCCGGTGGGCAATGTGATTTAATGTTGATGGATATACAAATGCCGGAGATGCGGGGTGATGTTGCTTGCAAGATGATACGCGATTCTGAAAATAATATCGAGAGAGTAAGAATACCTATCGTCGCAATGACAGCAAGTTGTATTGTTAAAGAATCTTTTGAGAGATTCGGATTTAACTTTGCAATCAAAAAACCGTTAACTTTGAATAAGATAGCTTCATTGTTGAAACTTTTCAGACGTACAGTTGGTTTCATTCAAGAAAATGATAATCAAAATAATGTTATGATATTAAATCTGTATCCTAATCAAGAAGAATTGCTTGTATCAAAAGTAATGCAAATTCCTGCAGAGAGGGGGCAATTTCCATTGCATAGAGCAAATTTTTTTCATGAATTAGCCCCTAACGTTTCGGATGGAATTGTTCAAGAAGATGCTGATCAAGAAAAAGACAACCCTGAAGAAAACGTGTCTACATGTCAGTGCGTAATATTTTAATAAAGCAGGATAAATAAAGTAATCTACCGTGATTGAGCATCATAAAGAGTTAAGGCAAGCTATCTTTATCGAATACTCATAAACAAAGTTCCTTTGTTAATAGCTTCTGTACGCACTCTATTCTAGTTTACTTAGCTCTTTTTCGTTTCAAAATGAGTACTTTCGCACTAAAGCACTTGGGAAATAGTATCATGTCTCGAGGCTTTTTACATCTGACAAAGGCTAAAAAGTAGACTAAAATACTATTAATGGATCAGAACTTTGACAAGGAGAGTCACTATGTCAGCTCAGAATATTACCCAAAAGATTATTTCTTCTCATTTGCTCGAAGGGGAAATGATACCTGGCAAGGAAATAGCTCTAAAAATCGATCAAACCCTCACCCAGGATGCCACAGGGACGTTGGTGATGCTGGAGTTAGAGGCAATGGGGTTGGATCGTGTCAAAACAGAATTATCAGCTCAATACGTGGATCATAATCTTATCCAAGAAGACTTTAAAAATGGCGATGACCACCTATTCTTACAGTCCGCCTGTCAACGATTTGGCATCTGGTTTAGTCGACCTGGAAATGGGGTTAGCCACCCTCTCCATATGCAGCGCTTTGGGAAACCTGGAAAAACACTATTAGGTGCCGATAGCCATACTTGTGCTGCTGGATCTCTTGGGATGCTAGCCATGGGTGCTGGCGGCCTTGAGGTCGCCATGGCGATGGCAGGACACCCCTTTTACGTCAAAATGCCTAAAGTGTTTGGTGTTAAGCTTGTGGGTGAATTGCCTGATTGGGTAAGTGCTAAAGATATTATTCTCGAGCTTTTAAGAAGACATTCAGTGAAAGGTGGGGTTGGTTGTGTCATGGAGTACTTTGGACCAGGTTTGAAACAGCTCAATGCCATGGATCGGCACGTGATTGCCAATATGGGTGCAGAATTAGGCGCCACCGGAACCTTATTCCCTGCTGATGAAGCCGTTCGCCAATTCCTGAAGGATCAAGGTCGTGAAGCTGATTACTTTGAATTATTGTCTGATGAAGGGGCGCAGTATGATCGTGAAGATACCATTGATTTGTCGACCTTAGAGCCTTTGATCGCAAAACCTTCGAGTCCGGACAAGGTTGTAAAGGTACGTGAAATTGCAGGCGAGCCCATCTATCAAGCTTACATTGGATCTTCGGCCAATCCAGGCTATCGCGATTTTGCTCTACCAGCCATGATGGTGAAAAATAAGACCGTTCATCCCAGTGTTTCTTTCGATATTAATCCTGCCTCACGAAATTCACTAGAGGAAATGGTTGAAAATGGCGTTCTAAGCGATCTGATTCATTCTGGAGCTCGAATTCATCAGGCTGGCTGTAATGGATGCATTGGTATGGGGCAAGCTCCAGCGACCGGTAGAAACAGTTTAAGAACGGGTCCACGGAATTTCCCAGGTCGGTCCGGAACTCTAGACGATAGCGTGTTTTTATGCAGCCCAGAAACAGCCACAGCCTCTGCATTGACAGGGAAAATCACTGACCCACGGGATCTAGGTATCCCCTACCCAACCATTAGCGGCCCAAAACGTAGCATCATCAACAATGCTATGCTTCAAGAACCCGTTGCTCAAGAACAAGCGCTAAAAGTTCAATTAATTAAGGGGCCTAATATTGCGTCCATCCCAGAATTGAGCAAATTACCTCAGCGCATTGAATTACCCATATTATTGAAGGTCGGAGACAATATTACCACCGATGAAATTATGCCTGCTGGTGCGCGCGTGCTTCCGTATCGAAGCAATATTCCAAAAATCAGTGAATTTGTTTTTGATATCATTGACCCCACATACCCTGATCGTGCTCAAAGCATTCACAAAAATGGTGGACACATTATTGTAGGCGGAGAAAACTATGGCCAGGGATCCAGTCGTGAACACGCAGCCCTTGCGCCACGTTATTTAGGATTGCATGCTGTCATCACAAAAAGCTTTGCACGTATTCACTGGCAAAATTTAGTTAACTTTGGAATATTACCTCTCACTTTTAAAAATCCTGATGATTATCTTCAAATTCAATTAGGCGACGTTCTTATTTTAGAAAATATTCACGACTCTTTGAGAAAGGGTAATACACTCACAGCGACTGTGCCTGGTAGCAATTTTACCTTCACTCTCGAGCATGCTCTTTCTCCGCGTCAAATTGATATTTTAATTGCTGGTGGATTGATTAATTGGGTGAAGCATCAGTAGATTAGGAGTAAAGATGAGTATTAAAAAATATTTAGTATATCAGTTTGATAACTCTTTTAGTGCGCATATGACAATAATTAAACTAGAGCTTCAAACAGACTTAGGCAACGGCCGTTTTGATCTTAAATCTGAATATACAACTTATGAAGAAGCTAACAAATGTTTAGATCAAAACAGGCAGGGCTGGGGGTATTATGCAATATTCACTTTTGAAGATGAAAAATTGACCAATATAGAGCTAATTAAGTAATTAAGGGTAAGTAGACTTAGGATTAGAACAGTTCTACAAATCTCTATGAGCAGAACTCCAAAAAGTTTTCTGGATCGCTTCGCTTCGTTAGCGCCACCCCTGGGTAGCTCGCGATGACTAGGTCTAAATTATCCCGCAGCGATAAAACTTCGTTCGTGATTAATTCTAAATCAAATTTTCTTTTAATTATATTTACGATTTTAATAACTTAATGATGCCTGAAAAGTCGAGCTGAGCGTTTCCGGCGTTGTTGAAGAGCATATAAAGCTCAGTAGCTTCTGCGCCCAAAGGCGTTGGAACGTTGGCGTACTGGGCGGCATTTTGGCTGAGCTGAAGGTCTTTTAGCATCATTTGGGCAGTGAAACCAGGTTGGTAGTTGTTATTTGCTGGAGAGGTTGGGACGAGTCCAGCGACGGGACAATAGGAAGTGAGTGACCAACATTGACCAGAGGCGTTGCTCGCAACTTCGAAAAATTTCTCTGGAGATAGACCTAATTTTTCGGCGAGCACAAATGCTTCACTCACAGCAATCATTGAAATACCTAACACCATATTGTTGCAAATTTTGGCTGCTTGACCATTACCCGCAGCTCCAGTGTAAATAATTCGTTTTCCAAGTATTTCAAGATATTTTTTCCCGCGTTCAAAATCTTTTTCTGCTCCACCAACCATGATCGTTAATGAAGCATTTTCTGCGCCAGTAACGCCACCTGACACCGGTGCGTCTAACATGGCAATTCCTCTTTTTTCACATTCAGCATGTAATGCTCTGCTAGTGGCAATATCGATAGAAGAGCTATCAATATATAACGTATCTTGATTTAGAGTAGAAAAAAATCCGTGTTCGCCGTGACAAACTTTGCTAACCTGCTCACCTGTTTGCAACATCGTAAATACCACATCAGCATTTTTCGCAACATCGCTCGGTGTATCGCAAGGAATAGCCCCAAATTCTACACAGGAATGAATCGCTTGAGGCATAATATCAAATACTTGCACTTGAAAACCCGCTTCAACCAGGTGTTTGACCATAGGTTTTCCCATGTGCCCTAATCCTATAAATCCAATTCTTTTCATTATCATTCTCCCGTTGGAATTTTAAATTCTACACCATGTGCTTGGGTAGGCCATGTAGAAGTAACGGTTTTTAATTTTGTGTAAAATTGTACGCCTTCAGGACCATGCAAATGCAAGTCTGAGAAAATTGAGTTTTTCCACCCACCAAAACTAAATTGTGCGGCAGGAACAGGAATAGGAATGTTAACGCCAACCATTCCTGCTTGTACTCTTAATGTAAATTCTCGTGCAATACTCGCATCTGAAGTAAATATGGCAGTTCCGTTACCATAAGGATTATTATTGATTAATGCTAATGCTTCAGAGAAATTATTGACGCGAACAATGCATAGAACTGGACCGAAAATTTCATTTTTATATATACTCATTTCCGGTGTGACAAAATCAAATAAGTTCGCTCCCAGAAAATTTCCATTAGGATATACTTTAGATTGAAAATCACGACCGTCGATGATGAGTTTTGCACCTTCATTAACACCTTGATTAATTAATCCTAATACACGTTCACGATGTTCTTTAGTGATTAATGGACCCATCGCAACTGAAGGTTCAGATCCAGCTCCGATTTTTAGCGTAGGGATAAGGGCTTTGAATTTATTGATAAATTCTTCCACAGTTTTTTCACCGACAATCACGGCAACAGAAATTGCCATGCACCTCTCCCCTGCCGATCCATAGGCTGCACCGAAAATAGCATTAGCTGCGTGCTCCATATTAGCATCAGGCATAACAACCGCATGATTTTTTGCACCACCGAATGTCTGCACTCTTTTGTGATGTTGGATAGCTGTATCATGGATATATTTTGCAACGGGCGTAGAGCCTACTGCACTCACCGCTTTTACATCAGGATGAGTAATTAAAGTGTCTACCGCGTTTTTATCACCATGAACGACATTTAAAACCCCATCGGGCAATCCTGCGGCTTGCATTAATTCAGCTAATTTTACTGACACTGAAGGATCACGTTCAGAAGGTTTTAAAACAAAGGTATTTCCGCACGCAATAGCAATCGGAAACATCCAAAGTGGAATCATAATGGGAAAATTAAATGGTGTAATACCTACACAAACACCCAGAGGTTGCCTTAAAGAATACGCATCGGTATTTGTCCCCACTGATGCACTAAAATCAGTTTGTAAGTGTTTAGAAATTCCGCACGCATAATCCACTACGGCAATTCCTCTTTGAACTGAACCTTTGGCATCGGAAAGCGTTTTTCCATGTTCTTCCATCACTAGATGCGCCAAGGCATCAGTATGTTGATCCAATAAATATTTAAATCGGAATAATATTTGACTACGCTTGGATGGCGTGGTGCTCGCCCAAGATGGAAAGGCTGTTTTTGCAGCGTCTATAGCTGCTTCAATATCCAGACTATTGGCATAAATAACGCGTTTATGAGCTGTATTGGTAAGTGGGTCGATTAACGGCACCCACTGATTGCCCTGACCAGCAGTCTTTTGACCATTAATAAAGTGATAGACATCCTTGTTCATTGGTAACTCCCTAACCCTACTCTCATTATAGTATAATTTTAATTTTTGTTTCTATTTAAATTGATTTTAGTAATTGCTGAAACAAGGTAGAAATATGATTATTTTTTCAGTTTTTTCGCAATCATCATGAATATCAGCATGAGTACAAAACTGCCTACGATAGCATACAAATTTAATTCATGAGTTAATACCACATATTTTGTATGTAAAGGCAGCATGCCCATATACTCTATCACAATATGGCTTATACCATGAAAAAACGAAGCGCCTGCTAAAAATATCATTAAATCTCTGATAAAACGCATAAGTCACCTCTTAAGTAAATGGTTAGTAAGAATCTCTGTCTGTCTGTATTTAATTATAGCCTACTAATCAGGTTTTTGCCTGGCTCCAGCAGGGTGTGAAATAGGAACTAGGGTAGAATCATATTAATTAAGTTTTGCAATTTCCTTCAAAAGCTTGGAGACTAAGGCTATCCTGTTTAAGCGTTTCAAGAGCGCTAAACAATAATAACGAGGATAACATTAAAAAGATCATGACAATAATCAGGGTATGCCCCTCTGCTCTATTATTGATTTTCATTGTGTGATCCTAATTTTATTCTAAATTTCCATTGATGATGATTTCCCATTAGCAGAAGGTGCTCCAATAACGGTTTGGATTTAAATTGTATTGTAAATTCTATGGCTTCTATAGAAGCCCAATCTTTGACCTCAGCAGCAATGAGACACGATTGGGTATTTACCTTGCTGCAGTAAGCCAGGGAAAACAGTTGTAAATCATCGATTAAACACTCACGTCGATTATTGTTTTTTTGAAAATAGACAGCAACAGTTTTTTTGTTTTCAGATAGGACGCTATAAAAATGAACAGGTATCATTGTTGGAATAAGACCATCGTAAGAGCAAATTCTAATTGAAAGCCTAGGATCTTTAACAGTCGATACAGGCTGCAGTGCTTGTTCTTGATGAATTTCGTTTCCACAAGCTTGTGATGGCAAAAGTGCTGAGTGAAGCATAGCTCTTACAAACCCAACGAAAAAACGAATTTGAGATTGTTCTTCTGAAAGAGCGCACTGAGCTCGATGTAGTTTAGAGATTAATAAAAAGCTTTGCATAGAACCCAGCGTAATCACAACGCTAATGGCCATTGATATTATCCACTGTGCTAGAGTGGCCATTCAGTCGCAGACATCGATTTAATAATTGCAAAGGTCTGTTTGTAACAGGTTTTTTCTTTTTGTAGATAGATCGTCATTATATTCAGATGAGTTATGCTGATTATTAAAGAAAGGCTTATGCTGATAAGAATTTCTGTCATCGATTTCTCCCAGTATTAAACAGGGAGAAATGATTTCATAATTCAATGATAAAAAACATACCGTAGTAGGAGAACGAGGTCAGGGATGGGGGCAGGTTTGCTCCCATCCCCTCCGTCTATCGACTCAACAATTGATTAAGTCTTTTCACGTAAGTGCCAGGATCCTCTAATTGACCGCCCTCAGCAAGTAAGGCTGAATCAAAAATAACATGAGACCAACGAGAAAAGTTTTCATCATCTTGTTCATTTTTAAGACGAACAATAAACGGATGTTTAGGATTCACTTCGAGTATAGGCTTTGAATCCATGAAATTCTGCCCTGCAGCTTTTAACATACGTTGTAAGTGAGCACTCATTTCATTTTCATCACTGACTAAACAAGCTGGTGAATCGGTTAATCGATGTGTGATTCGAATTTCTTTAACCTTGTTTTCTCCTAAAGCGTCCTTCATTTGTTTGAGCACGCTATCGAAATCTTTTTCGACTTGTTTTTCTTCTTCTTTTTCTTCTTCTGTTGTTCCGATATCGACATCGCCTTTGCTGACAGACTGAAGTTTCTTGCCATCAAATTCGGTGAGATGTGCCACTAACCATTCATCAACTCGATCCATCAAGAATAATACTTCAATACCTTTTTTGCGGAAAATTTCCAAATGTGGACTATTTTTGCAGGCATTAAATGTTTCTGCTGTAACATAATATATTTTATCCTGGTCGGGTTTCATACGACTGACATAATCTGTCAACGAAACGCTCTGATCGGCTGTGTCAGTATGTGTAGAAGCAAAACGGAATAATTTAGCCACTTTTTCCCGATTTTCATAATCTTCAGCCGGTGCTTCTTTGAGGACGTTACCAAATTGGGTCCAGAAATCTTTATATTTTTCTGGTTCATTGCTTGCAATATTTTCCAATAAATCCAAAATCCGCTTGGTACATGCTGTTTTTATTTGATCAATTACTTTATCACTTTGTAAAATTTCTCGAGAGACATTTAATGGTAAGTCGTTGGAATCCACAATACCACGAACAAAGCGCATGTAGTTTGGAAGTAGATGTTCTGCATCATCCATGATAAATACACGTTGAACATACAATTTGAGGCCGTGCCTAGAATCTCGATTAAAAAGATCAAAAGGTGCTCTCTTCGGAACGTATAAGAGACTTGTATAATCAAGTCGACCTTCTACTTTATTGTGTGCCCATGATAATGGCTCTTCAAAATCATGTGAAATGTGCTTATACAGATCTTTGTATTGCTCATCGGTAATTTGAGATTTTGGCATTGTCCATAGTGCTTTTGCCTGGTTTACAACTTCTTCCTCAATACGCTTTTCAGGTTTTTCACCTTCTTTAGCGTCGTCAGAGGCGATTTCAACTTCACGGTTCATCATGATAGGCAATAAAATATGATCAGAATATTTCTTAATGATATTTCGTAATCGGTAGCCATCTAAAAATTCGTCTTCCTCTTTTTTTAGATGCAGAATAATTTCAGTACCACGTTGAGGACGACTGATATATTCCATAGTGAATGTGCCCTGTCCGTCAGATTCCCAACGTACACCTTGGTCTTGGGCTAGCCCTGCGCGGCGAGTTAATACAGTCACTTTATCAGCAACGACAAATGCAGAATAAAACCCTACACCAAATTGACCGATCATTTGACGATCTTTTGCTTGATCTTTGGTGAGATTATTCAAAAATTCTCTTGTGCCAGATTTCGCGATTGTACCAATATTAGCAATAAGCTCATCATGGCTCATACCGATGCCGTTATCACGGATAGTAATGGTGCGAGCTGTTTTATCAAAGCTTACCCAGACTTTGAGGTCAGGATCATTTTCTAAAAGTGCTGGATCTGCGATTGATTCGAAACGCAGTTTATCGGCCGCGTCTGAAGCGTTTGAAATTAGTTCTCGTAAAAAGATTTCTTTATTACTATAAAGCGAATGCGTTACTAAATGGAGTAACTGTTTTACCTCGGCTTGAAAACTCATCGTTTCCATTGTGTATATCTCCTCAATATGTTTATACAATAGGCTAGCTCACAATGAGCAATGCCATGTCTGTTAGATAGGGGCAGAACGTGAAATTTCAAGAATAAAGGATTGTCAAATAAAAACTGGACTTTTGATACCAGGTCAAAGCTCAAAATTCACTATAACTGATTACTATGCAAAATGAAATTATGTGAAGTTGATAGCAATTTCATAGAAGAACTAACAACTAAAGATGCGACGACGGACTAAGGGGCACGTGCCTAGCATGCACGCGCCCCGATGCTCCCCACTATACGAGAATTAGTCTTTGAGTAAGGCTGGATTGATGCCATTCTCAAGCAGCATTTCGCGTAACTTGCGCATAGCTTCGAATTGAATTTGTCTGACACGTTCACGGGTAAGGTGGATATTTCTACCGACTTCTTCCAGTGTTTCACGCTCATAGCCTCTAAGACCAAAGCGACGTGAAATGACTTCGCGTTGTCTATCGGTGAGGTAGTTTAAAAGTTTATCGAGCTTATGAGACAAATCTTGGCTCAGTAGAAAATGTTCAGGATCTTCATTTTCCTCGTCAGGCATGAGTTCCACCAGAGATTTATCGCCTTCACTGACTGGAACGTCTATGGATGCTACATCGCGTTGTAGGTCCAAAATCCGACGTATATCATCCAAGGGTTTATCAACCATGGTCGCAATTTCATCGGAAGTAGGCTCATGATCCAATTTCTGAGTCAAAGATCGTGCCGCACGTAAATAGGTATTGAGTTCTTTAACAATATGAATAGGCAATCGGATGGTACGGCCCTGATTCATGATAGCTCGTTCAACTGTTTGTCGAATCCACCAGGTTGCGTAGGTTGAAAAACGGAATCCACGTTCTGGATCGTATTTTTCAACGGCATGCATCAGTCCTAAATTACCCTCTTCGATCAGATCTAAAAATGCCAAACCGCGACCTAAGTAGCGACGTGCAATTTTAACCACTAAGCGAAGATTAGATTCAATCATACGAGCTCTGGCTTTTTTATTGCCACGTTTAATTTGACGAGCTAATTTGATTTCGTCCTGGTGTGTCAATAGGTTAGCGAAACCAATTTCATTGAGATAGATTTGAGTAGGATCGAGATCGGCGTAAGACGATTCAGATCGCTCGTTGATTTCGGATAATTCAGATGAAGATTCTTCATCAGAGGTAAAAGACTCGGAATCCATCATTAAATCAGCATCCAATTCTGATTCAACTTTAAAATCCTTATCAGATAATTGCATATCCATAAATTTCCCATCCTTGGTAAGTTTAACATTTTTTGGCATTCATGCCTCCTTGCTCAACAGTGCTTGGCTGAAAAAATCCTTTTCTCTAACGCAAGTACTGTGTTGGGTTTATCGGCTTGCCATCGCGGCGGATCTCAAAGTGCAACATCACTTGACCTGATGGTGCTCGCCCCATTAAAGCGATTTCCTGACCCGCTTTGACCTGTACTCCTTCGGAAACCATCAATTCACTATTATGAGCATAAGCACTTAAATAACTAGCATTATGCTTAATAATAATGAGGTTACCGTAACCCCTTAAACCAGATCCGCTATAAACAACGGTTCCTGATTCACTGGCTTTGACAGGCTGGCCATACTGACCAGTAATATCAAGTCCTTTATTACCCAGCTGACCTTCGGAAGACTGTCCTATTACCTTTCCTTGGGTCGGCCACAAAAAGAAGTGTACAGATTTTTTTCTAAAAATCAAGTCTTTTTTTGCATGTTGTTCATCTATTTCATTAACTGCGCTTTTTGTATCATAAATTTGGGCTGATTTTTGTGAATTTATTTCATTTGCTGAAAAGGCTGGAATCCGCGCCACTCCTGGATCAGGGAGTTGCAAGCGATCTCTAGAATTTTGCTCTAGCGTTGCTTTATTATCCATTGATTTAGTTGATAATTTTTTTTCAAAGTGTGGTTCTGATAGTTGCGCAAGCTTAGGTGCATCAAGTTGAAATGAATTATTTTTTGATGACTTTTTGATGCTTTGGGAAAGAGACAGGGGTTTCTCGAGTTTGGCCAATCGTTGAACAGGTAATTTAACACGTAATACTTGCCCAGAACGTAAGGAATACGGTGCTTTAAGATGATTCATCTTCGCTAATTGTCGATAATCTAAATTAGATGCCCATGCAATTGAATATAAGGTATCGCCTTGTTGAACTCGATATTGCTCTGTGTTAATGGATTCTAATCGAGAATGGTTTACAACTGGAGCTTCATCATCTGAGGTTGCACAACCAACCAAAGAAAATACTAGAGATAATATTATTAATTGTTTGATTTTAAACATAATTACCTTGCGCCTCCTTATCGGATAAGAAAATAAACTAACACTCCTATCAGAATCACAGCCCATCCCGCAATATCCACATAACGTCTCAGAAGCGTATCCATTCGAGGACCTCCGCAGCGCATTAATCCAGCTACTAAAAAGAATCGGGCGCTACGTCCGATCAGAGAGGCTATTACAAAAGGTAAAATGGCCATCTGCAAAGCACCGGCTGCAACGGTAAAAAGTTTATATGGGATGGGGGTGAAAGCAGCAATGAACATAGCCCAAAATCCCCAATGATTAAACCAATGCTGAGCGGTAAGGTAAGCTGGCTCATACCCTACTTTCACAATGATGGGGTAAATAAGTTCGAAACAGAAGAATCCTATGATATATCCAAATACACCACCCAATGTCGACGTTAATGCAGTGATACCTGCATAGCGCCAAGCCATGTGAGGTTTAGATAGCGACATGGGAGCCAACATAATATCAGGAGGCAGTGGAAAAAATGAGGCTTCTGCAAAACTCAAACCCGATAAATAATAGACGGCGTGTTTATGGGTAGACCAATGCATGACGCGATCATAGATTTTTGAAAATAACTTCACAGGGTGTCTCCAGAAAATGAATAGTAAGAATGATAACACAGCATTGTATTTGCAGAAACCTTAGCTAGGCATTTCAGCAAGTTCTTCAGTAGAAGTCATCGCCACGCTTTTCTCGCACTCCTAAAGAAGCAAGATCAGATTTGCTTCTTATCTGATACTCAGCAAAATTGTTAGGGGCATTCATGGTGACTGATTGCCTCTTTCTGCTGAGGTACAATTTATTTAATATCTACTTTGTTGTCTTTGAATTTATTCACCCAATTAGACACCTGATCAAAAGCCTGATAATGCGTCAAATCAATTTTAAGTGGTGTAATAGACACTTTATTATGCATCACAGCATAAAAATCCGTACCAGGCCCATCATCACGAACCGGACCAGCTGGACCTACCCAATACACTTCTTTACCGCGCGGGTCACGAGCTCTCACGATGGGCTCGGCAGCATGTCTAGAGCCTAAGCGGGTCACTTCATAACCTTCCAGCTCTTCAAAAGGGATATCTGGAACATTCACATTCAAGATGGTATCTGCTGGCAATGGATCTTTGAGGACGTTTTGAACTAAGGTCTGAGCTACTCGTCCAGCGGTTGCATAATGTCGACAATGATCACCGAACAATGAAATCGCAATCGCAGGTAGTCCTAAAAAGCGCCCCTCTATCGCTGCAGCCACTGTCCCAGAATAAAGAATGTCATCTCCTAAGTTCGAGCCTTCATTGATGCCTGAAACCACCATCGCAGGTAACTCTTCTAATAAGCCGGTTATGGCAAGGTGTACACAATCGGTAGGGGTTCCTTCTACACTGACTGCGCCATTCTCAATCGTTTTAATACGGATAGGTGAATCTAAAGTAAGGGAGTTACTTGCACCACTTCGATTACGATCAGGCGCAACAATGATGATATTCGAAATTTCACGAATATGCTCAGCTAAAACCGCTAATCCTTTTGCGTAAACACCGTCGTCATTGCTTAGTAAGATTTTCATAGGGACCCTTTTCAACGATAATTTCGAAAATTATGAATGCTTGTATCTACAGTGGATTATGGTATCTTCATTCTTAGATAAAAGAAAGGAGTACTCTTATGAAACGCCCATCATCTCCAAGGAATACAGGCACAGGGGTTCAGTCATCCTCATTGTCTCAAGTATTATCAATAATACCCAACTTGTTAGCTCTGTTGCCGGATGATCAAGTTGATAATAAACTACACGATGCTGATATTGCTTCTTTATTCAATTTTGATTTTCGCACTAAATCAAGTAAAAAGGTTGGTTCCGACAATAAAGAGATTAAACCCACCACCCTAGAAATATATAATAAGAAATTTTCAGATTTATTTAGAGTAGGCAATTTCATTTATGCAGTCAAATATCCAGTAGCTGGATTAAGCCATTTTGGTGATTTGTTATTTGCCATGATGAATCCAAACCGATTATTTGAAGGACGGTCTGCTCTTGCGGAATCACCACGATCTGCAAGTGACATCGCTACTACCAATAAAAGAGCACTGGACAGAGCAAGAACTTTGCTCAATATAGGCGGACTTGATTACATGAAAGCTTGCTTTGAATGTGCTATTCAAGAAGCCGATGGTAAGAAGCCTGTGTTAATTGTTCTAGGAGAACAACTGAATGGAAGAGATGTTAACTTAGAGTCTTATGATTGTGGTGAATTTATTACTTGTTCTAATAGAAAAGGTAATGTACATCAATACATAACGAATCAGACCGCAGAAAGAAGTCATGTACCCGTAGATATCGATATTTTTCATATCAACATGAAAGCTTTTGAAGATGCCCAAGTCGATTCTAAAGACTTAGAGAAATTAGTTAAGATCTATGATCTTTCGTTAGCCGTAAAAAGACCTTTAATGATCCATTGTACAGATGGATTAGATCGTTCAGGGGGTCTTGCTCTAGCTTACCAACTATTTCACAACTGGGGCCGAGTATTTACGAGTCTTACTGCAACCGAAATTGTAGCCAATATTCTACAAGAACATGAGGCGATGCAACAGCAGAGAGGACCTAGTTTCTGTACAGCTTCAAGTAAAAGACTTCATGGCGCAGTACTACTCGCGAGTATTATGAAAGCAATCCAAAAATCGAAGGAAATGATTCAAAGAAACGAAGCACTGCCATCTAACTTCTTGAAGAAAGATTTTCTTCAACAAATTTATTTTCTCAAAGATAAAGCGAGTCTTGAATATTCTGAATTACTCAAATTATTAAAAGCTCGACTGCGCTTGGAAAAGCTCTATTTCGAAGAATTCGCCTCTGAGATTTGCCATCCGCAAATTGATTTATATTTTGTCAACTCAGTTTTAAATAAAGAGCTTTCTTCTCTTAGTAATACAGAGAAAGACGGCTTAATACAAAGATTTGACCTCGTAAAGATGGAATATATTAATCATGGTTTTAATAGTCAATCTATTATGAGTCTAGAAAGCTTAAAATGTGATGTTGAAACATTTCTAATAAATTATAAAATAAATAAAGAGTTGCCGACCATTTCTAACAACTCGGAAGCAGAAACCATAAAAGCAAAAATTTCAAAAATTGAAACATCCAAAGATTCTGAGAATGAGATAGTAAATAAAAACATAAAACTTAAAAGAAAAAAAATTGTTTTTCTAGAGATTCAAGCCTTAAAAATGTACGCTTCTATAGAAGAGAAAATTGAAAAAAACTCTGATTTAGCCACACATACTACGGTCAGTGAATATCATTCACTGAAAAAATCTTTAACTCAAAAATCAAGAGAAGCTCTATTATTAAAAGATCCCAACGTAAAAAAAATTCAGGCCATTATTCATAAATTAGACCTTCTAGACAAAAATATTAGCGTGCTAAAACGTCCGGAATTGGACGCATCCAATGACGGTAGTAAAAAAAACAGAGCTGGGAGTCTTAGGCTTTCACCTCGCGGATCACGCGCCAGTTTGTTATTTGGACGAAATGATTCAACACAAGATGCGCCTCCGCCTGCAATAACAGCTCCAGAAGAAGAAGCTAATTCTACATCTCCTAGAAGAAGGTTTACAGGAATCTTCACATCGCCACCAAGATCAAGGCACGGTTCAACAAGACAAGAAAAACAACCTGACGAAGACGCAAAAACTACCACGGATGAATCTGGTCAATTTTCAACGGGGGATCCTGCTACAAGCCAGACTTCGGTTTTAGCTACAAGTTTGAATAAATTATTAAAGAAAGTATCACCACGAGGCTCTCGCAGAGGATCGAAAATGATGAATCAACCCAATATGGATGATTCTCAATTAAACACTTCTGCAGTTCGTGAAGATGAACAGCCTACTACTCCAGTTGTTGAAACTGAAGAATTCAAGAAGGCTCTCGCAGGGCTTGCTGCAGAACGAGGCGTTACTGATCGTGTAGAGAGAACGAATGAAACCTCACCACGAGTTGGGAGAAAACCTACAGCACCGCCTGTAGATAACCGGCGAAAAAGCCATGCCGCAGATGAAGATTTTGATGATATAGGTGATCAAATCACTTCTGATCTTGGAGATTTAGGGTATTAGAGTGAATTAATACAACAGCATGAGCTGCCATTGCTTCCCCTCGTCCTAATTCTCCGACCTGATCATGCGTTGTAAATTTTATGCTGATATTTTCAAGTCGTGTATTTAATACTGCGGCGATATTCATTCGCATTTTTTCGCGATAAGGTGCTAATTTTGGTGCTTGTGCAATTAAACTAACATCGATATTTCCAACGATGTAATTTTTTTCTGCCATTAATGTGACGATGGATTTCAATAATTCTAAACTCGATATATTTTTAAAACGATTATCTGTGTCAGGGAAATATGATCCTAAATCTCCCAATGCAAGCGCACCTAAAAGCGCGTCACAAATAGCATGAAGAACAACATCTGCGTCTGAATGCCCAAGAAGTCCTTGATCAAATGGAATTTCTTGTCCACCTAATATTAATGCACGATCTTGTACTAATCGATGAATATCATAACCAATTCCAATGCGTGTCATGTTATTTCCTAGTATTTAAAATGGTGCACATTAAATGATAATCTTCTGGCGTGGTCACTTTTATATTATCACTCCGGCCTTCTACCATTAAAGGTTGATGTCCAAGATAAGCGATCGCAGAAGACTCGTCTGTTACAGGATAATTATCGTCTAAACATTTTTGATGACTTGATAATAAAAGCCCATACCGAAACATTTGCGGCGCAAAAGCGCGCCAAATTCCATCGCGCGGTACATTATTTTCAATCAAATTATGTTCATTCACTTTTTTCAAACTATCCGATGATGGCATCCCTAATAATCCGCCTGTGGAATGATTTCCGATCTGCTTAATTAATTTATCTAAGTCTTCGTTAGTTAAATTCGGGCGCGCTGCGTCATGGACGATTACCCAATCATTTTCCTTTGCGATAGAAGCTAATGACATCAGGCCGGATAAAATAGATTGATAACGAATCGCGCCTCCGATTGCCGTGGTTATTTTCGGGTGCGATGATAAGATCGATTCTGCAAACCAACGATCCTCTTTGGCGATCACAACGACGATTCTATCGATAGATGGTGTGTGTAAGAAAGGATCTAGAGACCATTCTAGTATAGTTCGATTGGCAATTGATAAGTATTGCTTGGGCAGGTCACTACCCATTCGCTGGCCAACACCAGCTGCGGCAATGATACCAAAGGTTTGATGTGATTGTTGAACCATTATTAGAAACCAGTAAGTAGCGTGGAGGAAAGGTGTCAGATCTAAGATTTATACCTCTTCAATATTTTTGATTAGGTATAAATCTTAGATCTGACACCTTAGCTCTAATCAATAATTTGATAAAATATCTCGTCTTCTTTAACCATACCTAAAACGGTGCGTGCTTGCTCTTCAATAGCTTCACCGCCTTCGCGCAGATCTTCAACTTCAGCTGCTAATACAGCATTTCGTTTAGCCAGTCCTGCATTTTGATCATCAGCAGATGCAATTTGTCTTTTAATTTCAAATAGTTGGCTTAAACCGCTGGGGCCGAGCCACAATTGATATTGCATGCTCACTAGCAGCATAAATAATGCAATAGAGAGCGCCTTTGATGTCGAATTAAGCACTTAACAATCCCTGTCATATCTTAAAAGGTTGATAATTATGAATCCAAAATAAATTCACGTCAAGCTAATTTGAATTAACAACAATTTATCCTATCCTGGACACTGAAATATGACAAAAAGGATTTGAATCTAAATCGTCAATTTAAGACCCGCCCCCATTGATTTACCCGCATACTCCGCAGAATCTTGTAAAGCCTCTTCTATTCTTAGTAACTGATTGTATTTTGCGATGCGGTCTGTTCGACAAAGCGAGCCTGTTTTGATCTGCCCTGCGTTAGTTGCAACAGCAAGATCAGCAATAGTCACATCTTCAGTTTCACCTGAACGATGCGATATAATTGTTTGATAATGATTGGATTTTGCAATCAACACTGTTTGTAAAGTTTCAGTTAAGGTCCCTATTTGATTTAATTTAATTAAGATAGCATTGGCAATGAATTGATCGATACCTTGTTGCAAAATTCTGGGATTTGTGACGAAAACATCATCACCAACCAATTGTATTCGATCACCCAAGCGTTCGGTCAGAAGCGCCCAGCCTGTCCAATCATTTTCAGCCATTCCATCTTCAATACTAATAATTGGATACTGTCGAGCCCAAGCGTCTAAATAATCGACGAACTTCTCCGAAGTCAGCGTTAATTGTTCCGAACGGATGTGATAATGCCCATCTCTGTAAAATTCAGAACTCGCAACATCTAAGGCTAAAGATAGATCAGTACCCGCAGAAAATCCCGCTCTTTCAATTGCTTTTAGAATTAACTCAATAGCAGCAGCATTAGAAGGGAGTTGCGGAGCAAAACCGCCCTCATCACCAACAGAGGTGGCTAAATCGCGTTGTTTGAGTTCTGATTTTAGAACATGAAAGACCTCTGTACCCCAACGGAGGGCTTCTCTAAAATTTCGTGCACCATGAGGCACGATCATAAACTCTTGAATATCAACGTTATTATCAGCGTGAGCTCCACCATTAATGACGTTCATTAACGGAACAGGTAGCCTCATCGGTGCATTGCCACCCAGATAAGCATACAAAGGCAAATCTTCAGCAGCAGCGGCTGCATGAGCGACGGCAAGCGAAACAGCGAGTATGGCGTTGGCGCCTAAACGTTCTTTATTTTCAGTACCATCGAGGTTGATGAGTAATTGATCAATACCTTCTTGGTCGGTGACTTCCGCTCCCAGCAACGCTTCTTGAATCTCAAAATTAATGTGATTCACTGCCGTGGTCACCCCTTTTCCGCTATAGCGTTTGTTATCACCATCACGAAGTTCAAGCGCTTCTTTAGAGCCTGTTGAAGCGCCTGATGGAACACTGGCTCGACCTGAAATGCCGTTCGTAAGCTCAACCTCGCATTCAACCGTAGGATTTCCCCTTGAATCAAGAATTTCACGTCCGTGCACTTTACGAATAACAGCGGTCATAATGTTCTCCTCAAAATTTACACAAAACTCTCACTTAGGCAAGAACCAGGTTCTCTAAGAAAGCTGACTTTTTTACAATCTGATCAATGGCGAGCAATGAATTAAGCAAGTCTTCCATTTGTGCCAGTGGCCAAGAATTGGGACCGTCGCTCAATGCTTTGTTAGGATTTGGATGCGTTTCCATGAACAGTCCCGAAATACCCACTGCAATCGCTGCTCGCGCAAGAACAGGAATAAACTCGCGCTGACCACCCGTGGAAGAACCCTGCCCGCCAGGTAACTGAACAGAATGCGTCGCATCAAAAACAACGGGACATTGGGTCTCTCTCATAATCACCAACGAACGCATGTCAGAGACTAAATTGTTGTAACCAAAACTAGCTCCACGTTCACACACCATTAATTGCTGATTCCCTGTGGCGCGCATTTTTTCCACAACATTTTTCATATCCCAAGGCGCTAAAAATTGGCCCTTTTTAATATTCACAGGTAACCCTTGCTGTGCAACACGCTGCATAAAATTAGTTTGCCTACACAAAAAAGCGGGTGTTTGAAGCACATCGACGACTGAAGAGACTTCTTCTAACGGGGTATCTTCGTGAACATCAGTAATGACTGGTACATTAAACGTCGATTTAACTTTTGATAATATCGCCAAACCCTGCTCCATCCCCACACCTCTATAACTTGTATGCGAAGTGCGGTTTGCTTTATCAAAAGAGGATTTAAAAATGAAAGGAACGTGTAATTTTTTACACAGCTCAACCAATGTTCCTGCGGTATCCATGATCAGCTGTTCACTTTCAATAACGCACGGACCTGCGATAAGAAAAAATGGCTTATCTAAGCCAATGTCAAAACCTAAAAGTTTCATAGTCGTTCCGATGATTGTTGAATTTGATGAAAGTGTATCAAATTGCGACTTGAGGTGCACGAAATAACGAATTGGCAAAACCACCCTCTCAGGTCTTACTTTAACCTCTGGAGCGAATAGGTATCAGGATGATAGCGGGACGGGCCATGGATGGCCCATTGAGCGACGTAGGTTAACGTGAAACCTGAAAGGGTGGTGCATCCTGTGGTGTTACGCTGTATTTTTGTTTAGCAACGCAGCGGCAGCCTGCTGTGTCTTACACGCATTAACAAAACTAATAAAAAGCGGATGCCCATCGCGTGGATTCGATGTGAATTCAGGGTGAAATTGAACACCAATAAACCAAGGATGATCAGCTAATTCAATCGTTTCCACTAATCCATCTTCTAGCGATTTTCCAGAAATAATTAATCCTGCTTTTTCAAGTTGAGAAACATATTTCGCGTTGACCTCATAACGGTGACGATGACGTTCAGCAATTTGAGTTTTACCATATATTTTTGCAATGAGAGAATTTGCTTGCAGCGTGCATGGCTGTGCGCCTAAACGCATTGTCCCACCTTTTGCGCTGTTTTCAAGTCGGCGTTCTTTAATGCCTCCTTCACTCCACTCTGTGACTAATGCGACAACGGGGTTCGGTGTGTCAGTTACAAATTCAGTACTATTCGCATCAGCTAAATTCACTTTATGACGAGCGTATTCAATAATCGCAATTTGTAAACCTAAACAAATACCTAAATAGGGAATTTTATTTTCACGAGCATAATTAACAGCCAATAATTTACCTTCTATACCACGATTTCCAAAACCGCCAGGTACTAAAATGCCATCAACATTCTTCAGCCAGTAATCAGCCCCTTGTTTTTCAATTTGTTCAGCATCAACATAAATCACATTAACTTTCGTTTTTGTATGAATGCCTGCATGAACTAATGCTTCAATGAGTGATTTATAAGAATCTGTGAGTTCGGTGTATTTACCCACCATGGCAATTGATACAGAAGCTTCAGGGTTTTTATGTGCATCCACAACACGCTGCCATTCACTTAAATTAACGGGGCCTGCCTGAATACCTAATTTTTTCACAACAAGATCACCCACGCCTTGGGATTGTAGCATCATAGGAATTTCGTAAATTGTTTGCACATCCACTAACGAAATAACGGCACGTTCTTCAACGTTTGTAAATAATGCAATTTTTCTGCGCTCATTGGCGGGTAGCGGACGTTCAGATCGACAAAATAAAAAATCGGGTTGTATTCCTATTGAGCGTAATTCTTTGACAGAATGCTGGGTCGGTTTTGTTTTCATTTCACCGGCAGTTGGAATATAAGGTACCAATGTTAAATGCAAATACAGTGTATTTTCAACGCCTAATTCCACTCGCATTTGACGAATTGCTTCAAGAAATGGCAGTGATTCGATATCACCCACAGTGCCACCAATTTCTACTAAAGCCACATCATAGCTATCAGCACCTTCCAAAATTTTTCGCTTAATTTCATCCGTAATATGTGGAATGACTTGAATTGTTGCGCCGAGATAATCACCGCGTCTTTCTCGTTCAATCACATTTTGATAAACACGACCGGTGGTAAAATTATTCGCTTGAGTCATTTTGGTTCGAACAAATCGTTCATAATGCCCTAGATCGAGATCAGTCTCAGCTCCGTCATCGGTCACGAACACTTCACCGTGCTGAAATGGACTCATGGTTCCAGGATCAACATTGATATAAGGATCTAACTTGATAAGAGTGACACGTAGACCTTGTGCTTCAAGAAGAGCACCTAGTGAGGCAGAGGTCAGGCCTTTACCTAAAGACGAAACAACACCACCCGTAACGAATATGAACTTTGTCATCAACTGAACTCCGGTTGCCCAGGAGCTTCCGCTTATGCGGGCAACCCCTTCCTATATATGCTGAATGTAAACAAAGTCCACATTCACCAAATAAGGGGTAGTGCTGCGCTACTCCCCTTATTTATCCCCCAATACTTAATGTCTGGCGGGAATTGATTCTAAATACTAAATAACCGGGATTTCATACTACCAATTTGTTCGTAAGATCACAATGAAAATTATAAGTATTTTAACTTAGCCCATGGGATTACGGATTGACCCAATCAAGACTATGCTGTAATAATAAACGTCCACTCACTGAAAATTTTGGTAGACGATGACTCGAATAGTAAATGACCGCTCACAGCCCGGTTTGCTAGCTTGGCTGATGTGGGCACTTGGTGCGCTTTTTTATTGCTATGAATTTTTCCTTCAGGTCTCCCCCAATGTCATGGTGAAAGACCTCATGTTGGCCTACAATCTCAGCGCAGCAGAAATGGGCTATCTTTCAACATCCTATTATGTTGCGTATGCCGCCATGCAACTACCCGTAGGTATGTTACTTGACCGATTTGGCACACGAAAGCCACTCACCATTGCCGTGCTGCTTTGTGCTGTTGGTGCACTGATTTTTGCCTATTCTCATGTCTTTCTTTTAGCAGCCATCGGTCGATTCCTTATTGGTTTAGGATCAGCGTTTGCAGCGGTGAGCTGTATGCAAATAGCCGCTTGTTGGCTTCCTCTTAATCGATTTGCATTAATGACAGGCCTCTTATTAACCATCGGAATGATTGGCGCATGGAACGGACAAGCTCCTCTGAGAATCTTAATCAATGCGATTGGTTGGCGTGAAACGTTAATATTGTTTGGCTTTATAGGCTGCGCACTCGCCGCACTTGTGTTAATGGTGATTCGTGATAAACCTCGTACACATCACGTAAAAACAATTCAAAATAAAGGTTTTTTCTCGGGGCTGTATCACGTCATTCGTATACCTCAAAATTGGGTTGTTGCCGTATACGGTGGTTTGATGTTCTTATCAATTCCAGGTTTTGCAGGATTATGGAGCGTTTCATTTTTCAGTCAATCTCATAGCATCGATGCTACACATGCAGCATTTATTGTCTCTATGATTTTCATTGGATTTGCTATCGGTGCACCTTTGCTGGGTTGGTTTTCTGATCGAATTGAACGCCGCAAACCTCCTATGTATATAGGAACAATTGGATCATTAATTACAATGTGTGCCATTATTTATGGACCTCCACTTTCAGCCACTATGGCAAGCTTATTATTTTTTAGTTTTGGATTTTTTTGCAGTGGATTTTTACCTGTGTTCTCAGTAGCACGTGAAGTCAATCCACCTGAAACTTCGGCTACCGCATTAGGGTTTATCAATACATTGAATACTGCCGGCGGTATGATTGCTCAGCCTGTTATCGGCTACTTACTGGATATTAATTGGCATGGGCAAATGCAAGCTGGTATTCGGTTTTACGATACTCCAACCTATCACACTGCATTGGTCATCTTACCTATTGCAATTGCACTCTCATTGATTGTTTTGTTTTTTGTTCGAGAAACACATTGTAAAGATGAATATTCAGAGGTCATTCAATGAAATTATTTGTAAAAACGCACGGCTGTGCGATGAATGAATATGATTCCAATAAAATGATGGATGTGCTGGGTGCTTCTCACCAAGTTACACTCACCGAAAATCCTGAACATGCTGATATTTTATTATTAAATACGTGTTCCATACGTGAAAAGGCGCAGGAAAAAGTTTTTTCTGAGCTGGGTCGATGGGCAATTTTAAAAAGAAAAAAACCATCAATGATTATTGGTGTGGGTGGTTGTGTGGCTTCTCAAGAAGGTCATGCCATTGCACAACGCGCACCTTTTGTAGATATCGTTTTTGGACCTCAAACCTTACATCGATTACCTCAATTGTTGGACGAAGCAATTAATGCCAAAGCACCTGTGGTGGATATTTCATTTCCTGAAATTGAAAAATTCGATAACTTACCTGCACCGCGTGCCGAAGGTCCTGCCGCATTAATTTCCATCATGGAAGGTTGCAGTAAATATTGTAGCTATTGTGTAGTACCTTATACACGTGGCGAAGAAATTAGTCGACCCTTTGATGACGTCATTGCAGAAATCGCAAGTTTAAGTCAGCAGCATGTAAAAGAAATTACTTTACTTGGACAAAACGTCAATGATTATCGGGGCTTAATGCATGATGGTGCTATTGCTGATCTTGCTTTATTAATTCATTACAGTGCTGCAATAGAAGGTATAGAGCGAATTCGCTACACCACCTCTCATCCTACTGCATTTAGTGACAATTTAATTAATGCCTACGCGCAAGAACCTAAACTTGCCAATCATCTTCATTTGCCGGTACAAAGCGGATCTGATCGTATTTTAGCCGCCATGAAAAGGGATTATACGATTTTGGAATATAAAGCAAAAATTCGAAAATTACGTCAAGTACGCCCAGACATCAGTGTCTCCTCGGATTTTATTGTAGGTTTTCCTGGTGAAACCGATAAAGATTTCGAAGATACACTGGCTCTGATTCACGATATTGGATTTGATATCTCCTACAGTTTTATTTATAGCCGCAGACCAGGAACACCCGCCGCGAATTTACCGGATGATGTTTCACTCGAAACTAAACAAAAACGTTTGGCCATTCTTCAAGATCGCATTTTGCAAAATGCTCACCGCATCAGCGAAAGCATGGTAGGTACTGAACAGCGCATATTGGTGACCGGTCCCTCTAAGAAAAGCCCAACCGAGCTAAGTGGGCGCACTGAAAACAATCGTGTTGTCAATTTTACAGGCCCTTCCGAGTTGCTTGGTCAGATGGTCACCTTGAAAATCACCGAAGCACGCCCCAACTCGTTAAGGGGGGAGCTGGCTTGATAAGTAGCAGAGTCAGAACCCACATAATGTGCTATATTTACTATAAGGTATTATTGAGTGAGATTGGCTACATTGAGCAAATCGCGAAGAACTGAAAGCCTAGTGCTTTCACCCATCGATAATCGGCGTTTAGCTGATTTATGTGGTCAATTCGACCAAAACTTAAGGCAAATAGAACGTTATTTAGGGGTTGAGATCAGCAACCGAGGTCATATCTTTAATATTATTGGTCCTCCAAAACCTGTAGCCGTCGCTAAAACGGTCATCGAAAAAATCTATGAGGAAACACAAAAGCCCGGGATCAATAATGCTCAAATTTACCTGATCCTGCAGAGTGAAATGAATCAAGTTGAACATCCACTAAAAAAAACCAATCATGAATTAACCATTCACACCGGTGAACGCAGTATCCAACCACGAAGCCAAAATCAGTATATTTATGTTGATAATATTCTGACGCATGACATCAATTTTGGTATTGGCCCTTCAGGTACAGGAAAAACCTATCTAGCAGTCGCCTGTGCAGTTGCTGCCCTCGAAAGTGATAAAGTACGTCGAATAGTGCTGGTGCGTCCTGCTGTAGAAGCGGGTGAAAAACTGGGGTTTTTACCAGGTGATATGGCTGATAAAGTAGATCCGTACTTAAGGCCCCTTTACGATGCATTGTACGAAATGTTAGGCACTGAACGCACATTAAAATTTATCGAGCACAATATTATCGAAATTGCACCACTCGCTTTTATGCGAGGACGAAGTCTTAATGATGCTTTTATTATTTTGGATGAAAGTCAAAACACGACCAAAGAACAAATGAAAATGTTCTTAACTCGTATTGGTTTTGGATCAAAAGTGGTCGTGACCGGCGATATTACTCAAGTGGATTTGCCTAAAGATACCGAATCAGGCTTAAGACACGTCATCAAAGTATTGAAAGATATTGATGAGATCTCATTTACATTTTTTCAAGCCCATGATGTTGTTCGTCATCCTTTAGTACAGCAAGTTGTTAATGCCTATGAAAAATTTGATGAAAGACGTCATGATTGATTTTAGTTTGCACATCGCCACAGCACAAAAAAATCTTCCTACAGAAAAAGATTTCTTACAGTGGATTTCAGCTGTTTTACTACCTGAGCATTCCGATGCTGAAATTTCGATCCGAATAGTAGACGAAGAAGAATCCGCTGAATTAAATCAACAATACCGAGGCAAAAAAGGACCGACTAATGTTCTGTCTTTTACATTAGAATCTGATCCTCTGGTTGGCGATATTGCCATGTGTGCACCGGTAGTGAAAAATGAAGCTGATTCTAGTAATATTACTGAAACATCGCATTGGGCTCATTTAACAGTCCATGCATGTTATCATTTATTAGGATATGATCATCAGACGGATTCAGAAGCTTCTATTATGGAACAATTAGAAATTAAAACCCTAAAATCACTAGGATATGAAAATCCATACGGAGATGAGTAGTATGAGCAAAAAAAATTCATTCATAAAAAAATGGATAGAAAAACTTCGACATCTTCTTACTCACGAACCTCAAAATCGTCAAGAACTTGTTGAAATACTTCACCACGCTGAATCACATCATATTTTAGACCATGAATCTTTACGCATGATGGAAGGTGTATTAGAAGTTTCTAAGATGAAAGTTCGTGATGTGATGATACCCCGTAGCCAAATGATCACAATTGAAAGTAATTGTACCTTCGATCAAATTCTCCCCATAGCCGAGGAAAACCAACATTCTCGATATCCGGTGATTGGTGAAAGTCGTGATGAAATTCTTGGGATTCTATTAATAAAAGATGTTCTACCCTATTTCAAATCACCCAACGATTTTGTACTTTCAAAAATTCTGCGCCCTGCCATTTTTATACCTGAAAGTAAACGTCTTAATGTTTTATTGAATGATTTCCGTGTGAATCACAACCATATGGCCATAGTCGTTGATGAATATGGTGGAATTTCAGGTCTGGTTACTATTGAAGACGTTCTCGAAGAAATTGTGGGTGAAATTGAAGACGAATCCGATATTTCTGAATTTAACAACCAAATTAAAAAAATCGGTGATCGTCAGTTTACCGTTAAAGCCCTTACATCGATAGAAGATTTCAACACGCATTTCAATACACACTTCTCTGAAGAAGAATTTGACACCATAGGCGGACTAGTCATGAACCGCTTGGGCCACCTTCCAAAACGCGGTGATTCAATCGTGATCGATAACCTCCGCTTTAAAATTCTGCATGCTGATAATCGGCGGATACGCCTCTTGAAGGTTAATGTTCATTAAAGCACTAATCGAATAATTATTTTTTTCCTGCAGCCGGAGCGCTGATATTAATTACCTCAATTAATTCAGGTTTAGCTTTCATCAGACGTAGCTCACCCGCTCCTTGCATAATCCCTATAGTTGACTTTAAGTCCCGATCTTGTTTGTCAGTTAATTCTGGAAAATACTTTTGAGAATTATTCTTTATTTTAGTGAGTGTATCTGTCAACACCTTACAAAGTTGATACTCAGTTTCATTGGGAATGTTGTCTTTCATAGTGATTTTAGGCATCCATGATTGATTATCCAGTTTATTTAAAGGGTCTTTTAATGCATTTAAAGCGAAGATATTTTTTGCGGCGTATAGTTTGGGAAATGAAGTCCTTTCGTACCCTTGCGCGAGGGGCAAAGCTTTTTTAACAAATTCTGTAACAGCATCTAGCTTAAACAAGGCGCTCTCATTTGATGGGTCGGCTCCATCTCTCAGTTTTTGCACACTAGTTCCCAACTGAAATACATATACTCGCAACTTAATTCTATCAAATCGTCAAAAGATTAGCACATTAGAAGCGGAGGTCCTCAGGCAAGGTCAGCTTTTACAATCATTGAGCACAAAAGTATCTCAACTGGAACAAGCGAGACAAAGTACTTTCGAGCCTGAACAAAAGAGAACAAAACCAGAGACTAATACAAGCCCATTTTTCCAACATAAATAAATGAATCTTTAGACTAGGCATTAGAAGAATATTAAATAGCTTCTGTTATTGATGGCTTCTCTAAATTATTGAGACTACCACAGTAATAGACCCACTTATACTCGTGCTAATCGGTGGACAAATCAGTAAAGATGAATCAGTATTGTTTTCAATATCTTAAATGACAAGAGTCCTGAGACAGGCCTAGATATAAAATACATGCTTAGTTGTGGTAGACTTGAGCTATGGAGGATCTAGCCTTGAAGCTTCATTCAAATGTTCTAACATGGCTCATAGCTGTTGCAGCGGGAATGCTGACGACCTTAGCGTACGCGCCCTACTCTTTATGGCTCTTAGGTTTTGTAGGTCCTGCTGCTTTGTTGCTGCTTTGGCAAAATGCTACCCCGAAACGAGCCTGGCTGATTGGACTCCTATACGGCATAGGATTCTTTGGTACAGGTACTTGGTGGGTGTTTATTAGTATGCACCAATTTGGGCATATGGAGACGCCTTTAGCCATTATTGCCACTATACTTGTGGTCTTTTATGAATCCCTCTTCCCCGCCCTGCAAGGTTATTGCATGGCTCGTTGGTGCAACACGTCTGTTGCGCTTCGATCAGTGATTTTCTTTCCAGCCAGTTGGGTATTAATGGAATGGCTTCGAAGCTTTTTGTTTACAGGATGGCATTGGTTAGTTTTGGGATACACTCAAATTGATTCACCACTGGGTGGCTATGCACCTATTTTCGGAACGTATGGTATTTCACTATTAATGCTCATTACCATAGGAATTTTTGTGTGGGGTCTGAACACCATTTTTTCAAAATCTGAAATTTCCACATCCATTATTAAATGGCGACTCTTCTTAAAAATTATTTTGATTGCGGTTATTTGGTTTAACGGAGCCTTGATATATATGGTTTCCTTTACGAAAACCAACGGTAAATCAATTTCTGTGAGTATGATTCAAGGCAATATTCCTCAAGAATTAAAATGGCAACCTGATCAATTAAGTAACATCGTTGAGAAATTTCATGTAGCGACTCAACAACACTGGACTAGTGATTTAATTATTTGGCCGGAAGGAGCTATCCCAGCTCTTTCAAATGTAGCCGAACCCTTTTTAGATTCATTGGCTAAAGATGCCATCAAGCATCACAGCAGTGTGATGTTAGGAATTCCTGTTGCCGAAGGTGCATATTTCTATAATGCGGTATTACTGATTGGAGAATCCAATGGACATTATTATAAACGCCATTTAGTTCCGTTTGGTGAATATGTTCCTTTTAAAAAATGGGTAAATCCTCTGCTTGTTTCTTTAAATATTCCAATGTCTGATTTTAGTTCTGGACCTGCACATCAACCTCTAATGACAGTAAAAAATATTCCGTTAGCTGCCTATGTTTGTTATGAGATTGTGGAACCTGATGAAGTACGACGAACTTTAGATAATGCCGAAATGATTGTTACAATAACGGATGATAGTTGGTTTGATGATTCTGTGGCATCGGACCAGCACTTGCAAATGGCTCGTATGCGCTCACTGGAAAATGGATTACCACAATTATTTCTTTCCAGTCGAGGCGAATCTGCTATTATCGACAGCCGTGGAAGAATTACGCACTCGCTTCCTGAGCATCAAGAAGGCGTAATTTCTGCCACAATTTCAACTGTACACGGAAAAACACCCTGGCGCTCAATCGGAAGCGGAATCCTTATATTTATTTCTTTGGTTGGAACGATAGTTTCTTTCCGAAGGGGTCAGATCTCAGTTTGATGGCTTCAAATCAACCTGCGAGTAATAATGAACCAATCAGAACCTTGGAAGCCACCAGAGGTAGTTCTACACCTTTATGCCTTATTGCAGCAAAAAACAATAAGTAATTATGCACTGATAATACTGATTTACCTAAACAACTAACAACTAAAGATACGACGACATTAGTTTACGACGACATTAGTTATACGATGCGAGTATTATACCAAACATACCAGTGATAACCACCACCTTTTGATCCACCACTCTCAATCGCTTTCAAATTTGATTGCGCAGTTGCATGACCTTTTGCTGCAGCTTTATGATACCATTCTATTGCGGTCCCTTTATCTTTTTGCACACCTTCGCCATTAAAATAACACGCCCCAATACTGCACATTGCATCCGCATTGCCTTTATTGGCAGAAACCACAAATAATTCGGCTGCTTTTTTATGGTTTTTCGCGACACCCATTCCTCCTTTCATATAACAGAAACCAAGGTGATTTAAAGCATCTGCTAGGCCTTTATCAGCGGCTGATTGCATAAATACTATGCCTTTTTTTTCATCTTTTTTAATCCCTTTCCTGCCTTCAACTAAACAGGCAGCTAAGTGATATTCTCCCCAAGCGATAGCTTGATTCGAAGATAGTGTGTACCATTTAACGGCCTCACGATAATCAATAGTGACACCATTACCATATTCATAACAAACGCCTAATAAGTTTTGAGCAAAGCCATGCCCAGCATTTGCTGCGTCTTTAAGCAATTTTACACACTCAAGATAATCTTTGCCTCGATCACCGATTCCATAAAAATGATAACAAGCGAGGACATATTTTGCAGTAATATTATTTTTTTTAGCCTCCTCAATACACCAAGGCAACCCGAGTTTTTGTGCACCTATTAAAGCCCCCCCAATCTTTTTTTCATCTTTTTCAGGTAAGAACTGATCAAATATGACCCAGCATCGGAAATAGCCAGCCAAATAACCTTTTTCAATTGCACGATTATAGCATGGTAGCGCTTCATAAAAATTACTAAGATTATACAGATGTTCCCCCTCTAAGAATTCTTGTTCACCTGGAAGTAATTGTTTATCGGGAGCAGGACTTTGTAAATTTGCAGCAATATTGCCGTAACTGCCCTTTTCTGCGACCGCTGTATTTGCAGCTTCACCAGGTGGCATTAGATATTCTTTGGGTGGAGCTGTTGGGGCAGGGTTAGTTGAAGCACTTTCAGAAGTTTTACTCGTCACAGACTTCGCTGAACTTGTCTCTTTTTTCTTGAACAACCTCATGTCAACTCCTCCATTTGGTGAAATGAAAACAAAGAGTAAGTTCAATCGCGAAAATTGTCAAGGATGGCTTGGAAGGTGAACAAAGGAAGGTGTCAGATCTAAGATTTATACATGCATTTGAATCATAGATCACATTGAAAATTTCTAAGTAACGATAATTCTTAGATCTGACGCCTTCCGTTAAACTGAATAGCGAGGTGAAATCGTCAATTTGAGATTTGACACCCTATTACCATCTATCGCCTACGAGGCGGAGTAACGGTCACTGTAGCTTGTTGAGTTTGTTGCAGCTTTGGTTCTTGATTTTGTAATTTAGGCAATTGAGCATCTTGAGTATAATTTACTGAGACATCTTTCATTTCTTTACTTACTGCAGGAATGCGACCGCTACCGTACAAAATTGCTGGATCTGATACAAGAAGACCTTGTAATGATTTTTTTGATGTTGATGCAACCGGTTGATTTAAGAGTTGACCTTTTACTACATCACTCACTTTCACTTGCCCGGGCATATCACTGGCTAATTTTGCTGCCGCATCAGCAGCCAAAGTTGCTGC
>JAKORL010000021.1 GCA_029777855.1 Pseudomonadota bacterium
GATCTGAAATATCGGCTTGTTTCGATGAACCAATGTCTTTTTGCAGAAAGCTTGCAACGCTATCTAAAGTCATTAATAATTTGATAGACCGATACACCAAATTAGAAACGGACCCTGGTACAAATCAGGAAGAGCTCATCTTCTTTGAGAAAATTAAGGAATTCGTTTTGACGCACCTTAAACTGTGTGCGAATATTGTAAAAACTCACTTAGTTCAAAAACGAGAACAACAATGGTCTGTATGGGCATCTGCATGTCTAGAATCTATTTCATATATATCGCATATAAATTCCAGTGAATATACTAAGTATATTGGGGGCAGAACAGAGCTAAGAAATGCATTACGAGCACAAGAAATAAATATACATACAACTAGAGCTCAATATTTTATATCACAATCAAAATTTTTAAACGAACCCGTTGGATATTACGCAGAACATGTATTATTTATCCCAAGACATGATATGAATGTTTTTCTAGAAAAATTTAATGATCACACTAATACCGCTTTTAATATTGACAATTTTGTCAAAGCTCAGGGCATGCTCCTGAATCATAGAATAAAACACGATGAATTATGCACAGCGCTGGAAATAGGAACTGCACTGGAAGCACAAGGTCATTCACTCGGTACATTTATTAGGTTCGCCATTAATACATTAAAACATCCACTATCTGATATAATATTACAAGAATATTTGCAAAACCTACAAACGATACCAATACCCGCTCAATGCCGAACTTATGTTGCTGATATCTGGTTATGTTTGGCTGATTTCTTACATGAACGATACAAGCTAAGCCAAGCATCCTTCTATCAGAACTCTGCATTTTTATGCCTAGGCCAAATTACTGACCGATATCCGCCACTATCATCACTTAGAGCCAAACTAAAAATCGCCCAATTTTCCGAAAACAACAAACAAATAGAATACATTGAAAGTGAAATTTCTCAATTTGATGGAAAAGAGGCTGCATCAGCCACACAATTTACATATTATGTTGACCAATACCCACTACAAGATCAATTATTGCTCTGTCAATATCACACTAAAGCGATACCAATCAATACTAAGTTTTTGACAGATTTATTGGCACATAAAAACCCTTATTGCATTACCGAAGCTATTGCACTACTTGAGTCCAATCTCCCAGAAAAAAAATGTACGACTGAGGCTGTGACACAATTATTCGGAAACAAATGCCTAAACCCTTTAATACTTTGCGAAGAAATACTTAAGATACCAACCTATAATTCCTATTTGATCGTTTTGAAAAGATTGATGTTAAGTTCTCTCGAAAATGATTATTCGCCAATGGTTAAATTATGGAGGGAAAGTGATTATACAGCCGATAACATGCGATTCAAAATTCTGAATGATATACGTGATAAAATACGAATCTTCATGTTCACGAATTCAGATGGCATCATCCCCGGAGGGTGCAACATTCTTACCGACTTAGACATTGAAATCCATGAGATTACCGTACGCATAATAGGCGCTCACCACCGTGATAAAAAATCTGTGACCTTTGCATGTGCCCGAGGTCGCGAAGGATTACTAGAAGCTATTTACGCCTTATTACTACTAGAAGACAGAAATTATTATGGCGCTCAGCAAATGGCTCAATTATCTATTTTGAAAGCACCATCGATCAATGATACCTTAACTTCACCCAAGAAATTACCTCAAGAATCTGCTGAATATTCAGACAACCCCCACTCTAAGAAGAGTGCTCCAAATCCAAGAAGAGCACTTTTTGCAAAACAATCAGATCAAAGTGGATCAACACCTCAGCTTGGGTCGAAAAGCAGTAAACGATCAGTTTTCACACTCAACGGCAGCAAATTTTCTAACTCTGAATCAAAGCTATCTTTCACTTCATCCAGAAGCACCAAGCAGACTAACAGCAGCATCGCCCCTCTATCGCTATCCCCCCGCTCAGAAACACCGAGCAATCAACAACCTGACTCAACGCAACCTACCAGTCTAGGCCATCTGATTAAAGCTCTCGTTATTTGGGATACTCGATTAAAAGAAAACAAAGATCGCCTACTACAAGATGTACAGACATTTTCTGAATCCCTAAAGTCGGCAAGACAAGCCACACATCCACAAGAATTGAGTTTTATTCTTGGTACTATTTGGTTAAACTACTTTGATAGTCGCCTCGATCATAAAAGCGAACGAGATAACCTATGGCTAACACCAGAAGAAATCACACTTTTAAAAAATCCTGATAAAATTTTACCTCAAGAAAGAAAAGCCTATATAGAAAGAACACAATTAAATCTCCAAGATCACTGTATACTCGAAATTTGTAAGGATCATTATGAAAATGCCTGTAGGAATACTGACAATTCTACAATGTTCCCTCCAGCGATTTTAGCTATCTTTCAACATCTCCATACATACAATGACGAATTTTCCTGTGGCAATCATGAAAAAGCTGAAAAAAGGCATCGCAACATGGCTAAACTACTTAAAGAAGCTGTATTCACTCACGGATACCTTCCGGCTCTACCCTGTTACGCTGAAAATATTCCTTACGCTGAAGACACATCTAACGAAGAGCTCAAATTACTCAGCACAAGAGAAACAGAGCTAGACAGGTTAAAACGTGTCCAAGAAGCGTACATAATAGCTGAAAAATGTACCTACATTAAAATTGAACGTAAAAAAGCAATAGAAGCAGGGATTCAAGATGTTCAACTACGAGAAACAGGTCTCATGAAGGATATTTGCACTTATCCTCTTGAAACACCTAAACAATTTGATGACCGCTTTCAAAATATGAAATTTGAGATGAAATTTCGTCACTCAACTATTACATGTGGATTTAGATGGAAAAACAAAGGCTCATCCCTAGATTGCATGACGATAACTTCCAGCAGTGGAAAAGAGAAAAACATCAATATGGATTGTGAATTATTAAAAGTACAATTTGAGCGAGCAATCGTAATTTATTCTTATTGTAAAAAAATTTCGTTACCTCGAGATTATCTTATAGTCGAGCGTGTTATGAATCAAATTATTATCAGACATCTCGACATCGCCTTCATTGGACTAATCAGAATTATCGAAGCTAATGATACTTTTTTGAAATGGCGTGAAAACCAAATTGAGCCATTAGCACTTTTTTTACAAGAAGCAAGCCAGTTGCCCATAACTGTATGGCAATGGGACCAAACCCACTCCCGATTACTAGAAGTTAGCTCTAACTATAGAAAACAAGAAACCCTATTGTTGTAACATCTGAATCAGGGCGGGTTATTTTTTAATAGATTTTTATAAATAATTTTGAGGGAAAAACATTGAACATTAAACAGCTTTATACACAGCTTATGAAGATATTTCTTGTCAGCGATGAAGAAATAACTTTATTAGATACGCTGGAGTATGATCAACAAGATTTATTCGACCCGTTTACTTTAGTATCCTATCAAATTAGGAAAATCTTGACAAATGTTACTTTGAATGACGAAACAAAAAGAAATCACCTCGAAGCATATTTAATAGAGAAAATAAAATCAGATGACAATATTCGAAATAGAGAAAGCTATAGACTAGCTTTAAAATTTTCATTGCACACACGCGGGTATTTTACAGATGACCTTGGCCAACTAGAAAAGCTTTTGTTAATGCTACCGCTTGAGGATTCGCACAATCCAGACCAAAAATTTGCTAATAACCCGTTAGTTAATCAAATACTTTGGCAACAGATTAATGAGGTAAGAGTAGAGCTGTCACGTTGTTTCAATATACCAGAATCATATTGTTCAAAACTTGAAAGATTAGCCAAAGCCATACGCGGAATCATCAAAAAACATCAACATCTCAAAACGGACTCAACCACTGCCACCACAGAAAAGGAAATTCAGGAAAGTATTAGACAATTTATATCCAGCTTTTTAGATAAAGCCTTAAACCTAATTGATGAGGCAATGGTACAGAAAAATAATGATGGCTGGTCACTTTGGGCTTCTGCTGCTTTAGAAGGACTAGATTATATTCGAGATTTAACATCTCAAACTTCCATAGATCATATCGAATTATCAAAACATCAAACTCGATTGACCTATTTTGTAACTTTTTTACATGCCTTTAATGAACCTATTAGCATTTACATAAACTCTGAGCTTACAAAACCCTCTATCATTCCATTAGAAAAACTTGAAGAGATGAAAAACTCGGCCATACCACCTGAAATAAATGAAAAATCTCAGAAAGACAATCAACTATTTCTTGAGGCCTATCAATCAATCAGGGCTGTTGATAAGCCAATTGATTTTCTAAATAGAATCTTCCAAATTGCCATAGCACTCGAGAGTGATGGCTGTTCTATCGGAACATTTATTAGAATTACCGCTTGTATATTGACAGAACCCTTATCATATACACAGTGGCTCAGTTATTTAGAAAAATTACAATGTATTGCAGTACCTATGCAATGGCAAAATGAACTCTCGGGTATTTGGCTCGTATTAGCCGAATTCTTTGTTAATAACTATTCAAATGAACGGGTATTCTTTAAAGAAGCCGCCCTATCTTGCCTTACAAAAACAAACAACACGCTTCAATGCAATTTCAAAGAGATTTCAGACATTGAAATACTTTCAAGCCTCTTACAACAAATAAAACAAGACTCGCTTAAAGAAAGACCATCACAAAAAACTGTCACGCTCTATACGAAAAATACTCAGTATGCTTTATGCAAATTCCTCCTTCAAGACACGAAAGACTACGATAAAATTGATATACCGATCCTCGACGGCATTATTACAGAATTACTTGACTCTAAAAACCCCTATTGTCTCGCTGAAATTGTTAAAGTTTTATGTGTTAACTCAGCTCTCAAAGATTCAGCTGAGCGAGTTATAGAGATAAAATACAATCCAGATATTAAATACCCTCGCGTGTTTTGTGAACAAGTTCTTCAACCAATGAATTTCAATAAGTATCTTCTTATTTGGGGACCTTTAGTCTGCAAAGAAGCTATTAATTCGTATTATCTCCCAAATAACACCATAGAAGACCTTCATTTCACAGATGAGATTCAATTGGCTCGTTGCGTTCAAGTACGCCATCATCTTAGAGAACAATTATTCGACAAGATGATTAATTCTAATATTGTCTCTTGTGGCTTCATGTATTTAAAAGTTTTAGATAAGAAATTGTATGAATTACAATTTCGCTTAATGTCAAACCGTAATTTGAATAAACTTTTTTACGCATTAAATTTTACGGAAGGGAGACCAGGGCTATTACAAGCTGTTTACGCTTTATTGTTTTTCTATAATGGTAATTATTATGCTGCAGAACAGATGGCTGATCTTTCCTTACAATATGCACCCGTTTTCCAAAAAGAAGAAAAAAGAACTTCTCACATTCTCACCAGCGCCTCTATTCAGCCCTCTATAATCGGGACTCCTGATGGTGGCAATTCCCCCGAAACACAGCGTAAATTATTTTCTGCGCCGCCAAAAACGTCTCCGCGACTCATTATAACGCCAACAGCTCCCGCGGAATCACCAGAAACATCACCTAGAAGTGCACCTTCACTGCCAACTAATACTGCCCTACCTCTTAAGTTATTGAGAGTTTCCGATCCGAGTAGTTTATCAAACGGGCGAACATCTTCTCCATCACTACCCCATATAGGAGCTAATCGCTCACCTAATGAGGTTTCAGACATCTCAAGTGGTACTATCATCAGTACACGGGCTCGTTCTATAACGATAAATAATCGCTCCCCTAATGGGGCTACCGACCTTTCAAGTACTGTATCCAGTCCGCGTGTTCGTTCTACTACGATTCATAAAATACCTAGCAATACATCACTTTTCAGTAATCTTGAACCAAAAAGGTCAACGACTTTAGGCTATCTCATCAAAGCCATGATTATTTGGGAAACTCGACTCAAAAATAACAATCATAGGTCTGAAAGAGATATCGCACAATTTAAAACTCTACTAGAAAGCACACAAAAATCTTCCGAACCTGATGAAGAAAGAAATTTTATCACAGGGATGCGATGGCTCTGTTATCTGAACAGTTATAATGAATCAACTCGAAAATATGACATATTATGGCTTCTAGGCAATGATAAAGAACAATACAAATCAAATAAAGCTAATATCAAAACAAAAGACAAAGCTAGAATGCGACAAATTCAGTCTCTTACGAAAGGTGATCTCAAAGAATACACCCTGTATAAGCTGGTTAGATACTACTTAACCAACAAACAATCAACAGACAATCCAAATACAAAAAAATTTCCACCTGCATCCTTAATTATCTATCAACATCTTAAACTTTACATGGAGAAATATCCACCAACTGATCCGTTATTGATCGACAAAGAAAAGGGAGAATTCGCTCGAACTCTAACAGAAAGTTTGTACCTTACAGGATATTTTCCGGCCATTCCAATTTATTTTAATCAGTATTCAATAGCACACCCTATCAATGAGGAAGACGCTGAAGTCATTGCAACAGGTTTTACTCCGCTTGATAGAATAGCCTTAATCAAATGCGCATTAAAATATTCTGAACACACATTCCCATTTCAACCTAAAGAGTCTGAGATTATTAATAAACAGTTACGTGATATAGAAGCATCTGAAAAAAGCAAAGTTGAATCTACACGCTCTTACAAAGAAGAAATTCCACAAGGATTCAAAATTCAATTTGAATGTTTACCTATAAAAATAGTCACTGATATTTCCCAGATACACATCAATTTTATTGAAAATGATAGCAAACTCTATGATTGCTGTATTCAATCAAATATCGAGGATTTCGAATCTCTCCATCAACTATTTTTACGTGCTATTCGAGTTTATTCCTATTGCAAAAAAGTAACACTATCCCCTGAAAAAATTATTATTTGTCAAAATAATTCTATACATATCAAGCATGCTGATATCGCTGTGCTTGGTATAGTATTTTTAGTAGACGTTAAAATCACTTCTTTATTATTACCAAAATTTGAGATAGCCCCTTTAAGGAGATTTCTCATTGAAGCATACGCACTCAAAGATACAATGTGGCAATGGTACGGAACGTATATACGTCTGCAAAATTTTATGCAGCATACTCAAACCCCAAGTACCAATGAAGGCTCAAAAGATTTAGACACTGAAGAATTAAGAGCAAGACTAATCCCCCTCTCCCCTCCATCAGAACATCCAAGTTCTGGCACCTCACCAAGAAGCGGATTGAGCTTCACTCCATTAAAACCTCGTGGATCATCAATAATTATGAAAACAGCGCGTCGAGGGTCTACGGCCGATGTTTCATCGGGTAGCTTACCTAGCTCTCCGCGAGGGAATGCGAACACCCCTGCTAGGAGGGACAGTGGCAAGGTAAGCATACCAGACACTTCCGACGGTTCAATGGGTTCTATTCCTCGTAAAGCGGGAACAGATACAAAAAATGTGACTTCTAACATTAAATAATTTCCCTAGCAGCTCACCATCAAATTAGGCCTTTAGAGTAGATGTTGAATGGGGGATCGGGCATTTGACCTTGCCCTCGTTAAAATGTATTCTTGACTCTCTAATTTCATACAGAGACACAGCCCAATGCATCCTATTATCAACATTGCTGAAAATGCTGCTCGTAGTGCTGGTAGCATCATTCTTAAAGCATCAGAAAGAATGGACAAAGTGAAAATTTTCGAAAAAGGGCCTCATGATTACACCACGAGCATTGATCAACTCGCTGAAGAAACCATCATTGAAATTATACACACAGCCTACCCAAACCATACAATATTAGCTGAGGAAAGTGGCACATCCACACACAGTAATGAAGAATCAGTATGGATCATAGACCCCATCGATGGAACAACCAATTTCATCCATGGCATTCCACATTATGCTGTTTCCATAGCTTATCAATACCGCGGAAAGATCGAGCATGGCGTTATTTACGACCCCATTCGGGACGAGCTTTTTTCTGCCAGTCGAGGACGAGGCGCAAAACTCAATAATACGCGATTGCGAGTTAGTAAATCTGAATACCTAGAGCATGCTCTAATTGGCACTGGATTCCCTGTGAAATATGTCGAGGATCACGCTTCATACTTGAATATTTTCAATAACATTTTTCTAAAAACTCCAACAATTCGACGTGCGGGTTCGGCCGCACTTGATCTTGCCTACGTTGCGGCGGGTCGTTTTGATGGTTTTTTTGAAATGAAACTGAGCTTATGGGATTTTGCTGCAGGAATTTTACTGGTCAAAGAATCCGGTGGATTAGTTGGTGATTTTGCTGGATCGGAAGATTATTTATCTTCTGGCAATATAGTTGCTGGAAATCCTAAAATGTTTAAAGCGCTTCTTAAGCAGATCAACGTATCACGGACGATCGCCTAATTCATCCGTTTTTTCAGGTGGCATTAAATGTTTACGTTCAAGCCCTAAAGCCACAGCCAAAGATCCTGCAACATAAATGGAAGAATACGTTCCAATTATAATGCCCACAATCAGTGCAGTTGAAAAACCACGTAATACTTCACCCCCGAAAAAGAAAAGCACGGTAACAACCATTAATGTTAGACCAGAGGTCATGATCGTTCTTGACAAAGTTTGATTCGTTGATCGATTGATGATATCGAGCACAGTACCTTTTCGCATGAGTCGAAAATTCTCTCTCACTCGGTCGTACACAACAATGGTATCGTTAATAGAGTATCCAATAATCGTCAATACCGCAGCAAGAGTGATCAAATTAAATTCAAGACCTGTTAATGCAAAAACACCGAGGGTAACAACAGGATCATGAATAAGAGCAACGATTGCGCTAAAACCAAATCGTAATTCAAAACGCAATGCTACATACAGCATAGTACCTAAGAGCGAAACAATAATGGCTAATATTCCGTTTGTTACGAGCGTTTTTCCAACTTGAGGCCCAATATATTCTATTTGTGTGACTTTACCACCTACCAAAGCTGTTTGAATTTTTGACTGTAATTGTTTTTGATCTAAATTTTTTTGCTCACCTAATCGTATCAATATCTCTCGAGTAGATCCGTAGGGCTGTACAGTCGCTTCTGGAAAACCCGCTTGTGAAAGCTGATCGCGAATATTACTAATATCGGCCCCTTGTTCGTAAGAGACTTCGATTTGAGTACCCCCAGTAAAATCTAATCCTAGGTTTAAACCTTTAACGGCTAATATTACTAGCGAGGCAACGCAAATGATTATCGAGAAAATGGCGGCTTTTTTTCGCTGCCCCATAAAATCGATTTTGGTATTGGTTTTAAAAAATTCCATGTCTCTATCCTTTTGCTACAATAACACGTCCGATAGACAAATTTTTCACTTGTCGACGACCGTAAATCACATTCACAAGAGCACGTGTATACATCACGGCTGTAATCATTGAAGTGAACAAACCAATGGTGACGGTAACTGCAAACCCTTTCACCATACCACTACCTAACGCAAATAATACAATCATCACAATTAATGTTGTTACGTTTGAGTCTACAATTGTGGCTAACGCTCTTTCGTAACCGGCTTTAATGCTTGTCTGAGGACTCATTCCATTACGTAATTCCTCTCGAATACGTTCATTGATCAACACATTAGCATCCACCGCCATAGCGATTGTAAGAACTATACCAGCAATACCGGGCAATGTGAGTGTTGCACCCAGCAATGATAAGATGGCCAAAATAAAGATCACATTCAAAAGTAATGCCACATCCGCAAATACCCCAAATAATCGGTAATATAACATCATAAATAAAAAGACAACGACGATACCGATAATAATTGAGCGTACGCCTTTATCAATATTGGATTTACCCAAACTCGGACCTACTATCCGCTCTTGAATAAATTCCACTGGGGCAGTAAATGCACCTGATCGTAAAAGTAAAGCTAAGTTTTGAGCATATTGCGCACTGTTCAAATTCGTTATTTCAAAATTATTTCCTAAAGCCGATTGAATTGTAGCAACGCTAATCACCTTTTCGATCGGTTTTCTTACAGTAACTAATTTACCTTCCACAATCGTTTTTTCTGTTTTGGTTTCTACATAAATTACCGCCATCGCTTTACCAATGCTTTCAGCGGTTGTTTTGTGGAAAAGACTTTCGCCACCGCCTCCTAAACGAACATTCACCGTTGGACGACCATTTTCTCCTAATGCTGCAGTAGCATAAGTTATGGAGCTTCCTTGTAATATAACCTCGTTTTTAAGTAGAACGGGTCTTCCATCATAATCGTATAATCGGGTTCCTAGAGGTACCACCCCCGCTTGTGCGCTCGCAATATCATGCTCGTCATCAACCATCTGGAATCGCAAACTAGCTGTTTTACCAATGATTTCCTTGGCACGCGTCGTATCTTGCACGCCTGGGAGATCTACTGATACTTTATTTAATCCTTGTTGTTGAACAACAGCCTCACTCACACCCAATTCATTAATTCGATTTAATAAAATTGTGATAGTTTGTTCAACGGCATAATCACGTAATTTATTTTGTGCAACTTCATTCATTTTTGCGTTTATTTTAAACACGCCATTATTTTCATCCATAGTCACAACATAATCAGCCAAATGCGAAGGTAAATACGCATAGGCTTTTTTTAGAGTATCTTGATCGCGAAACTCTATTTGAATGCCATTTTGTGCGTCACGTTTAATCGCGCTATATCGAATATTCTCTTGTCGCAACTCATTACTAATTGTATGGATTTCTCCATTCTCACGTGCTTTAGTGCTTTCATCAACATCGACAGCCAATAAAAAATGCACACCGCCTCGCAAATCTAATCCTAGTTTTAGCGGATTCGCTCCGATATCTTGTAACCACTTAGGCGTTCGAGGAGCTAAATTAGGAGCAACAATATAATCTTCACCTAAAGACGCTTTTATAAAATCACTGGCTTTTAGTTGAGAATCAGTATCAGGAAATCGAGCCAATACTTGGCCGTCGACATCTTGAACTGATAAAAACTGAAGATGTTGTTGCTCAATGACATCACGAACTTTTGCAACGACGTCTTTTCCAACGGGTTTGCTTTCACTCAATGAAACTTGAACGGCATAATCTTCACCGTATAAATTAGGGAGAGTGTAAATTGCGCCGATAATAAGGCCAACCACCAATAATAAATTCTTCCACCATGGATAGTGATTCATAATTTCCTTACCTAATAATTAATTAACTCAAAACCAGCGAGCAACTCGTTAGATCAACGATTTCATTGTGCCTTTGGGTAATACTTTCACAATCGCACCTCTTTGCAAGGTGATTTCCACATCGTCATCCAAAGCAACTCGAATAAAATCATCGGACATTTTTACAATTCGCCCAACCAATCCGCCCGCAGAAATTATTTCATCACCAGCACTAATAGATTCCATTAATTTGCGGTGATCTGATTGTCTTTTTTGTTGCGGTCTGAAAATCATAAAATAAAAGAGTAATAATATACCAATGAGCATAGGAGCCATGCTCAAGATACTGTCTTGCGTTGATGGCGCTGCAGCAGTATCAGCGGCCGCGAGAACATCCAATGCAACAAATAAACCACTAAAACACAGAACAACTTTCTGTACTAATTTCATGCTAACTCCTCATTATACGTCGGTGAAAACTCGTATAATGTACCTTGTTCTATTGTAAAGAGGAAGGGGTTGGATTGATGGAGAAGGTGTCAGATCTAAGATTTATACCAGCTTTCATCTCTGCGTCTCAAATCTCAGTACTGAAGAAGCTGGTATAAATCTTAGATCTGACACCTTCTCTTCTTCTTGACACCTTCTCCCTATCTGCCCCCTTCCATTCCTTCTCATTACCTTGCTATACTCCCTGCTCGTGCCGAGATGGCGGAATTGGTAGACGCGCCAGACTCAAAATTTGGTGGGGTATCCCCCCGTGTGGGTTCGAGTCCCACCCTCGGCACCACAAACACACCAGACTTATCACCATTTTTTAATAGTTATTGCCTTGTTGTCCACATATAAAACCTATAATCAATTGACTTCTACCTCAAAATATGTTATTAAGTATCCTCATTCAAATTATTGATGGGAGTTTATCATGGCAAAATTGAAAGTGATTGCTAAATCGGCTGAAGGTACCCTAGATAAACCTCAACATGCACTTTCATCACCTTCTCCAGTCAAACTAAAGCTTCCCAATGCACCTTGCAATTTCTTTTCTGACCCCACTTCTGTCATACAAGTGGTTGTCCCCAAAAAACCTGATTTTGATCTCGTCCATTTTGATAACGTTTTTTTTAGTCAACTCCGTGATGGCAACCTGATTTGTAGTTATCCTGATGGTACAATTGCATTACTTAACAACAATCTTCTAGCAAAACCCGTTAAATATCTCCCCATATTACCCAAGAATAAAACTCGTTCTATTCATGAATTAACAGATGGTTGTGTTCTGATTAGCTTAGAGACTCAGGACGATGAAAGTTATTTCGTTAATTTAAATGAGGGTATTGCAACTAAACTGGATTTACCTTCGGTCAGAGTTTGTTCCGTCCTTGCCATTAATGCCCGTACTGCGTTTTTAGGCTTAAAAGATGGGCGCTTAATCGCCTGGGATTTTCAAGAAAATAGATTAACAAATGCTTGGCAACTTACTGCCTCAGAAAATTTTGATTTTCAACAGCCCCATTCAACTCCAGTGATCATACCTTTATCTACTCTCAATAAAGTCTATGATAATGGATTATCAATATTAGGTATAACACAAAGTGAAGACAATAGATTATTAATTGTTTTAAATGTAAAAAATGGCTATCTTTCTTGCTTACTTGATCAAACTACTTCTAATCTTGAACATGTTCAATTCACTCCTTACAAAGACCACAATAAAATAAGCAAAAAGGTGTCGCACATCTACTTCTCTCAATCCGGAGATTTAAGTCTGGTTTATAGAAACAAAATCAATTCTGGATCTTTACATATCCTTCAAGATAGTAAAGAAAAAACAGATTATGAGACAGATAAAGATATCACCACTCTCTCTACTTTCGCATTTGCCAATGGTCATTTGGCATTTGCAGGCTTTAAAGCAAAAGAAGAACCTCTAAACTCTGTGGACGACAATACTGATGAGACACCCCAAGTTGATTGCATTCTTGAAATACAATCCTTTGGTTTATAATTGTATTTTTTCTATTTTTTGCCCATAGTAAACCCTCTCTGCTCTGGCTGATTTTGCTGTTTGCGCACTTCTTGTTTCTCTTGTAATCGTCCCTGTACCCAATTTACATTAGGGCCTTTTCTTTCATTTTCAGGAGTTCTTTGCGTATTATTGGAATTATCAGCGGCAGCTTTCTGTGTATTTCTAGGACTTACCCTTTCAGAATTTCCTTCCTGATGATTAGAATTCCTAACATTTTTGACATTATTGATAGCCTCACTTAATTCCTTCTCTAGCGCTATATATTGACCAATACTATCACCAAGCCTCTTTTTATAAATTTCAGGCATACCTTCAAATGCTGCAATTTGCATTCTAACCTGAGTCAATACAGCTTCAGTTTTTTCGACAACGATATTATCACCACCAGCCAATGAAAATTTATAAAAACCATTTACATATTCTTTTAAATCAGCCACCCTATCTTTAAAATGACTAACTAAATCCTCTCTGCCTTTGACATTATCCTTATCAAACACCCTCATGTTAGAGCATTTATCTTGAAGGTTACTAAAAATCTGTTCATCAGGGAGTTTTGTTGAAGCAGCAACGGACGCTCTAGCATCACTCACACTTTTCCTTGCTTCTGTCCAACTTTGCACTCGCTTTTTTCCTAGAGTAAGGAGTAAGCTTTTAGATAGATTACTCATCACTTCCTGAGCTGCATCAACTTTATATCCCACTAAAGTTTTGTCAATTTCGTTATTAGCAATGCCTTGGCTGTATTCTGATTTTACTTGCAATCTAGTTTTAACTTCTTTCATTAAAGCATTGGATTGTCCCGTATCTTGGGGCTGTCCTTTACATTCCACAGCTATTAATCCTAAAACATCCTTTATGCTTGCAGGCAAAAATTCCTCGCGTCTTAGTCTAGTTCTTTGATAATTTCCAGAAGCCTTTTCAAATTGACTTATAATTTCGCTTCGCTGAGCCTTCTCAACTTCTGAAAATTCTGGCACAACCTCATTTCTTTCCTTCATTTCTTTTCTATTTTTATCTTCTTGATCTAGATTTTCCTTTTTTGGCTTTACTGACAAATATTCCGTTCTGGCTTGTAAAAATTCATCATCTGCAACTTTAAGAGCTGCCTTCGCTTCGTCGGTGTTCATAAATTTATTATACTTATCAATATATTTCTTAAATACGTTGTTAGCCACAGATTCAATTAAATCCCTCGAAGCACCAGTCAACGATTGTATAGCTAGTTTTTCTTTATTTTCTTCCACGTTACTAACCGACTCTTTTTCAACTTTCATACAAGCCTCTAGTTATCACTCTACTACATTTAAATTATAGTCTATTTTTCCTAGATCTGCTGAGGGATGTTAGATCTAACACACTAAAAAAGCGGGTTAGTAGGAGGATAGGCTACGAGGATAATTATTTTATTATCAAGTCGTTTTTATAAGGTAAACAGAGTCTTCATCATTCAAAACTAGACCGCTACATCAGCCCAGAGGGATCTGGGCTGTGTATGTTTGGGACTGCTAGCATTAGCTAGTGTGTTTAGAGGTTTGACCTGAAGAAGCTGTCTTGATGCTGCTCTTCACGCTGGTGTAAGGCTTAGCCCAAGGTTTTAAGTCTTGCAAATGGGACGGGAGATGCGCAATCGCAGCATTGGCAGCCGCTTGAGAAGGGTATGAACCATAGATCAACACATAGTAATCCTTACCCTTAAGTGTCGTATGATATACCTTCGCTTTTTGCTGGATATGGTTGTTGGCAATCAGCTTCTGTATAGACGCTTTAGAGCCAGATCCCATCAATTGCAAAGTATAATGGCTTGCTGGTGCAGAGAGGATGCTTCTTTCATCGCTCGTAAGCTTAGCACCTTTGGCATTAGCAAACTGCCCTTTCCCCGCCTTATTGCCTTTCAAAGCGGCTTGTTTAGCAGGTTGGACTACCTTTTGCTGAGCAGATTTTAAAGAAGGTGCTTCTTGAGCTGTGTCGTCAGAATCGGCCATCGTCTCATCAGCATCTGCTGTAGCAGTATCTATCTGAGCTTTTGAGGCGTGTTTAGGGTGATTACCCGCTTGAGCAGATTTCTTACCCTTAGTTGCCTGATTTTGCTCAGTCGCTTCATCAGACTGGCTGGCATCATTTGCGGCTTCTGAGTTTTCAGACTCGGTGTTACTAGCCGCAGATTGAATAGAGCCATGCTTCTTGCTGGCTAACTGCTTATTATAGCCTTTTTTGTGTAAAGCGGCTTGAGTATGCTTCTTACGCAATTCAGCCACTTTTTGAGCCTTTTGATGCTTATCGGAGGTTTTTTCATTCACTGCCGTTTTCGAGGACTTTCCAGTGGCAGCTTGTTGCTCCGGCTTCGCTTGAGGCGCGAGATTCTCTTGATTGGTGGCTTGTGGCCGTCTCACTTCCTGCCATTGGTTGGCTTGTCCTGCTTCAGTACGCAATGGAGCAGTTCGAGCGGATTCATTCCAGTTGGTATCGCGGCTAGCATAGTGCTGCTCTGAACCCATCATCTTTAAGGCTCGAATCGCCTGTTGATGATTTTGTGAAGCGGCTTTGGCAATCCAATAGCGAGCCTGTTTGCCATTGCGAGTCACATTTTGGCCATAGTAGTACATATAACCTAAGGCGTACTGCGCATCCGCATCCCCATCTTGGGCTGCCTCACGCACCTGTTCGTAGGTTAAGCCATAGTTTTTGGCCGCAAACCCGTGCCCACCTTGATGAGCTCCATTATGATGAGCACATCCCGAAATCGCTAAAAAGCCCGCCAGGGCTATAACTGGATAAATCAAACGCATGGTTAGATCCTTTTTGATTGAACAAGTCGTTTCCTTGCAGATGCGGATAATACATAATTTTATGCTGGTGAGGAAGGGGGCAGGTCTAACATTGAAACATTAGTCAAAGTACTTAACCTATCTCCAAGTATCAATAACTAATGTTTCAATGTTAGACCTGACCCCCTTACTCTTTTTAACAATAATTAATATTTCCTTAATGTAGTATTGATATATTGTGCGGATTATCTTGCAATCTTTGAAAGGACACAACCCTAGGATTGGGATAGGTAATTAGGTAGAATGGCGTAATTAGGGTATTTATTAAAGAGGAGTTGAATATGGCTTACAGTAAAATTGAAAGAGAATCAAACGTGAGCAAGAGTTGGATGGCATCCAGTTTGAAGATACTCATAGGAGTTGGTCGAGGACTCATGGATGTTGGTCAAATACTCATTAACGCCAATTCTATTGCCTTTAATTATACGTATGAAAATGACGGAAAAGATGTCATTAACCACACTGAAACCACTGCGGATGGATCTAAATTTTCATCACATAGGCGGATGGGCAATGGAGCTGCTTCTAGATATAATTATTACAAAAGTTTTTTCCATTCAATCATTACATTTGCTGGACTCCCCTCTCGAATTGGAGACGATGGCTTTACCTTGTTACAATTTGCTCGTGATCTTATCGCGGGCTGGAATCCCCTACCGCGCAATAGAGAAGGCAAACTCGCATGGGGCAAATTTAATACAAAAAACTGGTTAAATATTATTGGCTCTATTCTATTGATCAAACCTATAGTAATTCCGGCTATCATCATTGCAACATGGCCGCTAAGACTTGCACGAAATATTTTGAAATTAGGTACTGAACATCTTCCATTCATGTTTTATTTTTTCTTCAGGGTCTTTTCCGATAGCTTTTATGAATCGTTGACTGGAACTTGGGAAAAGACTAAGTCCTGGACTGATCATCGGCATTTTTTAGTCTATGATGGTATTAAAACGATTAAACTAGCCGTTTTCGGAAGTTTATTTATTGCCTCCTATTTATTAAGTACAGCATCCACTATTTTCTACACAGTTGGTATGCTCGTTACCTCTCCCGATAAATCTCGCCGCTACTGGTACAACATGGGTATCAATCTTAGCAGTGACTCAATGCTAAAATACATACCATTTGCGCGCTACATCTTGCCTACACTCTTTTCATCACTAAGCGTGATAGCCAGTGCATTAACATGGGCAATGATATTTCCTCTACTCATAAGCGCGCTAACGACATTCTTCCCGGTGCTTATTCCTACAGTAACTTCAATAGCAAATTTACCGTTGATTGCTGCCTCACTCAAAATGATCAGTGCAACAGTCATTTCTGTGAGCACTACATTTGTTGGACTTTTTGCACCTGTGATTGCTTTATTAAATGCAGTCGCAGCCGCTGTTGGAATTCAAGTGACTACAACTTACTTTGCTGTAGGATTTACTTTGGGCGCCATTGCAGCACCGTTTGCTGTCGGGCTTACTTTCGTAGCTGACAAATTAGCTAATTTATGGGCAACATTTAAAGGCGCCGATCGCTATGAGCCATTAGCATGGGTAAAGCAATGGGCTAATTCAGATGAAAAATACAACATAGGGGTTGCTACTAACCTTGCAAGAGAATTATTCGAAACTCATATGCCAGAATATGAGTTGGAAATATATCAGGCAGTAGCGAATTATTGCTACAATAATATAATTAACTGGGAATCAAAAGTACGTAATAAGAATGCCCAAGACTTTATAGCTCAGATTGATGAAAAAAGGAAAACTGCTAATCAGGAAATTGTTAAACGCCGATTAGCGGGCTTTAAGCATCATCTAGAAAAAAAATATCGGCATGAAAATATGTATAGAGAAATAATTCCTGAAAACGAAAAATTGAATTGGAAAGACCTTCTTTATGGTGCTAATTATACCAAACAAATTAGCTCTCACACAAAAGAGGCTCCTAGTATAAAAATAAAAGGCTATGTTAATTGCGTTACACCAATTGATGCTACAACAAGAGCAAAAGAATTACCTGTTGCTATTTCAAATCAAGGTGCCACGCCCGATGCTGCAGCAACTATGGGTACAACATTTTTTACCCACTTTGCGCCCGAACTACGCGTAACTCAAGTCTTGGATTCATGTTTGGTTGCACATCAATCTTATCAATATAATGGGTCTCGTAAGGTCTATCTGGCGATGGCTGATGGCTTAGGGGGTCATACTGGGGATAAAGCTGAAGATACTCGAATTTCTCGAGCATCGTATTTCGGATGCAAACATGCTATTCGGTTGTGCTCAACGTATGATTACGCCGACACACTCAAAGCCAATTTGAAAACTATTATTAATAATGTGGGTGATGAGATATTACGCAAAAACAAAGGACAACCTGAATCAATCTCATTAACCTGCGCCACAGTTTTCCCAGTAGTTAGTGGCCAATGGGGCGCACCTATAAAACATCGAGTCATTGGTATTAATCTTGGTGAAAACATGCTCTTAGCATGGAATCCTA
>JAKORL010000022.1 GCA_029777855.1 Pseudomonadota bacterium
AATTTACGGTATCATTTTTGAAACTACTTTCTGGTAATGATAGATCGACCACTGGAGTGCTTGCATTGAATGATGCTTGCCCATGTATTTGAACGGCATTAATATAATTAGTTGTCGAAAAGTTTCTATGAGACCCTATCAATAAATCTCCAAACCCATCACCATTTTGCATAATGGTAGCATTGACTGCTGAAAAATCAGCTGTTGAAGTTAATGAAAATCCATGTACGCCATCGACTAATGACGACAAGGTATAATTTAAATGTATTGGAGCTGCAGGTGGTGCGAATGTCACATGGACAGCATCTTGTACGTTAACCACTGAACCACTCATTGATGTGTACGTTGTATAACCAGGTATTGTTGATGTTGCTGTCCAGAAATCAGTTGCAATTAAAGTTAGAATATCATGTGCATTGCCTGTGATTGTCATCAGATTTGCATCAGACATTGTTAATACCGTTGCTGCATCTAATGTGACACTATTTCCAACAAGCGATCTCATTGGTTGTAAATTAATTTCATCAATACCTGTATAATTTGTTGCACCTATAAATGTGACATGCGTATTATCATATTTAAACCACAGTGTATCAGTACCCGTGCCACCTTGCACTGGTGCATCATCACGATAGTAAACTATGGTGTCATTACCTTGACCAGCATAAATTCTGGAGTTCCCAAGAGCTGAGATAAAGTCATTTCCACCTAATGCATTAATGATATCGTTTCCGCCAGCACCATAAATAACATCATTTCCTCCAGTACCGTTCAGAGTTTCACTCGCTGAAGTTCCCATGAGTGTGATGACATTATCGAAATTACCACCAAATATTACATAAGAGGCACCTTGTCTACTATTAATAAGCCATCCACTGACAACGATGTCGGATAACCCATCACCATTAATATCTCCTCCACCACCTACCGAATATAGTCCTGCAAAAGAATCGGTGCCAATGATTGTAAATCCCTGATTACGTGCCAAATTATGTAAATCTATAACGGCAGGAAATGGATTGGCACTACCGAATATAATATGTACAGCACCTTTTCCACCATACGCGAATGCATCTATCACTCCAAAATCAGGAAGGCCATCGCCATTTACATCTCCCACATAGGCAACTTGGGTAATGTAATCATAGTTAGAAGAGGTTAATTTAAATCCATTGGTACCGTTTAATGTCGCAACATCGAAAGTACTCACTGTTGAAAAATTTGGACTTCCGAAAATAACATACGCATTACCATGGTTTTTTTCGACGATCAAAACATCATCAATTCCGTCATGATTAACATCACCAATATTAGCTGAATCTCTAACACCAAAACCATTATAAAATGTATCGTTCACAGTACTATCATGAATAATAAATCCTTGCCCTACCGGTAATGCTGTAGGATTTAATGTCGCTGGGAAACCTGTTGATCGACCAAATACTACGCTAATCTCATTATTGTAAGGTGTTCCACCATAAATATTGTAAAATACATCATTAAATCCATCACCGTTGATATCCACTCCAGTCATACCATGATATGAGGCATGAACTGCGCCTGGATTAATGTTGAAACCATTAATTCCATTAACTGTTGTTATATCAAAAGTAGTAGGCGGTGTGTTGGTTCCAAATATTACATGGGCAGCAGAATACGTGGAGAAAAAGTTTCTAGAAAAATTAGACAGTATGATATCTGCTAACCCATCCCCATTGACATCTCCTAAATAGGCTCCATTGGTGATATATGTACCAGAAAAAAATGGTGGAGGTGTTGCAGTAAATTCTGTAGCTCCACCAGTACTTATGAATGTATTTAAGTCAACTCCAGATGGAAATCCAGCAGGATTACCAAATACAACATAAGCAACATTATTTGTATTTTGAGTAACAATTAGTAAATCACTAAGACCATCCCCGTTATAATCACTCACATCTGCAACTTTGTAGTTATAAAAATAGCTGGAAACTGATGACGAAAAATTGGTACCATTAACTGATCCATCTGTAATATTAAATTGTGAAGGAAAAGTCGCAACTCTGCCAGGGATCAAATAAACATTACCATAGTTTGATCCAACGAATGCCCCAACAACTAAATCACCAAGCCCGTCACCTGTCATATCTGTCACTATCGTCGCACTTCTACCAGAAAATGCAAAAGTTTGACCATCAAACTCAAAACCGTTATAAGGCTGACCTAAATCGATAAATAATGGACCTGAGGGTGGCGGAGGTGCAGGTGGTGGAGTTAATGTAAGCAAATATGAGTGTGTTACGGTATTATTGTAAAGAGCAAATGGCACTACTGCCGGAGTGAGTTGGAAATCCATAATCATTGAATAAGGAGTTAATGCTGGTGTAATAGTTTCACCACCACTCATTACCATATATTCATCTGCTTGTGTTGGAGCACTCGCTGTCTGAGTACTTTGAGTAGCTTCACTAGCTTCTGTTCCTTCAGCACCTGCAACTGTTTCTACAATATTTGTGCCCATAAATATATGAGATCCAGTGTTTCCAAAACCTTCACCTGCTAACAATTCATTTCGAACTAAATCAATTTCTAGAGCTTGCGCACCGCCTAACATAGCTTCAGTACCTAACATTCCAGCATGAGAAATCTGATCCGCTGTAGCATAGGTACTAAACATTTGATTAAGCACCACAGGATTAATAGCAGATAAACCTGTAATTACGGCAATTTCTGGCATTGACATATAAGGCATTTGATCGACACTGACCACGCCGGTTACATAACTTTCCGCTATTAAAACTTCATTCAAACTTCTAAATTCTGCTGTTGCTATAGAATCAACAGCTGATCGTGTTGTTGTATCATCTCTCGATTTAATCATTAATTCGAAGGATTGTTGTGTGTGAAATCCAATATTATTTTGGGTAGAATAGGCTTGAATAAATATTTCATGCGTTCCTACAGCATCTGTGGTTGGAATGCCACCTAAATAATATTTCCCATGTTCAACGTGAGAAAAGGTCATCCATGAAGGCAATTCCCCATCCACTGTTTTCGCAACAAGAATAAATTTATCTGCATCCGCACCTTGCAATTGGAAATAATAACCATACAGAGATCCAACAACAGCAGTAGGTAATGGTTCACCCTCCCATTGGAAAATATTAGAATGTGGATGCACAATCATTTCTTGTGTAGTACCTGCCGCGGGATCCACAATGTGTAATTGGGGCAAAGCCATCCCAGCTTCCGGTTTAGTAAAAAAACCACTCAATTTAGCTATCGTTTTTGGTGTCTCATCATGAGATTGAATCAATAAATCTTCACCATGACGATGGAGATTTTTAACATTGAATTCTTTAGCATCTAAATAAAAATTATCACCGACTTGTGCAACAATGAAACTTCCAGGGAGTAATGAAATTTGATGCTCATTGCCGTATAGATCAATGGATGATAAATGCACAGTCAGCAGTTTATTTAATTCATCCGATGAAATTTGTTTGTCGGTAAATTGAATAATCGTTTTTTGTGCACTGAAAAATTGATTAAATATAGTAGGTGCTTTATCGGAAACAATGATGTGTAAATTATTATCAATTCGTGTGATCGAATAAACCTCTGTGAACGGTTGATCACATACGACTCGGTCACCCTCTGTGATCACAACGGCCATACCGGGTTCTACCGCTTCTCTTGCTCCTACTCCTTGAGCACGGATGATATCAAACATGCTCATAATACCACCTCTCTGCATCATGGCCACAAAGCCCTAAAGACGGGCTTTGCGGCCCTGTTATTCGTCCATAACTTATGATACTTACTCTTCAGTATTCCATATACTTATAGTATAGCTCATGATTGGAATTCTTGCCTGCTTGATTGACAATACAGCACGAGCTCGATAGAGTCAGGCTTCATAGCGCCGAGGTGGTGAAATTGGTAGACACGCAAGTTTCAGGTACTTGTGGGGGAAACCCTGTGGAGGTTCGAGTCCTCTCCTCGGCACCAGTCAAGGCCAAGGTGTCAGATCTAAGATTTATGTATTCTCTTATTGTTAAGACAATACATAAATCTTAGATCTGACACCTTGACTCGATTTAGCACCCTATAAAAAAGGATGTCGTTTAATAATGGTTTGGCTTCGGTCTGGCCCTGTCGAAAGAATATCCACTGGTGCTTCCACTAATTCTTCAATGCGATGAATATAATTAATGGCCTCTTGAGGTAATTCTTCCAGAGTTTTAATTCCAAACGTTGAATTTTTCCAACCCGGAAGTTCTTCATAAATAGGCGTGCATTTTTCAAGTTCACGAGTGTCTTGTGGAGGTACCACTATTTTTTTTCCGTTTAATTCATAGCCTATACAAATATTAATTTTTTCAAGCCCATCTAATACATCCAACTTAGTGATGCACAAACCACTCACACTATTGATTTGTATAGATCGTTTAAGTGAGACTGCATCTAACCAACCACAACGTCGTGGACGCCCCGTGACTGATCCAAATTCTTGCCCCTTCTCTCCCATATAACGACCAATGTCATTTTGTAATTCTGTTGGAAAAGGTCCTGCACCCACACGCGTGGTATACGCTTTAGAAACACCTAAAATATAGTTCAGTGCTAATGGCCCTATTCCTGACCCTGTTGCAGCGGCGCCTGCTGTTGTATTGGATGAGGTAACAAAAGGATAAGTACCCATATCAACATCTAGACAAGTACCTTGTGCGCCTTCAAATAAAATTGGATTTCCCAAATGATTATGAGTAGCAAGTTCATATGCAACGTCAGTAATCATTGAATTCATTTTTACACTCGCTTCCAGTAATTCTTCAAGTACAGTTTCATAAGAAATACTTTCTGCATGGTAATAATTTTTTAGCATGAAATTATGATAATCGGCTAACTCCATTAAACGTTGACTTAATCCTGTAGGATCAAACAAATCCATTACACGCAATCCACGTCGGGCTACTTTATCTTCATATGCAGGACCTATACCACGCCCTGTGGTTCCAATAGCTGATTTCCCGCGCGCAATTTCTCGAGCTTTATCTAATGCTTCGTGATAAGGCAATAATAAATGGCAAGCACTACTGATTCGTAAACGTTCGATAACAGGAATATTATTGTTTTCTAATTCCGTTATCTCTTGTAATAAAGCTTTAGGCGATATCACAACACCATGCCCAATATAACATTTCACATCTGATCTCAAAATTCCTGAGGGTATTAAACGCAATATTGTTTTTTTTCCATCAATTACAAGCGTGTGCCCGGCATTGTGTCCGCCTTGAAAACGCACAACGACTTTAGCCTGATCAGTGAGCAAATCAACGATTTTACCTTTGCCTTCATCACCCCACTGAGTGCCTAATATTACAACTTTTTTACTCATTGTATAATGTACTCCAATTTACATCTCTAGTAGTCAAATCCAAAGATTATCTACAATTTTAACATTAAATAATAATACAGCTCAAAGTATTGCCCAACGAAACCATCATACACCTTTAAAATATTTAAAGAACTGTGAATCTGGCTCTAGAATCAGAAAATCATTTTTGCTTTTGAATGTTTTTTTATACGCTTCTAAACTTCGCAACAACGTATAAAATTCTTTATCTTGAGAAAAAGCATCATTATATATTTTTGCGGCTTCAGATTGCCCTTCAGCACGAATTTCGGCTGCAGCTCGACGAGCTTGAGCCAATTTTACTACGACATTTTTATCTGTTTGAGCCCTAATTGCATTAGCTGCTGAAATTCCTTCAGAACGGTGTTTAGTTGCTTCTTGTTTACGTTTTGTTCGCATTTCAGTGTAAACTGTTTCTGTCACTTCTTTTGGAAAATCAATTCGCTTTATTCGAACATCAACGACACTAATGCCTAATTCTTTTGCTTTCTGGTTCGCTTCTTCTTTCAATACCGCCATAACATTGCCTCGTTTACCAGCAATGACTTCTTGGGTGGTTATCTGACCAAATGCTGCTCTAAGTGCATTATTAATTTTTTGCTCCAGTAATTTTTCTGCGCGTTCTGAATAGCCACTCGTCCGCTGATAATATAACGCGACATTTTCAATTCGCCATTTTACGTAATAATCAACAAGCACATATTCTTGTTCTGAAGTAAATATACGAGAAGATTTTACGTCATTTGTATTTAAACGCATATCAAAATACTGAACACGGTTAACAAAGGGCAAGGTAAAATGCAATCCTGGCGTAATGACGCGAGGTTTCTTATCAACACCTAAAGAAATTTCTCCCAGGTGCAAAATTAGAGCACGCTGCCCTTCTTCTACTGTATATAAACAGCCGAATATAATAAAGAAAAGAAAAAATACAGCTGCGATGATTGTAGATTTTATTGTTGCCATTGATAGCCTCCTCGACTCAAATCAGTGGAACGACGATCGTTATTCGCGTCAGTCAGTTGTGTGGCAGCACTATCAACTGGCAAATCTGGATCTACTTCATTCAATGCGCTCACACCTTCTACCTGAGTATTATCTTCACGATTGTTTTGTCGCTGAGATTCCATAATTTTATCTAAAGGCAAATACAAGACATTTTGACCACTTTTCGTAGCCACTAATACTTTGCTACTCTTAGATAGAATAGATTCAATAGCATCCATATACATTCTTGTTCTCATGATTTCTGGTTGCGCACGATATAATTGACGTAATGCTTTAAATTGAGCAACTTCAGCTTGCGCATCCGCTGCTAATCGTTCTTTTTCTGCTTCGGCCTCTCGCAATAATCGTTCGACTTCTCCAACAACCGTTGCATTATACTGGCTCGCATAAGCCTCGGCTTCATTAATAAATCGTTTTTCATCTTTACGCGCTTTAATCACATCATCAAAAGCTTCAGTAACCGCTTCTGGTGGTTTTGCAGGTTGTAAATTGACATCAATAATTTCAATACCTGTTTTGTAGGGTTGTAAAATAGCAACTAATTGCTGCAACACTTCATCACGAATTTTTTGTCGACCTGTCGTTAATATTTCATCTAAATCAGAATCACCAACGACTTGTCTCAAGGCACTAGCTGTTGCTTGTTTAATACTTTCCTGAGGGTCTTTCACGTTGAACAAATACTGCCGCACATTATCTCGACGATAAATAACCGATAATTCGACAGAAACAATATTGCCGTCACGCGTTAACATTTCATCAGTATAAGTAAATGAAGTCGCTTCCTGGACATTCACCGTTTTATAAGAATCAATAAAACGGGGCAACCAATGAGGTCCTGGCTCTACTGTTTGATAATATTGCCCGAAGCGCAATACTACACCTCGTTTCATCGGAGAAATAATATAAATTCCGGAGAGTATCCATAGCCCCACTATGATAGCTAAAAAGATGCTAACATGGTATGGCGTTATTTTTTTCAGATTCAATACACCGCCATTTTTATTACCATCACCACTATTATTCACTTGACGAGATACGGGTTTTTTAATTCCTAGCAGTTTAATGAATTTATCTCGAATTTTTCGTGCAAGCTCATCGAGGTCGGGAGGACCCTGATTTTGTTTTCCTCTATTCCACGGATTTTTTTGATCCCTGTTACCCGGTTCATTCCAAGCCATTGTAGCCTCTCATCACACAAAAAACTGAGCTAACCATTCTAAGCCGCAATGGATAGAAAGACAAGGGAAGGCAGGAAGGTGTCAGATCTAATATTTATCCAGCGCAAAGAGTTGGGATATGGTACTCAGAAATGATAGATGGATAAATATAAGATCTGACACCTTCCTCTCCCTTCAATCAACTTTTCATAATTCG
>JAKORL010000023.1 GCA_029777855.1 Pseudomonadota bacterium
CAAGCACATCGCTGATCATCACTGTTTTAAAATCTTCGGCAATTGCCAAATAATCCTTTTGCGAACGTGGAACGGTGCAAATCTTACTGAAATTAAACCAAATAACATCGTGCGCACGCGCTATAAATTCAATGTGACGCTCATGAATTTCAATATGACCCGCACTTATTTCTTGGCCTTTACTATAATGTAAAAAATAGTCTCGCATTTGTGCATCTGTTGTTTCAGAAAGAGGTGTTAAATAGTGTTTTGCATGACCACTATTGCGCTCTCGATAATCAAATCCACTATCCAATTTTACAATATTAGAATGTTCTTCTATCAATTGAATAGCGGGTAAAAATCGTTGAAGTTGCAATCCTTTTTCATAGAGACGCGAAGGTTCAATATTGCTTGTGAAAAGCAAACAAACTTCATGGGCTATGAGTTTTTTAAATAATTCTCCGAGAATCATAGCGTCTGCAATATCATTCACCATTAATTCATCTAAACATAAAACACGAGCACGACGAGCAAAATCTTTTGCAACTTGCGTTAAAGGATCGGCAGCACCTTGATATTCAGTGAGTTCAAAATGCACACTATCCATGAAATTGTGAAAATGCATACGCAGCTTGTCGGTAAAAGGTAAGCAATTGAAAAAATTATCGATTAAAAAACTTTTTCCAGTCCCCACCCCACCCCATACATAAATCCCTTTCGGTGGACGTCCGCAACCAAAAAATTGACGAATTCTTCGGGTTATTTTGTTGCCAAATTGATCTTGATCACATAATTCTGTGTAAAGCGTATCCAGCTGTGGCAGCAATTTGATTTGCTGCTCATCCCGCTCAATAAGGCGCGCCTCGATCAATTGTTGATAATGTAATGATGGTTTCATAGGTCTATTTTAGCAGAGAATGCCAAGGGGGCAAATCTCTATTTAAACATTTCATATATTAGGTTTTTCTCACCTCTCATTAAACACATGAGGACTTTTAGCTAAAAACTCAGGTATCAAAAAACACAGCCCATTCGCTCATAAATGTCCCACATCTTGGTAGACGTCAGTCACATTTCGATAATTTATCAGTTTTACATCACCTATCATTTGCGTTTGCTCGCCGGTGTACACTAAATATTCTCTCGTAATGCGGTCTTCTGCTAATTTTTTAAAATAACTTAACCCTCGGATAAATCCACGCGTGTAGGTCTTTGCCGACTTGATCTCGATCGGAATTAATTCATTGCCATGTTTGATGATGACATCAACTTCATTCTTATTGCTATCTCGAAAATAGTACAAATTTGGATCTAGACCACGGTTGTAACGATACTTCATCAGTTCGTTGACCACAAGATTCTCATGTCAAGCTTAATATCCATGTAATTTTGAGGTTCAAACTCATTATTACATAGAATCATCCGTTGGGGATTCCCTGCCCATTCACTTGACAGGCTCCTCGGTAGCCCATAACCTTATCCAATCAACAATCGAGTGAACGACACAATGACAGTGAATGCACCTACAACTCAGCACATCGACATTAAGTCGATCAAAGCACTCGTGGCTCAGGATTTTATTACTGTTGATCAGCTGATCCATGATCAACTGGCTTCCAATGTGCCCCTGATCGGGCAAGTGTGCAAACACATCATCAATAGCGGCGGCAAACGATTACGACCATTGCTAGTGCTTTTAGTTGCCAATGCCCTCCATTACCAAGGTAATGATCATATTAAGATCGCAGCCATCATGGAATTTATTCATACAGCGACATTATTACATGATGATGTGATTGATAATTCCAATATGCGACGCGGCGACCGCACTGCAAATGATATTTGGGGTAATTCTGCGAGTATTTTAGTCGGCGATTTTTTAACCACTCGAACATTTCAACTTATTTCACAATTAAGAAATTTTGAAGCCATCGATATTTTGGCAAATACAACCAATAACCTCACTGAAGGTGAAGTTAAGCAACTCGTCAATCGCAATAATGCCGATATTACCGAAGCTCAATATTTCGATGTCATCATGGATAAAACAGCGCGATTATTCCAAGCAGCTGCTGAAATGACAGCAACGATTTGTCATGCCCCTGATTCATTAAGACTCTCTTTGGGACGTTATGCGCTCGATTTGGGAATCGCCTTCCAATTAATTGACGACGCATTGGATTATGTCGGAGACAGTTCTGAGCTTGGTAAAAATACAGGTGATGATCTTGCAGAAGGCAAAACAACCCTGCCACTTATTTATGCCCTGCAACACGCGGATGCTACAGATGCATCCTGTATTCGCCACGCCATCGAAAATAGTAGTCGCGATAATTTACCGACTATCCTGGCGACGATAAAACGAACCAATGCTGTGGAATACACTCTAGATAGAGCGAAACAACTTGCCGAACGAGCAATTGAAAATCTGGATGATTTACCCGCATCCTCATATCGTGAAGGATTAGAAAATCTTGCTGGATTTGCCATACAAAGGCAATTTTAGAAAAGAATTACTATAATGTAATTTTACTTGTCGGGGTGTAGCTCAGCCTGGTAGAGCACTGCGTTCGGGACGCAGGGGTCGTAGGTTCAATTCCTGTCACCCCGACCAATTATGTATTTCGTCTATGGGGCACTGGTGGCGAAATAGGCGCCTCTCTACTACTCATGGCATTTTCAAAAACGCCTTTTTTATCTTTAACTATCTTTTCCATTTGCTTTAAAACTTTAAACTGAGCTACTTTTTTAAACAGTAGCACTGCTTTTCTTGCTTTTATAACACGATCTTCTAACTCCTTTAACTCTCTTAGAGCCGTTTTAAAATCACCTGTGGGCTCTTGTTTTTCTGATGTGTTTTTTCCCGATGGTGATGCAGAATTAGCTTCTACGGAACTACGAATCTGATTAATTTTTCTAAGTAATTGAAGAGAATCTTTATCAATTACTATCTGTTTAGTATTGAACATAGTAGTGAGTGATTGAAAGGCAAGACGAGCATCATCAGAAAGCTCTAATGGTGTTTTTTTATTCGAAACGGCTTCTGAACTAACATTGCCTGCATTTTTAGACGATGGTTTTAATACTCCTGGACTACGAATGTCCTGCATAACTATCTTTAACACCTCTTCTAAAGCTTCAAATTTTTCGAGAGAATCTCCACTCTTATGGTCTTTTTTTAACTTATTAAAATTCTCTACCAGCTTATTGTAAGCAATCATTTTTGGATCACTCGCCGCAAGCTTTTGATTTTGATAAGTATCACGAATACTTTTAAGATAGTACTCTATTACAGTAATCTTAGCATCATAATTTTTTTGGGCAGCAATATTTGAGAACTCTGTATCTGAATTTTTTTTAAGAAAAGACTCCATTCTTGACCTAGGGATATTGAATTGATCCTCAAGATTTTTAATCGATAATGCGTCTAATTTTTTCTCTTTCATTTCTTTTACTTTTCGCGAGAAATTTTGTAATTCATCTAGGAGTCTCTTTGCGTCTTTATCATTAACTTTCTCAAGCTTTAACTTAAATTCTTGAATCGCATTTTCCAGTTTATTAATTTTCTCTTCTAATGTGGAAGTGAATTTCTCTCTCCTCAGTTTCACACCATTGAGAGTCTCTCTCTTCAAATCATTGTTACCTTCAAGATCCTTGAGCGCTTCTAATGTTATTTTATCAATCTCAAGTTCTCCTAATAATTCTTTTGCTATCGGATTACTATTGCCTTTTAGTTCCTTCATCATCTCATCGACATTCTTTTCCGCGTCTTCGATATCCCCCCTGGTAACTACACCCGACTTCTTCTCATTTTCTCTTTCGCCTTTACGCATAAAATAATACTCCTAAATTACCACTTCACTTTAATTATAGACTATAAATGATATAAGCATTTAAACTCTGAAGAAAAAGAGAATATTAAGAGAACGTTGTATGAGCATGATTTATCATACTATAAATTTAATCTACCGCCGCTCTTGGAAGAAAGCCCGCAAAAGCCTTGCGCTCTCGACCACATAAGGCCCCTGAGACCATTGGATCTTATGGTTGAAGAAGGGCTCGTCGAGGAGGTGGATGGCTGAACAGACAGCCCCTGTTTTAGGGTCTGTTGCGGCGAAGACGAGCCGTTGGATACGAGCATGTACCATCGCGCTAAGGCACATAGCACAGGGCTCTAAAGTGACATATAGGGTAGTATTTACCAATCGATAATTACCAATGGCTTTAGCCGCTGAGCGAAGTGCAACAATTTCGGCATGAGCGGTTGGATCTAACAGGGTAATGGACTGATTGAATCCTTCGCCTATGATTTGATTTTCTTTCACTAATACAGCCCCCACCGGAACTTCATTAATAGCACTAGCTTGATGTGCCAATTCCAGTGCACGAGCCATAAACTTTTCATCGAATGATTGTACCGTTGATAGCTGAAGACTTTCTGAATTTTTTTCACACTCTATCATATTTTATTTTACCAAAAATTCCGTCACTTATTCCCACTCAATCGTAGCAGGTGGCTTACCTGAAATATCATACACCACTCGCGAAATACCCTGCGTCTCATTAATAATTCGTTGCGCCACTTTATCTAACAAATCATGAGGCAATTGAGCCCAATGAGCCGTCATAAAATCGACTGTTTCAACTGCACGCAATGCAATAACAAAATCATATTTTCGAGCATCACCCATCACACCTACAGATCGCACGGGCAAGAACACTGCAAAAGCCTGACTTACTTTATCATAATACTCAGCACGTCGTAGTTCTTCGATGAAAATAGCATCGGCTTTGCGCAGTAAATCAGCATATTCTTTTTTTACTTCGCCCAATATTCGCACACCTAATCCTGGCCCTGGAAAAGGATGTCGATAAACCATCTCGTAAGGTAATCCCAGTTCTAAACCTAATTTTCGAACTTCGTCTTTAAATAATTCACGCAAAGGTTCAATAAGGCTTAAGGACATAGTATCAGGCAACCCACCCACATTGTGATGTGATTTAATGACATGTGATTTACCCGTTTTACTACCCGCAGATTCAATCACATCAGGATAAATAGTACCTTGTGCAAGCCATTTTGCATCGGCAATTTTTGAGGCTTCAGACTCAAATATTTTAATAAATTCTTTACCGATTATTTTTCGTTTAACTTCAGGATCATCTTGTCCCGATAGTTGCGATAAAAATTGTTCTTCTGCATTCACTCGAATTACTTTAATACCAAAATGATTTTGCATAACCGACATCACTTGATCACCTTCGTGCAATCGTAGCAACCCAGTATCAACAAAAACACAAGTCAGTTGATCGCCAATGGCGCGATGTAATAATGCAGCAACCACTGAAGAATCGACGCCACCCGATAAACCTAAAATGACTTGATCTGAACCCACTTGTTTTTTAATACGTTCCATACTATCGACAATAATGTTCGCAGAAGTCCACAAAGCTTCACATCCGCAAATCTCTCTCACAAAACGAGTTAAAATTCGGTGACCTTGTCGAGTATGCGTAACCTCAGGATGAAATTGTATTCCATAAAAACGACGCTCTGAATCTTCCATCGCTGTGATTGGACAGGAAGAAGTCTCTGCGATGGTAATGAATCCTGGCGGTGTTACATTCACGCGATCGCCGTGACTCATCCATACATCTAATAATGCATCATTTTCCTGGATTTGATCTTCGATTCCAGATAGCAAAACAGATCCTTTACGAGTTCGAACTTGTGCGTAGCCAAATTCTCGATGCGCAGGTGACTCAACTTCACCGCCCAATTGGGCAGCCATTGTTTGCATGCCATAGCAAATTCCTAAAACAGGAACACCGAGTTCGAATACACATTGAGGCGCGCGTGGTGTGGTTTCTTCGAGAACCGTTTCGGGACCACCTGATAAAATAATTCCCTTCGGTTGAAATTGTTCTATTATTTTAGGATCAACATCAAAGGGCATAATTTCACAATACACTCCAATTTCCCGAACTCGTCGAGCAATTAATTGTGTATATTGTGAACCAAAATCAAGAATTAAAAGTCTTTCACTATGAATATCGAATTCCACGTAATATTCCTATTTATTTTGAATAGAATAATTCGGCGGTTCTTTTGTGATGGCTACATCATGGACATGACTCTCGCGCATACCCGCTGTGGTTATTCGAACAAATTGGGAATTTGTACGCATGTCTTCAATTGTTTTACAACCTGTGTAACCCATGCTTGCTCTAAGGCCACCGACCAATTGATGAGTAACCGCAACAAGCGTGCCTTTATACGCAACACGTCCTTCAATTCCTTCGGGCACTAATTTTTCCATTTCAATTTCACTGTCTTGAAAATAACGATCGCTAGAACCAAATCCACCTGTCATTGCGCCTAGAGATCCCATTCCTCGATACGATTTATATGATCGCCCTTGAAACAAAACAACTTCACCCGGTGCTTCTTCTGTTCCTGCAAACATGCTGCCAATCATTACACTGTGAGCACCCGCTGCAATCGCTTTACTTAAATCACCCGAATAACGAATTCCACCATCAGCAATAATAGGTATACCTGATCGCTTTAATGCTTCTGCAACATTGGCAACTGCTGAAATTTGAGGGACACCCACACCAGCAATAATTCGAGTTGTGCAAATTGATCCAGGCCCTATGCCTACTTTTACTGCATCGGCTCCTGCTTTTTTCAACGCCAACGCAGCTTCTGCAGTAGCAATATTTCCACCAATTATTTGTATATCTGGATAATGCTTTTTAATCCAACTGACCCGATCTAATACACCTTGCGAATGTCCGTGTGCAGTATCTACAACAATGACATCCACTCCAGCGCCCACTAAAGCGGCTACTCTTTCGTCAGTGTCTTTTCGAGTACCAACGGCTGCACCGACTCTTAAGCGACCTGCGTCATCTTTACATGCAAGAGGTTTTTCCTTGGCTTTCATAATATCTTTGACTGTTACCATCCCACCTAATTGAAAATCTCCTTTCACAATGAGTACTTTTTCAATGCGATGTTTTTGTAGTAAATGAATAATTTCCTCGCGACTCGCACCTTCTTGTACCGTGACAAGTTTTGATTTATGCGTCATTAATGATGAAACAGGTTGCGATAAATCGGTTGCAAATCGCACATCGCGATTGGTAATAATGCCCACTAATTTGTCGCCATCAACAACTGGCATTCCTGAAATATTATACGCACGCGTCAATTCTAATAATTCTTGGACTGTGGTATTTGGAGTGACGGTAATCGGATCTTTAACAACCCCACTTTCAAATTTTTTCACTCGTCGAACTTCTTGAGCTTGCTGGTCGATGGACATACTCTTATGCAGTATACCAATTCCCCCTTCCTGCGCGATGCCAATAGCCAACTTCGCCTCAGTGACAGTATCCATGGCCGCAGAAACGATAGGGATATTGAGGGTAATTCCAGTCGTCAGTCGCGTGGAGAGATCGACATCTTTAGGCAGCACCGTAGAATGCCCAGGCACCAGCAACACATCGTCAAAGGTTAAAGCCTGTTCTAAAATCCGCATTAGCACCCCCAAAGTAGTCAATATAACTTAGCATTATTGCATAAATCAACATTAATGGCTACTAATACGATGGCAAAATGGGTATACCCGCTGAAGTTGCAGCAGTTCGTAATTTATTATCTAAAGATGCTAAAGGAATTCCTAATCGTAATGAAAGATCCACATAAGAGGCGTCATAAACAGAAATATCATATTCACGAGCCAGTTCAAGAGTATTTCCCAAAGGGTCTGATTCTAGGTGATTATCAACTTCTATTGGCAGTTTTTGAATTAAATGCTTAATTTTTTCTGATTGATAAGGTTTGATGCGTTTTTGTCGTTCTGTAGACCAAAGTACATTTGCAACTTCGAATGGCCAAATAGTAGGAACAATCACAGAGCCATTTCTAAGCATTTCTTTTAAAGCATCTGTTGACGCTGTATATTCATCATCAAAAAACCATGTCATAGCCACAGAGCAATCTAAAACATAGTGATATGTCATCATTTCCTACCTTCATTTTTAAATTGAAGAATTTCTTTTAAAGTTAATCCCGCTTTTCTAAGCTCAATTTTCAAATTATCCATATCCTGAAACACCTGTTCAATATCGGGCTTCTTTGAAATTTCTATAGGCACAATCTTAGCCACTTGCTTACCACGTTTAGTGATGACAAATTCAGTATGATTCTGTTCGACAGCACTAATAATGCTTGATAAATGCGTTTTAGCATCAAATAAAGAAATTTCTTGCATACATCCTCCTGACTAGTTATATGACTAGTTATATGACTAGTTTAGACTAAAGTTTATATTATTGCAAGTGCAGTATCCAATTAGCGTGTGCAGTTTGTCGTTATCAATGATTAGAGAAAGCGCCCAATAATCCCCCCCTCCCCTGCTCTAAGCCATCTACTCAGACGATAAAAACAGAGAACCCTTGCGCTCTTAAAATCGGCGTGAGATTCCGACTGTCTTTCCGGCAATGGCTCGCTCAGCTCCGCCTCGCTGCGCTTTATTTGCCTTCAAGAAAGTCGGATTCTTCGCCTACGCGACTCAGGGATATTTTTTTCTGCTCTCCCTTAAAGAAAGGAAAGGAGTCAGATCTTTGCTTGATACTTAGTCTTAGTATGCATCAAGCAAAGATCTGCCCCCTTCCTACAGAGCCCACAAAGTAATCAGTGCATTCTGGGAGTTCCTCAGTAGAGAAAACCAAATAAATATAGAGGTATTTCCATGTGCCCAGGATATAAAATATCATCTTTGACTACATATCCCCGTTTGGCGTGCTTGAGTTGTTGTTGTTTTTTATTTTTTCCACCGATCTCAAAAAAATCTTCTCTAACAGTGTAGTCACCAATCGTGCTGTAGAATACATCATATTCAGCATTCATTAAGGATTGTAGAAAGAATAGCTCTCTGACTGTGCCAATTGATAAGACTTCCCCTAAGTAATGATTCAGTGCACTTAGTAATGTGGTGTTATTGATAAATATTTTTAAGGGTTTTTGTAATCCTCGATTCCCACCATCTGGCGCTGTCACAAAACGCACAAGACCAGCTTCGGATAATATGATTAAATAATGCTCTGTTGTTTTGTGGTCAATTTGCAAATTCTTTGCCAAATTATTGATATTGATTTCGCCAGGAGGAATGCTGGCTAGAAAATTCAGTATGCGCTTAAAATATATTAAATTAGGTGTCTTAAGATTATAAAATTTGGCGATATCTTCATAGATAGATTTATCAATAATGCTAATTAATTTTTCGTAAAAATCGTCAGCATCCTCAAATAAAAAAGGGTAATATCCCGTTAAGAGAAAATCTTTGAAATGACCTTTTATTTGTGTAACCTGGGCTAGTGAATTGCAAATATCTTCTGGATTCTTGATAATATTTTCATAGCTAATGATCGGATATTTTTTTTGCGTTACAAATCCCAAATATTCCCTAAAAGACAAGCCATGCATTTTAAATATTTTACCGCGCCTTGATAAATCATAGCTGCCTTTCACCAAGTCTATGCTAGAGCTACCCGAGAAAATCACTTTAACACTGGGGAATGAATCATAGATATTTTTGAGTTCTTGATTCCAGTTCGGATATTTATGCACTTCATCAATAAAAAAATGATCGATCCCCTCCAACTGATAGAGATCGTCGACAAAAGCTAATAAAGTATGATCACTAAAATAAATATTATCCGCAGATACATACATTACTTTTGCGGTAGGTGGAAGTTTCTCTTTTATGAATTGCAACATCAATGTCGTCTTCCCTACCCCGCGGGGCCCGACAATACCCGTAAGTCGACTATTGATATGGAATTGATCGTATAAATAGCGATGGGATTCAACCTGGACTTCTGCCAGCAAGCGCTTAAACGTTTCTTGTAAAAAAGGTACCATTTGGAATGTACTCCAAAAAATTTTGAATATTATTGGAGTATACTCCAAGACGCGGCATTTGTCAAAATATGAGTGTTAGGCCTAATAACAGCTCAACATCCATTTGGCTCTATTCGAATTCAGGATAGAGTTATATTGACTTCACAAGCTTAACCACCGTAGGATTGCCCGATAGATCTTAATGCAGGAATCTTTAGTTTTATGAATCTCTCTCAATCCCTAGACAGCGACTCTGACATCGAAATTTTTAGTGTTTCGGATTTAAATCGCTTAGCCAAAGCCGTTTTAGAAGAAACCTTTGCTTTGGTTTGGGTTGAGGGGGAAATTTCTAATTTAGCCTGTCCTAGCTCAGGGCATATGTATTTCTCTCTTAAAGACCAACAAGCCCAGGTGAGGTGTGCTTTATTCCGACAACGCAATCGAGGGCTTTCTTTCACGCCTGAAAATGGAATGTTGGTGCGAGTTCAAGCGCGCGTAAGTTTATATGAAGGTCGAGGTGAATTTCAGCTGATTGTCGAGCAGATGGAAGAAGCCGGCAATGGCGCTCTTCAACGTGCCTTCGAAGCTCTGAAGAAAAAACTCATGAATGAAGGTTTGTTTGATTCTGCTCATAAAAAACCGCTACCAAAATTACCAACCTGTATCGGTGTGGTCACTTCACCAACGGGTGCTGCCATTCGAGATATTATCAGTGTGCTAAAACGACGTTTCCCCTCCATACCGATTATTATTTATCCTACAGCAGTGCAAGGAACTGAAGCACCCGCTCAAATTGCGCAAGCCATAAAAAAAGCCAATAAACGTTTAGAATCTGATGTATTAATTGTTGGACGCGGAGGTGGTTCACTGGAAGATTTATGGGCATTTAACGATGAAATAGTCGCTCGAGCAATTTACGATAGCGCCATTCCCATTGTGAGTGCTGTAGGTCACGAAATTGACATTACCATTGCTGATTTTGTAGCCGATCACCGCGCTGCCACACCCACGGCAGCCGCAGAATTATTATCCCCAGATAGACAAGAATGGCAACATAAAGTCGATCAATATTTAGCTCGGCTTCAACAAAATTGGCGCACTTTTTTAAATCATGCCCATATGAATATTATGCATTTGCGTAAACGACTCAAGCATCCTGGACAAATTATTCGCGAACGTGCACAACACTGTGATCATTTAGAACAACGTTTAATCTCAGCCTCGCAAACTAGGATTCATCGTCTGATTCAAATACTCAACCAGACTACCTCAAGGCTACATCAACACAATCCTCTACATACACTAAGAGCCCAACAGATTATCTGTAAAAGCCTTTCAGAGCGCATTATTACTGCTGCACAACATTTAATCAGTAACAAACAATTTCAATTAGAGAACGCAAGTCGTGCACTGAATACCGTCAGTCCTTTAAATACTTTAGGCCGAGGTTACTCCATTGCGACTCAAAATAATAATATCCTTAGATCCACACAACAAATCAAAATAGCTGACCCAATACGGATTCGACTATCAGATGGGCAAGTCGATTGTGCGGTCATTAAAATACACACTTCGGATACTTCTGGAAATTAATATGCAACGGCAGATTATAAACAGCACGTTAATATACTTTAGCATGATCGTCTTACAAGCCTTAATTCAAATTATTTTACTGCCGTTTCAAACACACTATTTAACGCCAGATCAATTTGGCGTGCTCGCAACAGTCATTGCTTTTTCAACGCTTTTAGCTCCTATCTTTAATTTTGGATTGCAAGGTGCTGCACAGCGATTTAGCAGTGATTTTAACAATGACACAGAAAAACTTGCTATTTTATGGACAACATTGCTCTGCTTAGGTGCAATTACGGGTATCATTGTTGGAGCATTATTATACTTATTGACAATGATGGTATCCTCTCAAAGTATTCCATTCAGCATTAATTTTATCACATTAACCACCGTTATCGCTCATGCAATAGGGATGGGCCTAGTACTCATGTTTAGTGAACTCTTGAGAATGATACATCAGCCCTATCGCTATGCCGTTGCTATTACATTCATGTCTGTGAGCTATTGTCTATTTAACATACTTTTTGTAGGCATTTTAGGCATGAGTCTTAATGGTGCATTACTGGCCTTTGGTATTATGCCTATGATAGGCTGTATCACTTTTATACTCACGAATAAAAATAAAATTCGTTGGTCTTTTAACACTAAGCTCATTAAAGACATACTAACATATTCTATCAAAGTATTGCCTTATTTTTCTTTTACTACGCTTAACACTATCGCAGATCGTCTTTTAATTGTTTTTATTCTTGGTCAATATTATGCTGGAATCTATACCGTTGGTACCACAACGGCCTCGGCGATGTTAATGTTAGTCAACGCAATCAGTTTCTCAGTGAGACCGCACATCTTTGCGAAATTCAATGAAAGCACTACCACAGCGCTCCAATCCGTGCGTCAATTATCTTTAATATCAATGATCATCATTGCACTTGCAGGAGCCAATCTATCGGTCTGGGCTCCCGAAATTATTAACCTGCTCACAACCAACGCTTATCATGATGCCTGGCAAATCACAATTCTTTTAACAATAAAATTTATGTTACAAGGCATTAGTCTTTTTATCGTATGTAATATTCTATTTAATAAAAAGAAAGTACACGGTCTAATATGGATTTCAGTTTGCAATTTATTGTTGCTCATTGCGTTATCCATTCAATTAGCACCACGCTTTGGAATTTGGAGCGTTGCTATAGCAGGACTTGTCGCATCGCTGTGCGAACTTATTTTAAATACATTAGTCTCGAAAAAAACATTTTCAATGACATGGCCGATTTTTCAGATGTTTTTTTTAATCATAGCCTATATGGTACCGGCCATTGGATTACTTGCCCTGACTTATTCAAATCATTGGCCCCTTTCCCTCATACTTCTTGCAAAAGGGGGGTTCACAGCTTTCACTTTGCCCCTCTCTTTTTTCATAATATCTAAACAAACAAAATATAAATTTTCAACGATTTTAACAGTAATCATGCCTGGGTTAACTGTAAAACCCTCAAGTCAACCTTGATGAAACCTACGTCATACTCTATCTGCTATACTTAGGATAAGTTAATTAGATAGGGGATACAGCTATGTTTAAAGATAGAATGCCCAATAATCATTTTGATTTGAAACCCAATTTCGATCAGCTTGTCTTAGCTATTACCAAAGCTGTTTCAAACAACATACCCGTTCCCTTCAATACAAATTCTACCAACATTTTAAACTTTCCTACCTTGCATCGTGATTTGTATAAGCTTGCTTTAGAAGGACCTTATGGTTTATTGATTCGTCAAATATTTGATCAAATCTTTTATCTAACCGCAATACATCAAATGTTATTAAAAAATACATTAAGAATTGAACAATTACAAGAAGAAATAAAGGAATCGAAACACAAAAATTTTCACCCCTTTTACTACGCTGATCAACCTCGACCGCTCACTGCTGAAACAATACCTCCAGATCAAGAACTAAAAAAATTGCAAGATGAAAATCCAGAAATTTCTAAAACGTTAATTCAAAATCAGAAACGAATGATTCTTATTAATACAGTCTATCTTAATGCAATTACACATTTTGTGGTAAATGTAGCCACTACCACTATTCTTAATAGAGCAAAAGAACTAAATTACGATTTCAGCCCATCTGAACTCCATACTTTACTCAATCCTGTCCCAAGAGCAAAAATTCACGAGGTACTAACTGCTTCCTTTGAAGCCTATAATACAACTCAAACGACCGAAGAAAAAAAGCCAACGCCTACACCAGATTTTCTTGCAACTCGAACTTTACATGATTTTGAACTTAATCTTGTAACGGTCATTGCTCAAAACCGAGACCGTGAAATAGTTGAACATCAAGCTAAGTTAAATAATTCACCAGATAAATTAGATGATGAAACAATTAAGCTCAGAGTAGCTGCTTTTGCAGCTGAATATGACAGAAGACATACAGATCCTGCTCTTTCCCCCAAACCTCCAGCCCCAAAGAATCCTAATGATCCACGCTCTCGATTTGTGAGACAGGAAACTGTCTATGGAAATTCAATGCTCGCCGCAACCAAACTCGTTAAATCTTTCAAATCAAGTTTTTGCACTATGGAACAAGGCCTTCAAGGACTTCATGAATTACACAAAAAAGATCTTTCTCCAGAAGCCCTAGAAGAAGCAATGCATAAACAAATTCAATCTGCAGCCGAAAAACTGAAATCACCTCAAGGTAATCCCCCAACACCAGTACCAGGTTTTCGCCAATAATGTCTGTGTAACCTTTTTTGATGTTATTATTTTAGTTTAGAAATAATAACATTGATGAATCATTTTACCTAGGTTTCATACACCTTTGCTGACTCATTAAAAGGTTATTTCTTTGATATTCTGAATTACTTCGCTCGCTTCATCAGGCGCTGTCGACGACGAACTTGACGATCGGTCAATTGATTTTTACGTCCCTCGTAGGGGTTTTCGCCCGTTTTAAGCGATAAGCGTATGGGAGTGCCTTTCATGTTCAAGGCTTTTCTATAAGCTCCAATTAAATAACGTTGATATGAATCGGGTAATGAAGTGGTTTGATTTCCGTGAATGACAATAATGGGTGGTAAAACTCCTCCCATATGAGCATAGCGCAATTTAATTCGTCGACCTTGCACCATTGGAGGCGCATGTTGTCGCACTATATCTTCTAATATTCGAGATAATCTAGGCGTTGAAATACGAGTAATAGCATGTTTATAGGCAGCATTAACACTGCGAAATAAATCTCGCATACCGGTTCCGTGCAATGCAGAAATATTTAAAATATCTGCAAACTGTACAAAGTCTAATTTTCTATCAATATCTTTAGTAATTGTTTTACGCTGATCAACTGATAATCCATCGGATTTATTAATAGCAACGACCAAGGCTCTTCCAGCTTCAATGATGAAATCCATTAATCGTAAATCTTGTTCTAGAATCCCTTCTCGGGCATCAACAACCATCACGACCACATGAGCAGATTCAATAGCTTGCAAAGTTTTAATCACAGAAAATTTCTCAATCACTTCTGTCACTTTCCCTCGTCGACGCACTCCCGCCGTATCAATCAGCATATATTTTTTCTTATCTCGCTCCATAGGAATAAAAATACTATCACGTGTTGTTCCTGCCTCATCAAAAACTACAACACGCTCCTCTCCCAAAATTCGATTCACTAAAGTCGATTTACCCACATTAGGTCGACCTACAATCGCGATATGAATACTTTCATCGTCAATTAATTCTTCTCTGTCTTCATCAATCGTAAAATTTGATACAACCTCTGTCAGTAATGATTGTAGACCACGATTTTGACTCGCAGCAATTGCGTAAACTTCTGCAAAACCTAACTCGTAAAAATCGGCTTTTGCAATTTCTGGATCGCGACCGTCCGTTTTGTTCACGACCAAGAACGTTTTTTTATTTAATGAACGAAGACGCTTTGCAATCTTGCTATCGTCAGAGGAAATTCCTTCTTTACCGTCAACCATGAATAGAACCAGTTCTGCCTCATTCACTGCCTGCCAAGACTGTTCCATCATTTTGCTGCGTATGCCTTGATCTTCTTCTTCGATCCCACCAGTATCGATTACAATAAATTTTTTATTTTCAAAAGTTGCCTCAGCATATTGCCTATCGCGGGTCACACCCGGTTGGTCAACTACCAGTGCATCGCGTCGTTTAGTGAGACGGTTAAATAAGGTCGATTTGCCGACATTAGGTCGCCCTACGATGGCAATAACGGGAATCATAATTGTGTTCTCGAGCTAAAACACGCATTTTACCCTAAAATGCAGGTTTTTTGAAGTCAAAAAAGTTACCTAGCCGTGATTGCGACCAATTTTCCACTGCTCGATAGTACAACAAGATGATTACCATACACTTGCGGCGTCGCGAGTAATCGCTTCGAATCCACTGAATGACGCACTAAAAATTGTCCGTTTTGAACGGATAGCCAGTGTAAGTAGCCTTCGTTATCACCTACAACAAGTGCGCCTGATTGAAACACAGGCTGGGTTAATCCTCGACCTTCTAATTGGTCTTGATGCCAACGCACACGACCTGTAAGCCTATCCATTGCCCAAACATGACTATTTTCATCAACTGCATAAACACTTCCAGCATCAACAGCCAAGCCAACATGGGATGACATTTCACGTTCCCAAATGACATTACCAGTATTCATTTGCAAAGCCGCCAACTTACCTTGGTAAGTGACAACGTAAATAATTCCGTCACGGACTTTAGGTTCACTTCCTATATCGACTAAACGCTCAACAGCACTCGCACCACGCGGGAAAGTAATTGCGCGACTCCACAAGAGTTGACCATTTTCCAAATTCAACGATACGAGTTGACCATCAGAAAATCCTGCAAAGACTCGATTTCCAACAATTGTAGGTGCACTACCACCGCGCAGCATTAATTCGGGTGGATTTTGGTGATAAGACCATCGGAGCCGACCGGTTGCAATATCAAGCGCCTGAAGATCACCACTCTCAGTTTTAATCAGCACTCTGTCGTTGGCAATGCGAGGAGTCGCAATAACTTCACTCGGAAC
>JAKORL010000024.1 GCA_029777855.1 Pseudomonadota bacterium
AAAAATAAAGGATTGAGCGCATATTTATGGGTATTTTCAACGTCCTCAAATATCAGTATAATAAAAACATGAACATTTAACTCGTAATTTATTGTGAAAGTAGGTTCCCATGAAATATACTACCATCATTTTTGATTGTGACGGCACATTATTAGATACCCTAACGGATTTAAAAAACGCTGTAAACCACGTATTAGCAGCCCACGATTTTCCAGTGCGTTCCAATGCAGAGGTTAAACGTGCTCTTGGCAATGGCGTGGAACATCTCCTCCGTGAAAGCCTCCCCACATCTGTCACAGAAAACGAAATCCCTCCCCTCCTCTCAGAGTTCAAAGAATATTATGGCGAACATCTTCAAGATTTTACCTCCCCTTATGACGGCATTCTAAACGTTCTTGATGCACTTCGAGCTGAGGGCTATAAACTAGCTATCGTTTCTAATAAAATTCAAGAAGGCGTTACACCTTTGGCTAAGAATTATTTCGGTGATCGATTACCTGTTGCTATCGGCGAACGTCCTAATTTACAACGCAAACCAGCTCCTGATATGGTGTTACAAGCTCTGAGAGAACTCGATTCCACCCAAGAAGAATCCGTCTATATTGGCGATTCCGAAGTAGACGTAGCCACAGCCCGCACTTCAAAACTCGAATGCATTGGCGTCACTTGGGGGTTCCGTGAGGAATCTTTACACCAAGAATTAGGCGTGAAATATATTGCCCGAAAACCAGCAGATATTCTAGATATTATGAAACTATTGAACCAATAGTACGAGAAATATATAGTATCTGAACCACTCATCAAGGAGCAGTTCTTTTCTGTCATTATCAGTGTATAGTGCAGTAGTAATTCAGAGCATCAAAAAAGGAGCCCATAGGGCTCCTTTTTTATTTTATATTGATTACGCGTTTTTTGCTACTTCAACAAGTTTAGCAAATGCTGCTGCATCATTTACAGCAAGATCAGCTAACATTTTGCGGTTAACTTCTACGCCTGCTTTAGTCAAACCAGCGATGAAACGGCTGTAAGTCAAACCATTCATACGAGTTGCTGCATTGATACGAGCAATCCATAATTTACGGAATTCGCGTTTTTTCGCACGACGGTCACGACGAGCATAGAATAATGCTTTCATTACTGTTTCGTTAGCTTTTTTGAACAAACGACTGCGTGTACCACGGTAACCTTTAGCTAATTTTAAGATTTTTTTATGACGTGCATGAGCTGTAACGCCCTTTTTCACTCTTGCCATTGTAATTTCCTCCTGCTATTAATCGAATGCTTATGCGTATGGTAACATTTTTACAACACGTTTGTAGTCAGATTTGCTAACCAATGTTGCTTTACGAAGATTACGTTTACGAGCTGGGGATTTTTTTTCAAGAATGTGGCTTTTG
>JAKORL010000025.1 GCA_029777855.1 Pseudomonadota bacterium
AATAAAATTAATCGATAACTGCACCAATTTATCATCGGATTTAAACAAATATCTATCTAGATGCGGTGCAAAGCTTAAAAATAATGCACAAGCAACTATCGCGCCCAAGAGAAAAGTTAAAAATATCGTCCAAGCATAATGTTCAGCCTCATTTTTGCTTTTACTAGCCATACCACGTACAAGTGAATTTTGACCGTTAAGAGTAGCTAAAATGGTTAATAATTGCCCTAGTTGTCGTATTTGTGAAAATGTGGAAATACCAATGGGACCGGCCAACACAGCAATAATTTTCGAAGTAACTGCCCCTAAGATCATTGAAATCAGGGATGCAGAACTCGTTACCATTACCGAGCGAAAGAAGCCTAGGTCTCGCATTATTAACGATTTATGGCCGACGGAAAGTTTTAGACTTTATTGACTCCTGCCACCAATTATCGTTCAATGGATGCGCAATTAGTCCATCCATAAATCCAATCATTGGAATAAAGTCTTTTCTACGCCAACATCGAATTAAAACTCTCGGGAACAAATTAATATTTCTAAAAATATTGACGAAGGTCGAGAACATCTTTGAATATACAATTGTGTGATTTCGATAGTTTAAATACTCTGACAAAGCCGAATGTTGTCCTGTACTCTGAGCCGTATCATGGCGTCCTACTGCTTGTGGGAGATACAGGGTAATATAGCCCCTATCTCGCAATTGCCAACAAAGTTCTGGCTCTTCAGCAAATAGATATAATTTGGGGTCAAACCACCGACCTAATTCTTGCAGAGCCTGCACCCTAAATAGCATTGCTGCACCTAGCAATGTATCGCATTTAACCGGCTCCGACGAGTCACCTATTTTGTTTTTCCCACCCCAAGGGTTAATCCAGACAGCGCCACCATTTAGTTTGTTTGGCGAGTTAGTGTAAACAAGTCGCGGTCCTACCACTCCTACATCGGGCTCCTTTTGCATTATATCTACCATTAACGAGAGCGCGTCTAAATTTAGATCGACATCGTTATCTAATCGTAATAAGAATTTGCTACGTTTATCAATTAGGTTTAGCGATGCTGTAAGTGAGGCTGTTAATCCGGGATGCTTATCGAAGCGATAATACCGAATTGACAAGCCATTTTTCTGAAGCAGTTCAACATGTTTTAATAGCGCTTGCGCTGAACCATCAGTTGATCCGTTATCGACTACCAACACATCAAGATTCTTAGTCTCATAGCTCCAACGTCTAATTTGATCTAAACAGGTGACCGTCCTATTACCTGCATTCCAATGCGCGATCACTATTGAAATCAAAGGATAGGCGTTTTTTTTCATGAAGTAAGATCGCAAAGAATTTTCTTTGAACGGTTAATGTAAGAATGTTTTTGTACTTCGATTGATCCTGCTTCAGCAATTTTTCTTCGCACACCTGTGTTTTTTAAATAGAACTTAACTTTGTCAACCATCTCTTCTTTTGTGTGAAAATAGACACAATGCTTCCCATCTTCGAAAAATGTGGCCTGCTCTTCAGTCCAGTTTGTCAGCATAAATCCGCCACATGCTGGTATTTCAAAGGTCTTCATAGAGTGAGCGCAGCCGTGCTCTGAGCGAATTAAGTTGAATACTATCTCCGCGCCACATATAGCGTTAGACATTTCACCGCCAACTCCACGCCCCTCACGCCAGGCAGCGAATGATCCTGT
>JAKORL010000026.1 GCA_029777855.1 Pseudomonadota bacterium
ACTGTTGTTTAAGCAAGCCAAAGCGAATCATCCGTTGAAAGCTCAGAATCTATTAAAAGAGATTGATGTTGCGCCATTGGGCTCGCGTGAATTTGTAAGCAGTTTTGAAGCTGTTTGGTCAATGCCAGAATTAATCGATGAGGTTAGGTTGCAATGTCATGCAGCCGATGAGCCGGACATTTTGGATAAAATAATTGATGTTTTGGCAAAAAAGGCAATTTGGCTGAATGATTTTATAGATGATCCAAATACGCCGGATCCACTTTTGGACTTTTGTAAAAGGGTGGTTTCGGCATTGCCAGAATCTTTTGCTGATAGATATGAATCCTTAACTAAATCTTTACTGAAAGCACTGCAAGCAAAAAAAACTATCAAATTTTATTTTACTCGATGTGTTGATTCTGCAGAATATGTTTACTGTAGTGAGAAGCTGGAAAATTCAATCTTCATTCTTGGTGGTTTCTTTTTATCGAAACGAGAAGTAGAGCAATTATTTATAGCTAAAATGCTAGAAAAAAATAAGCTTGATTTGCATAAGACGGTCATTGCTATATTAGAAGAATGGTGCAGGGAATACGATCCATCTCAACATTATCGAAAAAAATATAAAGCGCTAATTAAGCACTTAGTCACTGAAATTAAGGGTTTCTCTGATTTAGATTTTTTAGAGCAATTGCCAAAAATTGAAATTTTCACTGATTTAATTGCGCAACTACGAGAGCTTGATGAGCTGTGCCCGCAAGATAGACTGCTTACTGATACCATGATTCGAATAAGTGAATACTGCCAAGCTAGACTAGAGTCATGTGGTCCAGTGGCTGAATTTTTTCTGTACATTCTAGGAAGGCAGCTGTCTCTATTTCTCCAGTCAGATACTTTGCAGCAAAAAACTAGATGTTGCCAGACATTACAGTCAATATTGCTTGCCGTATTGCAGCTTAATCCGGATCCCAGTTTAAACCTCGGTCAATCGACGTGTGATTATCTTCGCTCACACGGCTCATTGCAGTACTTTTGTCAGCCGGTGGTTTTCGGTATGCAGGCTAATACCGCCGCGATTTTGGCCTTGGGTCGGCACACAGCAGTCCAGCAAAAAACTCAATTAAATGTGGCGGTATTTGTTCAAAATTATTTTGAAGTTAGTACGGTTATCGATCGACTTTATCCGAATAATCCGATTAAGATTAATCAGATCAATTTGGATCAACTAGATCAACTTTGGTTATCCAACGTAGATATAGTAATCTTGGATTTACATCCTAATGCAGCCCGCTCAAAAATGATATACCCGCATAATGTTAAGTTGTGGTTGCAGCGTGAGCTAATCACGCTCGAAGCTCCTGTCACGGTAATCCTAGATATTACTATTAATCAATTACACGACCCTGAAATCGCTAACATCTTGTCTCTAGTTAACCAACATGAAAATGGTCATTTAGTGAATATTATCTTTATCCAAAGTCTCACTAAACTAGGGCAAATGGGCTCGGACTGTACATCTGGTGGCTTGTTGGCAACCAGTAATATTGGAGATAATTGGGATAGCTTTAATCAAGCTGTCGTTGATATCAGTCGGCATTTTCGTCTGACCCGCGAAGCTGCCCAGTATTTCTGTTTTCACTTGACCAGGATGCAGGATCTTAGCGAGAACTATTTTAAAATAGTGCAGGAGAATACAACCGCTCTTTACAATCGCTGTAAATCTTATTGTGAAAGCATTGAAATTGGCGATCGCTATACCGCCATGCGTCTGCAAGTATTAACTGATGATAAAACATGTTATCTAGCTTTTGATTTCTCAGATTTCTTTTTAAGCTTTACCCCTATTGAAGATTTGTCAGGAGCGCCAGATGTGGCACAATTGCAACAAATGCATCCAACACTGTCTCCTGAATTTCAAAAAAGTTTTCTTTCTGATGTCATGTCAGGGTTAATTTTACCGTTGATCGAAGAAACAAATGTACCCATTACCTTTCGTAATAATTTTGGATTTTTATTGTCCAGTATAGCTGTTTGTGTAGATGCGATTCGTATGACGGTTGGTATTGAGTATGAGTCGATATTAGAGGATTATGAAACCATCATCGGTGATATCGCTTTTATTCTTAATCGTTGTGAAGATCCTAATATATTACTCTATCCGGATCGAAGAAGAGCTTATTTTGTTGAAATGTTAGATGCTAAGCGCCAATACCTTGCAACAGGGACATATGACACCCATGTTTCTCAAGCTATTTATCACGAAGTGGGCGAAGGTGAATATTGGCAAGTTAGTACTGCGGAATTAAGTCTAAGGCCAGATGGTGCAGGTTTAGCCCAAGTTGTTCTGATGAATATTCAAGCTGATGATATTGAAAGAGCTCAAAGTCTCACAGAACTACCCATCTCAGTTAGCGAATGGGGGCATTGCGAACTCCACGAACTGTCAATACCAGAACAAGTGCATTTTCTTTGGACGGCGATGAACTGTCGTTTAGACTTAACTTATAATTTCGAAGGATTAGAAATCAAAGGATTTACCGCGACTAAATATATGTTTAGAGATGACTGTCATATTCATCAACCTGATGGAGTTTATACCGTAAAAATTCACTTAAATAATTTTGAGGTGTCGCATAACGGGGTGACATATTCAGCAGAGTCTTGCGTTTACAGACGTCCTGGTAGGATTGATTTTAAAGATATCTCTGTTAGTGCAATGCATACGCATAATCGCTATCAATTCTTTAAAAGTGCTTTTAGTGAAGATGAGCATCGAGATGATAGCTGTCCGCTAAAGTTCGAGGTTGAAGCAGATAAAATGATTATATCTCCAAAAAAATAGCACCCAATCATCCATATGGAGGTATATACTTTAAAAAAGCTATCATTTCTGCCTCTATACCAAAAACCCCAATGATCATCTAAACGCTGTAAATAGGCTGTTAGCAATAAAATATATTGCTTATACATTACCGGACAAAGTTACGAGCAAGAATCAGCGGTATGCAATAACCTCGATCGGGTTAAGCTTTTTACAGAATCGAGCATCAACAAATTGAGTTTTCTCATTCTCAACTAGTGATAGTACGTGAATAGTACGTGAACTGTTTTTAACAAATCAAGCTTTTCCCATCGGGGATAGACCTTAGTTTTCAGGCAGATCGCTTGTTAGCAAATTTTTTAATGCTTTAATTGCCTCGGCAAATGGCATGACGGTTGTTTCAATGTGCGTGTAAGATCTTGTGCCGCCATATAATATAAAGCATTTGGCCATGGGGTAATCAGATTGAAACATTTCCAAGCTTTTGGTATCTGCAGACCGAATTTTCTGTGTTCGTTTAATTTCGAAAGCGAATAATCCCAGCTTTCCATAAAGCACAAAATCGATTTCTTGACCCGCATGTGTTCTCCAGTAAAATAGTTCAAAACCTAAATCGAAATAATCATTGATTGCTCTTGCTTCTTGTAAAAATAGCGTTTCGAGTGCCGGCCCATCAATTTCTGCAGGGGAATCAAGAGGTCCCTTTGGTCGAATGCTGCGATATACGCCAGCATCAAAATAATAAAACTTCGGTGTTGCAACTACGTTGCGTTTAGAATGCTTCGTAAATGGGTAAAGTCGATATCCTATGAGTAAATCTTCCAAAATATCGAAAAAATTATTGATAGTATGACGATTACTGCCAACTTCTCTGGCTATATCGGTATAATTAAGCACGGCACCTTGTGAAAAGCTGGCCGACTCCAGAAAGCGTGTAAATAATGCTATGTTCCTGGTTAATCCCTCTTGCAGAACTTCTTGGCGTAAGTAGGTACTAACATAACTTGCAAGAAATTTATCGGGATTAGTATGATTAATTACCTTTGGTAAATTACCATATTGCAAAGCACGCTTAAGATCATACTCCGCTCCTAACTCTAAGCTAGTTAGAGGATGCATATGATAAGTTAACGCTCTTCCGGCCAGCAAATTAACACCAGCTTGCTTCAATTTCCGAGCACTTGAACCCGTTAAAAGAAACCGGAGTTGTCGATGTTCAATCAACCTGTGCACTTCGTCCAACAAGGCGGGGACTTTTTGTACTTCATCTACGATGACCCAGCCTTGGTAGTTTTGAGGAATACGGTCGCCAAGTCGTGAGGGGTTAGCAAGAAAATCAGTATAGATTTCAGCGTCTAATAAATCGAAGTAGATTTCATCGGAAAAGAACTTTTTAATCCAATGTGTTTTGCCAGTGCCTCTTGGACCAAAAATAAAGACACTGTCAGTTGATAGAGGGTCAATATACAGCAATCGGTTAAACTTCATCGCGATTTTCCCATAAAATAGAGATCTTGCAATGCATATTATAACTGATTATGTGTCAAATGCAATGCTGTGCCCCGAAAATCGGAGTATAAGATCTCTATTTTCGTAAAAATAAGAGGAACGATGATCCGAAAATGGGCTTTAGAGTGCTACTAAGATGCGTCTTACTAATGAATTGGAAGATGATTTTGATTCTCTGGCAGCGCTAATCTCGACCCCACTATTGGTTCGGAGATCAAGAAAAAGCGCCCTGTTCTTATAATCAGCAAGAGCACCGCCTGATGATTATCAAATTGAGTAGAGCAGGAATTTGTGCTTGATCCCGAGCCAGACTATCAGTTTGATCAAACGGTCTGTTGGTTAAAACCCCGCCAATAAGTGTTTTCGTCTGCGAAAAAGTCACTAGAGAAAAAGATGTGTTGTTTCATGAGATTAAAATTAAAAAATAGAGTTAGAAAATTTTGAATTGAAATAATTTAAAGATTTAGTAGAGAGAACGGTTTTGACTATTCAAGAAAAAGTTTCTGATTTGTAAAATAAGTGCGTTTGGAATTCTTATAATTTTGACTGCTGAATATCGATACTCAAGCTGCAGAGGTAAACACAAGAGTGCATTTACCGCTCTGCAACTTGAGCTCAACGATTAGATCAAACTAATAAGCGTTAGAAGCGCAATAGCAACAATCCACACGACTTCAGCTTTGAATACAATATCCAAAATACTTTTGTTTTCATCAACAGTGGCTTTGCCAGGGTTCTCAATATCGGCATTAGCCGCTGCTAAACCTAAAGTGACGGGCAATTTCTCTTCGGGATCTAAACCGCCTACTAAGTTTTTCATTAATTGATTCAGTGCTGCTCCAAAATTTCCGACTGCACCAAAACTCAATGCAACTAACCGAACGGGTACCCAGGCCATAATTCCTTGCACCAATTTCGCAGCTTCTACATAATCAGCAGCATCTGAACCTGGTTTTGCACCTTCATGGGTTAATCGATGAACTAAAAAGTAAACGACCGCACCAAATAATCCAAAAAACATGTACCAGAACAAAACACTGAATACATGATGTAATGATATTAATACAACTTTAGAGCTCACTGCTCGTGGTTGATCAGCGGCAGAACTTGGCATAGATTCTTTCAAAAAGGCTTTTAATTCTTCATCAGAAGAGGGTCCTTTTTCAGCCTTTCCACCACTCAAATAATTAGCGAGCTGTTTTGAAATATCTCGCGAATCTAAGCAGAAAAACATCACAGCGATCCCAATAACCAATCCTAGAATTGGGTTTCCACCTAATATTGAATCGAGTATCCAAACCAGAACAGCAATTGGCAATACAGCAATTGCTAATCCTATATAGCCTTTCATTAAAGATTGGCCCAAAGTTTTTTGCACTAAAGCTCGATAAGGTTTAAACCAATCTAACTCTGTTAATGAAAAACGAATATTGAGAAATCTTTGTATTCCTATACAAATCAAGACAATTAACAGTTTCATAATGTCATTCCCTTGTTAATAACCTCCGATAAAGAGCCCAATCAAATGCTGGTCCCGGATCTGTTTTACGAGCCGGTGCAATATCTGAATGCCCCACTATCC
>JAKORL010000027.1 GCA_029777855.1 Pseudomonadota bacterium
AGTAATAGTCACCGTTTGAAAATACAGACTGCTCGATAAATTCGCTTGAAATTTGTTCAGTAGGTCGTTGTTGTAGGCTTCCCCTTCTTTGAAAGGAATATATCGACGCAAAAAAGCTTCTGCAAGTCGTTGTTTAGGCTCGATGGTGTAATTGAATGTCACTGGGCCGAAAAAAAAGCGAGGACCCGTATTAAATGTCAACGTAACATTTGCAGCGTAAGGATTTTGATTTATAAGTAATTTATTTTCGGTCATTTCAGCATTAAAATAACCTCGTTGGGCCGCTAAATTGACGAGTAAATCTTTTGCGTCGTCATAGTTTTTGACAGTAAAAACAGACCCTTTTTTCAGAGGGAAATTATTTAACGCATTAATAAATGCCGGATCTGTTCCTCCAGGGCCCGCTATTTTTACACTTAAATTTGTCAATCGAATGAGCGGCCCAGGCTGTACTCGAAATATGGCGTACCACTGATCTTTTCCGATAAAATGCAGCTCTGAGGTTACCGTCGCTTTGAAATAACCATAGGGTGCAACAGCTAATTTAATTTCATTTTCGGCTTGATGGTAGAAAGCCATCATTTGCTCTTTATCAAGATCAGATTTAATGAGAGCCAGTTTACCCGTTAAGCGTTTATTCGCGTTCGTTGTCGGTTCTTCTGAGATCCCTAGGATTCGAAAATTTAGCGAAACGATAGCCAAGGTAGATTGTGCAGGTAAAATAAAAAGAAAAACAAACAACACTATTTGGTATAAATATTTCCAAATCGAAGATTGTTTTCTTCTCACAGACAATCCTAATATTACTCGTCAGTTAATGGGCTATGCATTTTTTTTATTGTATTGCAATACATTACGAGTTTGTTGAGCAAGATCGGGTTTGCCCAATTTCTCATAAGAGGCGACCATTAATTCTAAAGCAGGGCGAACTTGTGATGTGCCTTGGAAATGCTGTACAACAGTACTGGCTCGATTTGCGGCAGCAACGTAAGCTTTTCGATCAAAATAGAATCGAGCAACATCGAGCTCATGTTTTGCAAGTAGGTCGCGAATATAAACCATTCGTTTACGCGCATCACTCGCATATTCACTGCGAGGGTAATAGCGAGACAAGTCGCTGAAATCCTGGAAGGCTTCTCGAATGCTGGCCAGGTCACGTGTTTCAATGTCTAAAGGAAATGCACTATAGACCCAAGACTTATCACGTTCCATTTTCATAACGCCTTTGAGGTAGTAGGCATAGTCAACGCGTTCACTACGAGGATAGAGATGGATATAACGATCAGCGGCTGCGATCGCGGAAGGCAGGTCTCCAGAGGCGTAGTAGGCATAGATGATGTGTAATTGCGAATTTTCAGCGTACTTGCTGAAGGGATACAATGCATCTAGAGCTTCAAAGTGAGCTACGGCTGATTTATAGGCTTTTTTATGCAAATCCTTTTCGCCTTCAGCATATATGGCTTGTGCAGATTTATCTTTATAGGCTTCAACACCCTTGGGGGTGCTTGAGCAACCTGCGATAATCAACGTAATACTAAGTAGTAAAAACAAATGCTTTTTCATAATCTTCACCTGCGAGTTTCGATCTATCACGATTAACAGCGAAGGTTGCACTAAAAATATCTTCACGAGATCAATTTTATAGCTTTCCATCGCAGTTGAGATCATAACTGAAATTTGTCTAACAATGAAGGACTACTCAGCAATATCCAGGTGCTAAGAATGAGCCTCCCAACCAGTGATGAGGTTCTGGGGGTATATTAAGGGTGGATTGTGCTCTAAAGGTTCTATTGTGCTTACAATCGTGGATAAATAATCGTTGCTAGGTTTATCAATATAGACGTGCCATTTTTCAAATTCTTTTAACTCGTCCGAAGTGTATATGAGGCGAGTGATGTTAGGCTCCTGGATGTCTAGAGCGAAGGACTGTAAATAATTTGCGACTCCAAGCCCAGTTGTTTTGAGAAAGGCTTCTTTACCCGTCCAACACCGATAAAAAAATTCGGTTTGTTGTTCTGGGACAGCGTTTTTTAATTGATCGTATTCTAAAGGATGAAAGAACCGTTGAGCGATCTCAAGGGTGCTAATATCCTTTTTGATATATTCAACATCGATGCCTACGTTACCTTGCCAAGATACTGCAAGGACCGCAAGGTCTTCGGAGTGAGATAAATTAAAAAACAGGGGATTGTCTGTAATGTAAGGTTTTCCCTTTTCTTGGGTAGCAATGTCGAGTTCATTCAGAGGTATTTTTAGCTGGTCTGCCAAGATAATTCGCAAATTGGCATGGGCGACAATATATCGACGACGGTGTTTTTCGAATTTAAACTGCGCAGCGATTTTTTTCTCCGATTCTGTTAGGATACTTAAGAGAGGGCCTAACATAGATTCTTGTGCAGTTAGGGGGATGTGCCAAACTTGGAGTGTATTCTGAATAGTATTCTTCATGAAAATATTGTAACTTATTGTGAGTGCAATATCCAGGTGCTAGTGCAATCTCCTGGTAAAGCCTGATTAGAATACGTGAATAGCCTGAGAATCAACATGAATAGAATACATTTAGTAACCGAAGTGACAGCAGAGATGGCCGGCCAACGTCTTGATCAAGTGTTGTCAAAAACGTTCCCTGAATATTCTCGAGAGACCTTCAAACAGTGGATTATCGATAACGTTGTGCTGGTAGATGGAAAGGTCTTGCGTCCACGCGATAAGGTGAGTGCCGGACAAAAAATTGAGATTAGGGCGGAGTTAACTAAAGATTCTCGTTTTCTCCCTGAATCTATCGATTTAGATATTATTTATGAAGATGAGGCAATCATTGTACTCAATAAACCCGCGGGCCTGGTTGTTCATCCTGGCGCTGGAAATCAAGTAGGAACATTGCTGAATGCCTTACTTCATCATGATCCAAATTTAGCCACTTTGCCTCGAGCAGGAATTGTTCACCGTTTAGATAAAAACACCTCAGGGATAATGGTGGTTGCTCGTACTTTACCTGCGCATACTTCATTGATTCATCAATTACTGAAGCGCTCTGTTATTCGAGAATATGATACTGTGGTGCAGGGTGAATTAATTTCGGGTGGAAGTATTGATGAGCCTATAGGGCGTCATCATCTACAGCGAACTAAAATGGCTGTAGTAGCATCGGGAAAGCCAGCCATTACGCATTATCGAATTAAAGAGCGATTTATACATTTCACTCGCTTATCGGTAAAGCTAGAAACCGGACGAACACATCAGATTCGTGTTCATATGGCACATTGTAACCATCCTGTATTAGGTGATCCTGTATACGGGGGACGATTAAAGATTCCAGCAAATTGCACAGCCGAAATACGTGAGTATTTGCAACACTTTCGCAGACAAGCTTTGCATGCCATTCGATTAACACTGATCCATCCAGTCAGTGGAAAAGAACTATCTTGGGAAGCGCCGATTCCGGATGATTATCAGAGGCTGTTAGATGTTCTGAGAAGCGGAGATTGATTGGAAAAGTGAGGCCTTTATGTCCGGATTTGATAATGATATAATTAGGTTATAGATTGTAGTGTTTGGTATTATACTGTTAATTCAGGCAAAGATTCATAAGAGGAGTTATCATTAATGAAATCAATAAAAGTCACATTTCCACTGATCGCAGATATTCAAAATGTTACCTCTGAACAGTTGGCTGCATTTATGCAATTCGGATTTTGTTATATCAAATTACCTAGGCCCTCAATTCGAGCCGATATCAAAAGGATTCGTTCAACAGCAACGAATTTTTTTCATCAGCCTCAAGAGTATAAAGAGCAGTGGCCATTAGATTCAGTAGCGTACAGTGGTTATTATTCTCGGCAAAAAACGGCTGATCCTCAATTAGCAGAGCAGGTTATTTTCTGGCCTAAAAATCCAATTGAGCCATTTCAAGACGCCCAAAAAGAAATTAATTCCATCTTTAATTCATTTGCAGGTGAGATAGGTTTTCCTTTACTTAAAAAAGTATTTCAGCATACCGGTTTGAACAACGCTTATGATGATTTTGCATCAAAAACTACCGATACTTTTTCATTTTTGTATTATCCGGATTCAAAAAAATTAGCAGGAAATTACAAGTCTGGAGTGAATGCTCATCAAGACTGGGGGTTAATTACGATGTTGGATATTAATGCTCCAGGTTTAGTTGTGCAGGTGGGAGACCAATGGCATCCTGTACCGCCAGTGGAGGATCATATTGTAGTGAATTTAGGGTTAGTGACTACAATAGCGACGAGTATGCAAGCCGTTGCGTCTCATCATGAGGTGCAAAAGATTCAGGGGGATAGATTATCATTAGTTGTGTTTTTAGCGCCTGATATGAAGGCTCCTCCCATCAAAGACTATGTAACCGGTGAAGTTGTTGCATCATCGTATTTAGAATTTACACAAAATTTATATGCGAGTAGTTATCGAGTAGGGGAGGCAGAAAAAAAACAACAATCTCAAACAAAGTTGGCTCCCAACAGTAAATATGGACATTTATTTGATTTAACTCGGCATGAGTCACCCGATGACTTATTTTCAGGCGCTTCTGAAACAGAAAGGGTTTCCAAAAAAATGTGATATTATGCTAAATCAGATTTAAGACGATTTTTAACGGTTGATTTTTTCAACCATCTGGTGAGAACGAATATCAGCATCGGCTGATCAAGTGGTTTGCTGACAAAATCATCCATGCCAACACTCAAGCACTTATTTTTATCTTCTTCTGATGCGTATGCTGTCATAGCAACGATAGGGCAGGTCACTGGTTTTTGAGGGAGCTGGCGAATGTGATGAGTAAGTTCAAAACCATCTTTTCCTGGTAGCCCAATATCCATAAAAATTAAATCGAAGTCTGATTCTAAATGTTTAGCGATAGCCGAATCGTAATCACCTGCCACAGTTACTTTACAATTAAGGTTATTTAACATAATAGTAACAATCTTTTGATTTATATTGTTATCTTCGACTAACAATATTTTGTAAGTATGTTTACGAATTTCATCGGCCATTTTTTCTTGTTGATTAATGTAGGAGTTATAGGCTTTTTGTATGATATCACTAAGATTTTTTGGATTAAGTTGAGTTGAAATCACTTTGAATATGCCTGATGGTTTCTTTTTTATGGTTTTTGGGTTTTGTGTGTGAAGTAAAAGAATGGGTAGTCTTAGTGTATGGTCATCGAGTATGGAATGGATAAGTTTAGGGAGATTTTGTTTTTTAATATCGTCATTGATGATGATGATATTAGAAAACTTTAACCGTTTGGCATTTTCTTTAAGAATATCTAAGGCTCGATTGCTTGTGGCAAGTTGTGTATCAAATTCATGAAAGTAACTCAGCAGTTTTTCGCCAGATTCTAAGTTATCATCAATAATAAACAAGGAAAGATGTTTAGCGATCGAAGAGAGATTATTATGTATAATGCCATTGGTAGACATTCTAGATTTTAAATTGAGTGTAAATGTGGTGCCAACCCCTAATTGGCTCTGTACGGAAATCTCCCCACCCATCATATTGACTAGACTTTCAACAATATTCAGACCGAGTCCAGTGCCGGAATGTGATTTGGTATAAGCGGAACTAACTTGCGCATATCGATCAAATATTTTCTCGGCGTTCTCAGCAGAAATTCCTATGCCTGTATCTTCAACAGAAATTTGATACCAAATATGTTTGTTCGTTGACCGTATTTTTTCTGCTGTTACTTGAACGTAACCAACCTCTGTAAATTTAATGGCGTTACTGATTAAATTAATAAGAATTTGCTTAAATCGTTGTTCGTCTGTGTTAATGCTAGTTTTTAATTCTGGGTCTATGATAGATAGGAGCTTTATACCTTTATTTTGTGCTTGATGCCTTAATTCATTTGTGACTTCCTCGATGCTGTTAGCGAGTTGAAAATTTGTTTCATTGAATACAAGCTTATTAGATTCAATTTTCGAAATATCTAGAATATCATTAACCAGGGCTAACAACATTTGGCCTGAGTGGGCTATATCTTCTACAAGATATTTTTGATCATCTTTCAGAGACTGTTGTGAAAGAATGTTAGTGATCCCCAAAATACCATTTAGAGGTGTGCGAAGTTCGTGGCTGAAATTGGCGAGAAAGTCTAGTTTAGCCTTTGTTGCTATTTCGGCGCGTTCATTTGCTTTACGGAGTTCATTTTCCATTTCAATTCGTTCGGTAACATCAGTTGATATACCAATAATACCGATGATTTTATTATGTTCGTCCCGTAGTGGAACGCGTGTAGTAATATAATAGGTTGTCCGGCCATCAGCCATTTTGATGGGTGGTTCCAGAGCATTCATTATGGGTTCGCCAGTTAGCATTACGGTAAGATCATCTTCACGAAACTTTTCTGCCTGTCCCTGATTCCAACCAAGTTTTTTGCCAAGAACAAAAGGATTTTTACCGATAAAGTCTTCGCGAGATTTGAATCCTGCTGTTCTGTAAGTGTTTTCGTTACATCCGATAAATCTGGAATTCTCATCTGTCCACCATACATTACAGGGCATGCTCGCGATAACGCGATTCAGATAGTTAGCGATTGTAGAGCTTTCTTTTTGAGCTTCGTGCTGTCCCTGTTTTAAGGCTAAAAGTTCTTTGTATTCACTGGAAATATCTTGCAATGAACAGAGAATATAATTCGCATCTTTCTGTTTTCGATGAACGATATAACTGAGCTGAAGTCTAAGATGCTTAGGGTGCTTACTTTTTTGCTGGAAGGACAGTGTTGTCACTGTTGCTGTTTTTTGTTTTTTTGAATTTAATGATTTTAGGTACTCTTCAATAAAAAGGTACATATCTTTTGGTAATATTCGCTTATAAGATTTACCTATGTCGGCTTCATTTAGCTTTACATCAATTAAATGCATGAAATTTTTGTTGAAATGAAGTATTTTTCCAGTTTCAGATACCGTCAGTGCCCCAATCGGGATGTGCTCAAAAATGTCACCTATGTGTGGTGCTATAAGTTCGCCCGTTTCTGTGGGTTTCATAGATACCTAAAGTGTGTAATGAACGACCAAGTTGACATAATACACTATAAGGCATTAAAATCCAAATCTCAAAAGATACACTATATATATCATCGCTTGACGGCAGTTAGACTATACTTATCCATTACTTTGTTATCTTTTCACGGAGCAGAGAGGATTGGAACAGAATCACTATAAACGTATGTCATTCGTTATTGTCGGTGACAATGATGCAACAATCTACATAGCTAGAAGGATATTGCATTATGGTCATAATATAACGTGCCTTTTTACAAATAATGAAGTTGTATTAATCTGGGCTGCGCGAAACAATATTGCTGTTTATTCAGAAGATCTTGTTAGTCAGGCCTCCAATCTTAGTGTTTTTGAAGAGATAAATGCTAAAAACGTTGATTGTCTTTTGTTTCTTTCGCAGAAAGTTCCATTAATACATTTTTTCAGCCACTTTGAATCAAGCTATATATTGCAGTTTGTGAATGGTCAGCCTGGAAAATCATCAGGTATCTACGCGCCGAGCTGGGATATCTTAGAAAATAATAATACTCATCCCATCAACTTATTTTTATTGCATCCTAATACAGGAAAAATTATTGCACGTTGGGGGCATGATATCCCATTGCCCGTGAATCCGACGATTCAGCCTATTAAAGAGTTAACATTAAGGCAATTGGGTAGGCTCATTCAGATATTCTTACAAGATATTCAAATGAAAGGGGTTCCAAACACTACCGATGCACTCCCTGAATTATCAGCGTTGTTTCAGCCTCTCAATAATAATATATCAGGATTGGTAGCCTGGTCAGACAGTATTGAGACAATAGATCGTTTTAATCGAGCTTTAAATTTCCATGAATCTGATGAAGTACCTTTCCTCTTGAAAGTATTGCTGCATGATAAAGTACTGATATTGAAAGAATACAAACTTGTGAAGACTAAACATCATTTGAAGCCTGGTACGATACGATGCATCAATGAAAAGATACTCGTTATTGCATTTAAAGATGGTTATATAGAAATTTCTGATCCTTTCGCTTCACAATTTAATTGCGCAACCTATCAACATGAAGGTGCTGATGAAAGGTTGGCGGTTGGTAATATTCTACCCAATCCTTCGCAAGAATTTAGGCAAAAAGTAGCTAATTTTCTTTTTGAACTTTCTATACATGAAGAATTTTGGTGTAATGAGTTAAGCAAAATTAATTTGTTATACCTTACAAGAAAAAGATCAAGTCACGCTAGCTTATCGTTAAATTTCAGGATACCGAAAGAGGTTTATTTACGATTAGAGCAATTGTCTGTGAATGGGGCTCGATATGAACAAGTGATACTGGCCGCTCTTGTGACCTATTTTTATCGAATAACAAATGGTGATTCCCTAACTTTTTTCCTCAAAAATGTTCTTGAAGATCCATCGCTACAAAGTTTTGTGTGTAATTTTATCCCCCTTAATCTTACTTTAACGAATAACATTTCTTTCCAGGAAGTATTAGATTCCGTCGTGCAAAAAATGCGATTAATTGATGATAAGAAATGTTTATCTCAAGATGCTCTTTTCAAGCATGATCGTAAACATTCCTCGTCCCAGGTGGTAGGGAATTCCAAAACGTCTGTTTTCATATTATTCGATGATGAATATCATTTTGAAGAAGAATTGAATTCCAACGTGTTAGTGATTCATGTTGATACAAAAATGCAAAAAATACATTGCTATTACGATAATGTTACAGAAGGTACAATCCCAATAATTTTTGGAAATATATCGCATCATATTAAAACCATCTTGCATCAGATATCACTTTCGCCCCAATCTGGAATAAAAGAATATTCGTTATTAAGTGATGTGGAAAAGAAATTACTAGTGGAAAAGTGGAATCCACCTATTAATCGAAATCAAGATCTGAAAAACATTATCGAGTTGATTGAAGAGAATGTTAATGAATTTCCTAATGAGATCGCTTTAGTGCGAGAAGGAGAAGTTCTTACTTACGCTGAATTCAATGCTGAAGTCAATAGAATCGCTTATCACTTACGTGAAAATCTACACTTGCAACCCAATCAATTTGTTGCATTATTATTAGATCGCTCTATGAATATGATTGTGTCAATCATTGCAGTGATTAAGGCGGGTGGGGCATATTTACCGATTTCTCCTCAGAGTACTACCACCCGAATTCAGAATATTATTCAGGATGCCAAGCCCGTATGTTTGATTTCGTCAAATTTTAATTTGGCTAAGCATCCACGTTTAAATGTTAATATACATGTATTGTCTATAAATAAACTTCAAGATGAGTATGATTTTTTGCCTGCAGAAGATCTGCCTATTGTAAATTCACCAGGTGACTTAATTTGTGCTCTCTATACCTCAGGATCTACAGGAATTCCAAAAGCAGTAAAAATCACTCACCATAATTTGAGTAGTTGTATGTATGCTACTTTGGATGTTTTTGGTAAAGACAGCAGTGATATTTGGTTGTTACATCACGAGTATTTTTTTGATATCTCAGTTTTAGAAATTTTCTTCTCGCTTGTTACTGGCGCTACTTTGGCAATTCCGGATCTAACAGTAATTCAGTTCCCTAAATCATTATTCGACTTTATTAAAGCATTTAAGGTTACTGCTTTGTGTCAAGTGCCTACGGCGTTTATCCAGCTTACTAATTATATCGAGCGATTGCATAAGCCAGCTCATCTGTATTTGCGCAAAATAATATTGGGTGGGGAGCGTTTTCCAGTTGAGTCAGTGAAAAAATGGCGAGAATTTTACCCTCGTTCGCCGGTGTGTATTTATGATATTTATGGTCCAACTGAGATTACAGTTTATTGTACTGCCGTTAAGGCATCTAAAAATTTACTCAACCGTGTAGTCGATTGTACGCCAATCGGTGAAGTGATTTCTAATGCCAATATTTTTGTATTTGATCAATATCTCAACATGCAACCCATTGGTGCACCTGGAATGATATACGTCACAGGAAGTTGTGTGTCCGCGGGATATCTAAATCAGCCTGATTTAGAAAAACAAAAATTCATCATACATCCTACGGATGGTAAGCGTTATTACAATACAGGCGATCTCGCTTATTGGTCAGATGATGGACTGCTATACTCAATTGGACGGGCTGATAATCAAGTAAAAGTACGTGGTTATAGGATTGAATTAGATGAGATCTCATCTAAACTAATGCAACATCCTTATATTAAACAAGCTTATGTTTGTGTACAAGATAATGAATTTAATCATAAAACTCTATTATCTTATGTTTCACTTGACGAAACGCAATGTGAGGCCGAGCTGAGCGAGACACAACCCCATATTCAGCAGTGGCAATCTCTTATGGATGATGTCTACTGGCAAGCTGATTTACATAAACCCGATGGTGCTAACATCGCATGGCATAGCAGTTACACGGGGCATCCATTTAATTCGGAAGAGATGCGTGAATGGGTCACAACTACGGTGCGTAAAATCACAAGTTTCTCGCCAGCTCGTGTTTTAGAGATTGGCTGTGGTAGTGGTTTGTTGCTACACCAAATTGCGCCCCTTGTGAAACAATATGTAGCTTCGGATTTTTCTAAAACCATCATAGAGGTGCTTCAAAAATTCGTAGACGAACAAAAATACACTAAAAAAGTACGTCTAAATACAGAGGAGGCGAATCATCGATCCGTAGAGGAAATTCATGTTTTCGATACCGTTATTATAAATTCTGTAGCTCAATATTTACCTGACGCCAAATACCTTAATGATGTTCTGCATCGAGCTGTAGATGCGTGTAAGGATGAAGGAATTGTTTTTATCGGTGATCTACGTAGTTTAAGAGACCTAGAGTTATTTCATTATTCTTTGCAGTTATATCAAATCGAATCAACCACTAGTGTAGCAGATCTTAAAGCCAATGTTTTTTACAGTATTGAGCGTGAACAAGAGCTTCTGATTTCCCCTGAGTTTTTTATTTATTTTTCGAATAATCATCCGCGCATATCACATATTGAAATCACTTTGCGTCGAGGTACATATCTAAATGAAATGACACAATTTCGATATGATGTGATATTGCATATTAATAAAAAGGCTGAGGCTACATCCTTAGTGTGGAATAATTATGGCGAGGAACCCGTGCTTCTGGAGGATATTGTAGCTTATCTTCAGAGTGAGAAGCCAAACGTTTATGGATTAAGAAATATAAAGAATCTACGCCTCTCATTATTAGCTGCAGATGTAGAGAAAATCAAAATAGCCGCCAATGAAAAAACAGTGTCTGATATCATTAATGATTCGTCTCATGCTATTCAGTCACTGGGTATATGTCCCGAAAAATTGGCGATCGCCTGTGAATCGCTTGGGTATGAAGTTAAACTAATTGCTTCTGATAAGTATACATTGGAATTGTTTGATATTGTCTGTACCAAGAAGAAAAATATACTTTTGGAATCTTTTAAGTGTCGAACTAATCATCCTACGAATGAAGAATATCTGAATTTTTCTTGGTTAACTAATTCTCCAATGTTGTTTATGCTCCAAAAAAGATTGGCCGGGATATTTAGAAATTATTTACAAGAACATCTTCCTGCATACATGATTCCTACCAATTTTATTTTCTTACGTAAATTTCCAGAAACTCAAAGTGGGAAGATTAACCCTAAAGGTTTGCCGAAGTTGCGGTCGATCCATCATCAAGAAAGTTATTTCCCACCGCGAAGTCAAATTGAGTATACGTGGGTAAGGCTATGGAAGAAATATTTGTCTATTGAAACCATCGGGATTTATGATAATTTTTTCAGTATTGGTGGTGATTCGATCATCGCAATCCAAATTTTATCTGAGGCAAAAGAATATAATCTTGATGTAAGTATAAGCTTATTCTTTAAATATCCCACGATTGCAGAACTTGCGATGGTTTCAGTTAGAAATTCAGCTTTACCTGATTGCGGTGAGCTCGGTATATCTGCTCCTTTTTATGAGCAGCTCGAGAATGCATATCATAATGATGTAGCTATCATCAAGCGAATGTATAGCACTCGATTCGAAGATGCCTACCCTCTCACCCCTGTTCAAGAGGGAATATTATTTCAAAGTATTTCTTTCCCCAATCAAGGCGTTTATTTAGAGCAGATTTCTCTTACTTTTAAGGGGAACTACAATGCCGAATGTTTTCAGAATGCGTGGAATGCTCTGATTGCTAGGTATGAAATTCTCCGAACAGTAGTGCTTTATGAGAATCTAGACCATCTTATGCAAGTGGTTTTAAAGACCATTAATTTTTCGTACCCAGAAATCGATTTGCGAAAAACAAAAGCGAAAGATAAAGAACTCTTAATACGTAAGCTTTCAGATGATGATAGAGCCCAGGATTTTGATTTGCAAAATGGCCCCTTGTTCCGAGTAAAACTAATTCGGTTGAATGAATCAGAGTGTATGTTATATATCGCATTTCATCATATTATCTGCGATGGATGGTCGGTTATTAAGTTAATTAATGACTTATTCTCTTTGTATGCATCTGAAATTAACCACACTGAAAGTGAATTACCTCAAAAAATTCCTTTTGGATATTATTGTCTCTGGTTGCTTAAGCAAGACAAATCAATGGCAGAAAAATACTGGAAGCAGCAACTTCATGGAATAACGCAGAGTACCCGAATTGAATTTGACAATTTACCAGAGAGTATCAATGACTACGAACTTGATCAGGTAGAGTTTGAGATTGGCGAAGGCCTGAATGAGCATGTTAAAATGTTTGCTCAAAACAATAGAGTAAGTATTAATGATGTCTTTCAGAGTGCCTGGGTACTGCTTCTTGCACGATATTGCAATATTGATCAAATTTCATATCACACGATTTTGTCTGGTCGGTCCGCAAACATTCCAATGATAAAATCACAAGTTGGCGTTTTTATTCAAACTCTCTTACAAACGGTCAACGTTGATCAAGATCAGTCTGTGCTGTCATTATTGCAATTGATCAACAAAATTCAATCTGAAACACGTCAGCATTCTAATTATCCACTGACAGAAATATCAAAACATATTGATCCGTCAGTTAGTAAGAACTTAACTGATTATTTATACGTGTTTGAAAATTTTCCTGCGGACTATCTGCATCAGTCAAAGTTCGATGGCATAATGCTTCAGGCTATGTCTGGTACCTACAGTACGCATTATACGATTAGCTTCCTCGTGTTTCCTGGCGACACGGCTAAAATTATTTGTGCCTACAACGCCAGGCGTTTGTCTAAAAAACATATGCAGGACTTCGTTTCGAATTATATTACTTTATTAACGAATTTAATTGATGATGCAAATCAGCTATTAAAGAAAATTCAGCTTCTCAGTGAAAGTGAACAAAAAAAGATTGTGTATCATAGAAACCGAGTCAAGTACCAAGTTCACGATACATTAATAGATTTATTTGAGAGGCATGTGGATATTAAAGATACAGCCATTGCTGTATTGCATTCTGATCATTATGTATCCTACAATACGCTCAATAGAAAAATAAACCAATTAGCGCATTACCTGCACTCTAGAAAAGTCGGAGAGAATGATAAGGTTGCCGTCTTTTTCACTAGAACGCCATTAATGCTGATCGCTATTTTTGCTGTTCTAAAATCAGGCGCTGCCTATGTTCCCATCGATCCAAATTACCCGCTTGTCCGATCTAAATTCATATTAGACGACTCTAATCCTACAATATTACTGACGGAAAAATCATTAAGGCATATATTAAGCTACAATGAAGAAGATACTGTTTGCTTAGATAGAGATTGGCATATGATAGAGCAGTATACTTGCGAAAATCCAGACATTAAAATTAATCCAGATAGTTTGGCTTACATCCTCTATACCTCAGGGTCTACAGGCAGGCAAAAAGGCGTAATGATGCCACACAAGGCATTAAATAATTTCATTCATTATGTCGTCAGTAATTTTTCATCGGAACAATTATCTGGCGTTTTGGCTTGTACCTCTTTGTGTTTTGATTTATCAGTCTTTGAGATATTTGGTGCCTTATGTAGTGGTGGACGTTTGCATCTTGTTGATGATATTTCAGAGGTGTCGTCCTTTGCTTATAGTGATCATATATCATTGATTAATACAGTTCCTACAAATATAAAAACAATGCTAGATATGCGCTCGATTCATTCTTCCGTAAATACCATAGTAATGGCTGGTGATGTTATTCCAAAAGAGTTAGTCAGAAGGATTTTTAATGAAACAAATGTGGAATACATTTTCAACGGCTATGGACCAACCGAATGTCTCTATGTCTCATTTGGCGTTATAGACAAAAACTCAATTTCTTGTGGTAATATTGGTAAGCCCATAACAAATGTCGATTTCTATGTTTTTAGCAGTGAGAACACATTATCACCAATAAACGTTCCTGGGGAATTATATATCTCTGGAGATTGCTTAGCGTTGGGATATTTAAATCTACCTGAAGTTACAGCAGAACGTTTTGTTGATAACCAAATCGATTACTCTGGAAATAACAAGCTTTATCGCACAGGTGATATTGTTAAGCAAAACGAAGATGGTAGCTATGAATATATTGGACGTATAGATGATCAAATCAAGATTCATGGATTTAGGGTCGAGTTAGGTGAGATTGAATCCTATATTTTATCTCATCCTTCTGTGGTGGAAGCTTCAGTGATTGTTAAGAAAAACGAAAACGGCGAAAAAGTATTAACAGTTTATCTAACCTGTTCTGATATGAGAACGGCTCCAAATCATAATGAGCTCAAAAATTATATGATGCAATACTTTCCTGGATATATGATTCCTATATCCTTTGTTCTAATCGATAAAATGCCAAAATTACCAAATGGAAAGATAGATAAGGCTGAATTATCCCATATGAATTCAACCTTTATTATGATGCAGAGGAAATATGTGCCGCCTGGAAGTAAAATTGAAAAAAGTTTAAGCGAGATTTGGGCTGAAGTATTGAGTAGCCAAGTAGGTAACATTGGGGTAAATGATGATTTTTACGAACTCGGTGGTCATTCACTACTCATTATTAAAGTAGTGAATTTAATTTACCAAAGAATGAAAGTTAAATTGAGTATACTAGAGTTTGTAAATAACCCAACTATAGCATTACAAGCTATTGTTATTGATTCCAAATTGAGAGCACAGTCTTTAATTGGGCCAGTAAATGTTGGGGTAGATACTGTTGCGCATCAGGGTAATATTATCACCTTTAAAGCGAATGGCGACAAACCCCCATTATTTTTCATTCATGCAATTTCAGGTACTGTTTATCCTTATATTGAGTTAATTAAAGAATTGAATGAAAACAGGCCGATTTACGGAATACAGGATAGCAATTTGGATTCTAATAAAATTGAATCACTGTCAATGGATGAAATAGTATCCCGCTATGTTAATCTCATTAGACAGGTTCAACAAAGAGGTCCCTATTATCTTGCTGGATTCTCTTCGGGTGGATTTATTGCTGCTGAAATTGCTCATAGACTGGTTGAAGAGGGTGATGTCGTTGCCTTTTTAGGCCTAGTCGACAGTTGGGCTAAAATCCCTAAAGAATTAACCCATCGTCCCAATTTTGAGGCTATGTTAAAACCCTATTATGACGATTTTAAAAAAGATACATTTCGAAGAGTATATCCTAATTTGCGCACGTGGAGTGATTTGAGCTGGGAACGATTTAATATGATACGACATCATATTCCTCACCAGTGTCCGTGTGAAATAATTTTATTCAAGGCCGAATCCATATTGAAAATGCACCAAGACATAGATGATGCGAAAAATGGCTGGGGAAAATATGCTACTCATGGCATAACCGTTTTCCCTATACCTTGTGATCACTTACAAATTTTGTATCAACCTCACGTCAAGAAGCTTGCAAAATTGTTTTCTTATAGCCTAAGCAATGCGGATATTATCTCACAATCTCATTCTTTAATTGAAGCGTGAGTATTGGCAGATGATTTCATTCCTGGCCTGTTAGGAAACCGGAGGTGATAGGGTAGCGTCGATCTCTGCCAAAGGCTCTTTGAGTAACGCGAACACCGACGGGAGCCTGGCGACGTTTATATTCATTACGATCAATCATGCGAATGACTTTCAGAACAGTGTTTTTATCATAGCCTTTTGCCACTATATTTTCCCATGTTTCATCCTGTTCGATGTACAATTCTAAAATAGCATCGAGAATAGGATAGGGTGGTAAAACGTCTTGATCGAGTTGATTATTGGCTAATTCGGCAGTGGGAGGGCGATCAACAATGATCTGTGGAATAACTTTATTTAAATTATTTCTATAGTCAACTAAACGGTATACCCATGTTTTAGGAATATCTTTAAGAACGGCAAATCCACCGACCATATCTCCGTACAGTGTACAATAGCCTACTGATAGTTCACTTTTGTTTCCGGTTGATAACACGATAGCGCGACTTTTATTTGAAACGGCCATGAGGATAGTTCCGCGTACACGCGCTTGAATGTTTTCTTCAGTGATATCAGGTGGTAGCCCAGCAAATTCAGTTGCAAGGCTGTCGAGCGCAGCTTGGAACATGGGTTCAATTGAAATTAAATGATTTTTAATACCTAAATTAGTGGCAAGTTCTTGAGCAGAGGTGATGCTGATTTCTGCGGTATAACGTGATGGCATGAGCAAGGCTTCAACATGATCTGCTCCAATGGCATCGGCAGCTATCACTAAGGTTAATGCGGAATCAATACCGCCTGATAATCCAATCACAACCGAATTAAATCCATTTTTAGCAATATAATCTCTTGTGCCCAAAACGAGAGCATTATAAATGCGGGCTTCAACTGACATAGGTGGTGCTTGTCGTGCAGAGGTTATGCTCAAGGAACCTTCACCTGATAATTGTACGACTTCCAAAATTTCTTCATAAAAAGGAGCGTGATGCTGAACAGTGCCATTGGGATTTAAGGCCATAGATCCACCGTCAAACACTAATTCGTCTTGACCGCCAACAGTGTTTACATAAACGATTGGCATATTGCCTTCTTGTGCCCGTTTAGCCATGATTTCTTCACGAATTTCGCGTTTGTGCATATCAAATGGAGATGCATTTATTGAAATCATTAATTGTGCATTTTCAGATTTTGCTTTTTCCATCACTCTGGGAAACCATAAATCCTCACAGATTGATAAAGCGATTCGAACATTTTTTATGGTTGTGATTCCAACTGTATTTCCTGCAGAAAAATATCGCTCTTCGTCAAATACGCTGTAATTTGGGAGTTCTTGTTTATAGTAAAACGTGATTATTTTTTGATCCTGAATATGTGCAAGCGCATTATATCGACTATTGTCTTCGTCGAGCCAGGGAAATCCGACTATTACATCAATGCCTGTTGCTTGGAGTGTTATTTTGTTTAAAGCATCACGGACGCGCGAATAAAGCCCAGGTCTTAATAGCAAATCTTCTGGAGGATATCCTGTAATGGCTAACTCAGGGAAAATAACAACATCACCTTTAAAATCATCTCGTGCACGTTGAATATGAGCTATTATTTTTGCTGCGTTGCCTTCAATGTCCCCGACCAGAAAATTTAATTGAGCCATAACCAGTGTTAATTTTTGTGACATTCTGAACCTCAAGGTATTAATAAAGCCGCAACAACTTCTCGATCTTCAGCCATAAGTATTGAAAAAGTTCGACAAGCTGCTGGAGTGTCCATAACTTCAAATCCAATTTTATTTTCGATTAAAGGTGCTAAAATGGAGCTTGCAGGAAATTGTAATTGTGAACCGGTACCCAGTAAAACCAGTTTTGGTTTGAGTGCTATAACAGCCCCCCAATCTGTAGCTTGTAAATCGGCTAGTGATTGTGGGCGCCACTTTTCTATTAAAGTATGGCTACAAACGATCAAGCTGGTCTCATACAACGTCTCATTGATGAGCACTTTATTTTGCTGATATCCACGTATATGGTAGCTACCGCTCGGTGAATCTTTTCGTAGGTCTATCATTGGCCGCCTATGCAATGAAAAGACTGAATATATCATAGAGTCAAGACTAGATGAATGGTTCGATATTCGTTACTCTTCTTTTGTGGAAAGCAGATAATAGGCCGGAGGTTACTTGGATAAGGTTATAGTGAGAAGAGAGCAACAATCATTTGCTCAGAGCGAGGGTTTAGACCCTTTGTTGGCACAGATCTTTGCCGCACGCGGTATTACTTCGGTACGAGAACTAGAACGTGATTTACGGGCACTATTGCCGTTCAAAGACTTAGGCGGGATTGATCAGGCTGTGAAGGTGCTTTTCCAAGCCCTCGAACAGAAAAAACATATTATGATTGTGGGCGATTTTGATGCCGATGGTGCCACGAGTACTTCACTGGCTGTGACGGCATTACGACATTTTGGTGCGCAGAAGGTATCCTATATCGTGCCGAATCGCTTTGAGTATGGTTACGGATTAACACCAGAGATTGTGGCGTATGCTGCGCAGCAGAACCCGGATGTGTTAATTACTGTTGATAATGGAATCTCAAGCATTGAAGGTGTTGCGAGCGCAAAATCACGAGGATGGCAAGTTGTGGTCACCGATCATCACTTACCTGGCGACCAGTTGCCTGATGCAGACGCCATCGTCAACCCTAATCAAAAAAATGATCCTTTTCCGAGTAAAGCAATGGCTGGTGTGGGCGTGATCTTTTATGTGATGTTGGGGCTGCGCAGTTATTGTAGAGAACAAAATTGGTTTGAACGTCAAGAGATTCCAGAACCGAATATGGCTGAATTACTCGATTTAGTTGCATTAGGAACAGTCGCTGATGTGGTGCCATTAGACCAAAATAATCGAATATTAGTTCATCAAGGATTATCACGAATTCGTGGGGGATTTGCTCGACCCGGAATTTTAGCTTTATTGGAGATAGCGGGAAAAAATCCTTCTAAATTAGTGGCAAATGATTTGGGATTTGTAGTGGGCCCACGATTAAATGCAGCAGGGCGATTAGCGGATATGTCTAAAGGTATAGCGTGTTTATTAAGTACGGACATTTCTGTCGCCCGCGAGTTGGCTCAAGAATTAGATACTCTAAATAATGAACGAAAAGAAATTGAGTGGGGAATGCGTGAACAAGCCATGCAAAATTTGAAGCAATTCAAAATGAGTAGTAATTTGCCGGTAGGATTATGTATTTTCGATGAGAATTGGCATCAAGGGGTGATTGGTATTCTTGCTTCAAGAATTAAGGAAATGCATCATCGGCCGGTTATTGCTTTTGCATTAAGCAATGAAAATGAAATAAAAGGCTCTGCACGGTCAGTGACAGGATTGCATATTCGTGACGTATTAGATGCTATTGCAAGTCAGAACCCTGGCTTGGTAACTAAATTTGGTGGACACGCCATGGCAGCGGGTTTGACTATTCCGCGTGAAAATTTTAGTCAATTTTCTGCTGCATTTGATCAGGAAGTCCGCAAACATTTGAATGATACCGAATTACGCGGACAAATTTTATCCGATGGCGAATTAACTGCGACCCAATTAAATTTAAAAACAGCTGAATTATTGCGTGAGGCTGGTCCTTGGGGGCAAAATTTTCCTGAGCCTGTTTTTGATGGTAGATTCGAAGTTGTTCAACAGCGACTGCTCAAAGAAAAACATCTTAAATTAACCTTGAAAACTACAAATAATAATTTTATAGATGCCATTGCTTTTAATATTGATAATAATAAATGGCCCAATTATCACTGTGATCAAATTCATCTGGCTTATCGATTGGATATCAATGAATGGCAAGAAAGACGTCAGGTACAACTCATTGTAGAACATATGGAAGCTATTTCGAGTGAGTAATACTATTTTAAATCGAAAAATATCTATAGCGCCCATGATGGAATGCACTGATCGTCATTTTCGATATTTTGCCCGATTAATTACTCGCCATACATTATTATATACAGAAATGGTCACGCAAAATGCCATTATACACGGAGATAGAAATAATCTCTTGGATTTCGATCCCGTTGAAAAACCGCTTGCTCTACAAATTGGTGGCAGTGATCCTGAAAAATTAGCTGAATGTGCGCGAATCGGAGAGCAGTGGGGTTATGACGAAATAAATTTAAATGCAGGATGCCCCAGTGATCGTGTCCAATCCGGAAAAATCGGTGCTTGTTTAATGAAAGAGCCTCGACTCGTAAAAGACTGTTTATCGGCAATGAAAGACGCCGTAAAAATTCCTGTCACCATAAAAACCCGAATCGGGGTCGATGAGCAAGATTCCTATGAAGAACTGCGAGATTTTATTCATACCCTGAGTGAAAGTGGCGTCAATATATTTATTATCCATGCACGTAAAGCCTGGTTAAAAGGATTAAGTCCTCGACAAAATCGTGAAATTCCGCCCTTAAAATACGATGTTGTTTATCAACTCAAAAAAGATTTCCCTGATTCGACCATTGTGATTAATGGTGGAATAGAAACCTTAGAAGCTGTAGATACCCATTTGAAGCATGTTGATGGCGTGATGCTGGGTAGGGCCGCTTATTATAATCCGTATTTATTATCACCCGTTGATCAACAATATTATTTAGATGATTCAAAAATTCTTACCCGTGAAGAAATTGTAGAAGCCATGTTGCCCTATATTGATAAGCATTTACATAATGGTGGGCGCTTACATCAGATTACGCGTCATATGATTGGTTTATATCACGGCGTCGATGGCGCAAGAGTTTGGCGTCAACATCTGAGCAGTGAGTGCGTAAAAGCTGATGCTGATTCTTCTGTGTTGAAAAGAATACTATCACGATAGAAGTAAGGGTAAGGTGTCAGATCTAAGATTTATACTTTTTATAATGATTATCCATTAGGCAATAAGAATGGACTTCGATTTGGAATTTAAGGGAAATTTCTTCAAGGAGTGTTAAGAATAATTCAAAGTGATGCCGAAGTTTAAAAACTGGTTGTCGACAAGCACCACGATTCATTACGTGATGCCAGGCGCTGGGATATTCTATTCGCAGTGGTCTAGTCATAGTGCAAAATGATAGAGAATCATTTAAAAAACACACTACCGTATAAGCAATGAATTGGCTATGCATCAAGCAAAGATCTGACCCCTAGCTGTATTCTTAGTAGGGGTTACAAGTAGGAGGCTGAGCAGTACCTACACAGGCAGGCAATGGGATTGGGCAATTAGGTGTTGTTGCTCCATTGCTGTCAGTGCACTGACTGCGCCCATTAATCTTCGGTGCCACACTACCAGAATTTCGGATGCCATTGACGATAATATCTACGAATGGAACCCCTAAGCTTTGCTGACGTGCAGCTGGGATTG